>CAZKNH010000093.1:0-16204 GCA_964553875.1 uncultured Gammaproteobacteria bacterium | reverse complement strand
GCTCTTTCGAATCGCGTCCAGATACTTAGCGACGACCTCCTTGGTCTTCTTGTCCCTGACCGTCACCGTAAACCGTTGAGGGAACTTGCCCCACGGCTCCGAGGGCTCGCAGTTCTTGACGTAGTTATTGCCGCATTCGCACTCGGAGTCGGGCGCCGTCCTCACGGCGCAGAACAAACCCTCCTTGACACCCTTCGTGCAGGATTCACTCACGAGAACCTCCCGTCTCCGGTGCCGAGAACAGAATGCCGGATCGGGCACCGTCCGAGGCGGTGACGACGGCGGCATGGGGTGAAGGGGCATGACCGCGCGCGAACGCGTGAGCCGCGACGCACAGAGCGAGACCCGCGTTCGCTGCACCCGTATCCCCGAACGCATCGGCACAGTGCCAGAGCTCGTGGTCGTCGAACGCACGATCCGAGGACACGAGCCTGACGAGCGCGTGTCCCCAGTCTCTCGACCGGCCGAACTCGCCGTTGAGATCGAGGAGCACCCACCTGCGGCCCGCGTTCGGAGCCGGCGGGCGGATGCCGTCGAACAGCTCGTGAACGATGCGCGCGGTCGCGCGGCCGTCATCGGCCGCCGCTCCGTCGGCCGCGAGCTTCAGCACGCGCGCGACGTAGCCGAGACGGCGGGCCTCCTTCGCAATGACGCCGTGCTCGGCCGCGAGCAACAGCACGACCGCCGCTTCGCCGGGCACCAGGCCATCCGGATTGAACTCGGTCTTGAGCCGATGGTTCCGGTCGAGCTCCTGCAGGACGGGAACATCGACGAGCGAATCGACGACTCCGACGACGGCCATATCCAGGCTGCCCCGACGAAGCATCTCGAGGGCAGCCGCCAAAGCGGAGGCCAGTGCGGGCGAACCCGATGCCTCCGCGAAGCACACATCCCCGGGCAGCGGGCACGCCGCAGCGTTGACGCTCCGGACCCACAGGTCCCGCGCGAAGGCGAGCACGGCAGCGGGATCGCCGACGCGCTCGGCCGGAACGCCGGGCAAATTCGCAGGAAGCCCGAGAAACACGCCGCAGCACACGGGCTGCCGGGAGATCGGGGCACGTTGCGCGAGATCCTGGACGGCCCCTTGCAGGAGCCTCTGCCATCGGGCGGCGCCTACGAAACCTTCGGTGAGCAGCGAGGCCGTATGCCCGACGGCCGGCTGGCCTTCAGGATCGTCGGTTGCCCTGTAGACGTACGGCAGCGGCGATCTGCGCACGATGCCCGCCCTCGCCGCGGCGCAAGCCGTCGTCGCGTCATAGCCGAGCGACGAGGCGAGTCCGCAGGCCAGCACGGCTCCGCGGAACGGGCGCCCCCCGGAACCTCCCGCTTGAGGGACGTGCTCCAAACGACCGGAAAGCATTGCCCGCTACATCGGCTTCCCGCAGATGTAGCACTCGCCCCGATCCATCGCCATGGCCACGACGGGCCCTTGCAGCACGGGGAACGGCGGCGTGTTCTTGTCGTTGTGGAGCATGAGATCGAAGGCCCGGGCGACGTTCTTGCCCTCGAACTTCACGTCGAAAGAGAACATGACGAACTCGGCCTTGCCCTTGATCTTGCCGGAGACGACGCCGCCGCCCGCGGTTCCCCCCTCGTCCCCGGTGCTCATGCTGAAATTCGAATCCTTCACGCACACGGGGTTGCCGTCGCACTTGACCTTCTTCGTCCCCTGCGCGGTGTCGGACGACCTCGCGATGTTCGGATAGGGGACGGGCACGAATGGCGCGGGAGGTGCCGGCGTCTTGCAGACGTCCGGGAATGCAATGGAGACGCCGTTGCTGTCCCTGTGGACGACGGACAGAAAATTGACTCCGACCGTTACCGGCACTTCGTCACTCCATGTTCGGCATTCGCAGCGGTCAGTTGATCAGCACCGACGCGCCCTTGATCCGGTTCAGCTCCGACGCGCGGCTGACGATCTTGCGCCCCTTCAGAACGATCGTTCCGTCCGGTCTCAGGACGATAGAGCTCATGCCGCACTTGATCGTGATCTGCTCGTTCGACTCGATGGTCTTGCCCTGCTTCGCGTCCGACGCCGCCGGTGCGGACGTCACGACGAAGCCGATGATGATCGGGTTGCCCGGCGCGTCAGCGGCAAAGCCGAGGAGCACCGGGGATGCGGGAAGCTGCGCGCCCGGCTCGACCGTGGAAAGCCAGGCCGCCGGAACGGGACCGGCAGTGTTACCCGGCCAATCCACCAAGGGGACGGAGTCCTCGTTCACGCCCACGATCCGTCCCAGCGCCAGCCCTTGCATTCCTTCGGTCGCCGGGACTTCGGCCTGAGCGAGCGACGCGGCAGTCTTCATCGTCGATTTCTCCTCAGTTCTGCTTGATCTGGCTGCCCTTGATCACGACGTCGCCGCTGCCGTTGACGTTGATCTTGTTGCCCTTGATCGTGATGTCCCCGTTCTTCTTCATCGTGATCTGCGCCGAGCCGACCTTCAGCAGGATCTCGTCCTTCGCGACGAGCTGAAGCTTCTGTGCATTCACGATATATTCTTTCGTGACATTCAGCTCGCGCTTCCCGCCTACCGAAAGCTTCGAGTCCTTCACGATCTCGACGGCCTTGCTGCCGCCGATCTTCTCGGAGGCATCCTTCCCTACCATCAGCGACCGGTTCTGCGCGACCGCCTCGGTCTTCTGCAAGCCGACGTTCTCCGACTTCGCGCCGCCGACGGTCTCGGACATCGCCGCGCCGACCGTGATCGCGAGCAGGCCGCCTACCGTGAGCTCCATCGCCGCGCCGACCGTTTCCGCGTAATTGACGGCCACGGTCTCGGTGAGACTGCCCCCGACGTTTATGGTCATTCCGGCGCCGATCTGCTCCGCATGGGCGCCGTCGACCTGGATCTGCTTGTTACGGCCGACGGTCTCGATCTTGTCTCGGCCTACGCTGAGCGTCCGATCGTTGAAGATCGACTCGCTTCGGTCACCCGGGTCCTTGTCCTCGAAACCCACGGTGATCGTCTGGTTGTTCTCGACGACGAGAGTGAAGTCTCTCTCGGCGTGGATGTACACCTCCTCCTGGCCGAGCTTGTCCTCGAAGCGGATCTCGTTGAAGTTGTCGGGGCCGCCTCCCTTCGTGCTCCTGCTCTTGATCCCGCTTTGCGTCTTGTTCTGCGGCAACGCATAGGGCGGCATGTTGTCGGCGTTGTATACGCGCCCCGTGATGATCGGCCGATCGGGATCGCCCTCGATGAAGTCGACGATAACCTCCTGGCCGATCCTCGGGATCGTTATGCCGCCCCATTGGCTGCCCGCCCAGATCTGCGCGACACGCACCCAGCACGAGCTCTTCTCGTCGGACTTGCCGTAGCGGTCCCAGTGGAACTGAACCTTCACGCGGCCGTACTCGTCCGTGTCGATCTCTTCGCCCTGCTTGCCCACGACGGTCGCCGTCTGTGGACCTTGCACGGTCGGCCGCGGAGTGATGCGCTCCGGACGATATGCGATATCGCTCGGTATCGCCTCGAACGCGCAGCTGTAGTCCTCCCCTCCTGCATCGCCGGACTCGTAAAGCCCGACCCTGAGCACGTGCCTCGCCGCCAGGACGAGGTACTCACGGTTCTGATCCGCGCGAGGGTGCTCGGTCAGCTCGAAAAGAGCGCCCGGGAAGAGCCCCTTGGCGTCCGTGAGGCCGGTCACCCGCTCGTGCTTCGCCGCGAGCTCCTCCATGCGGACGTTCGCGTAGCGGTCGCCCTCGTCCTTTTCGTAGTGCTCGCCCGGGTAGTCGAAGAGCTCGTAGTCGGACCGCGCATGCGGAAACGCAATCGACGAGTACGCTTCGAGGCTCGCCCGCGGCTTCTTGAAGTGGTAGGCGCCGATCCCGTACGCCCCGGGCTGCACGGACTTGCTCAGGCGCCAATCGAAGATGTGCTCCTCGCGAACGACGTTCGGCGAAGGCGGATAGTAGGGAATCTTCTCGTAGCCGGGCGTCCGGCTATGCGCCGACGGCGAGTCGGCGAGCACGACCGTATCCTTGCCGTCCTCGTGCTCGAAGAAGTAATAGATCCCCTCCTGCTCCATCAGGCGACTGACGAAGTTGAAGTCGGTCTCCCGATACTGCACGCAATACTCCCACCTCCGGTACTGCGCGCTCAGCATCTCCTTGAAGTCGGAAAAGCCGTTCTCGCGGAAGACCTCCTTGATGATCTCCGGCACCGTCTTCTCTTGGAAGATGCGGCAGTCGGCCGTGCGGGTCAGGAACCAGAGCCACGGGCGCAGCGTGACCGCGTAGTTGACATAACTACCGACCCGGCCGAGCTGCGCCATCTCGCTGACGTAACCGTGCAGGTAACGCCGCGCGCCCCCGGGCAACTCGAGCTCGATGGTCATTTCCTGCGCGAGCAGATCGTTGAGATCGATATCCTCGCGCGGACTCAAGAGCTCCAGCTGACAGCGAAACAACCGGCCGAGCTGCTCGTCGAGCTCCATCGAGCTGAACAGAAGGTCTTCGCCGAGCGGCGTCGTGATGCGGACGGGACGCCCTCCGGCGGCGGCAGCGCGTCCCCCACGCGTGGCGGGCATGCTTGGACGACCGGTGGTCATCGGCGGGTGGCGCCCCCCAAGATCGTTATGCTTCTTTCAGCGACCCGGCGCCTCGAAGAGCCGCGCCGGCATAACCGCGTGCATCGTAGTTAGCCCGAACTGCACTCGGACTGTCAATAAAACCATCTGCGGTGATTTCGCAGCAGCCGCGCGCTACGCGTCGCGTTCCCACTTGAGGCAGGCTTCGTCCTGCTTCGAGACGAGGTAGTACCCGCGCCATTCTCCGTTCTCGATGATCACGGGCTCGAGCCCTTCGTACTTGCCGGACGCAATGGACTTGAACGCCGCCTCCCTCACGCGGTTGTCGCGCACCCATGCGCTCCAACGTTCCTTGTCGGTCGTCTCGATACGGTCACCGCGGGCGGTGGCTTGCTGCAGCGCCCGCAGGAACTCGTAGTAATCGACATCAACGATCCGTGGCCGCGCCATGCGTGACTCCTCCAAGACACTCCGTCATCCAGACTCCGGCGCGTATCGTGATCGCATCAGAAGGTTCGAAAAGTACGCGTAGGCTATTGAATACTAAGGATAGCGTATAAGGACGTAAGTCTCAAAACAGCTCGCGCGGCGTGCTCTGATACTGCTCTCCAGCGCGCGCGGCGCGGGCGTTACAGGGCGCGCCGCCCGCTCGAGAACCGGCGGGCGCGGCCCTCGAACGGATGACGTACCGCGCGAGCCGGGCGCGCATCAACCGAATCGGTACGCGAACTGCCCGTCTTCGACCGTCACCTCGATCCTGTCGACCGGCTTGCCCTCGAGCATCCGTCTCAGGAGCTCCTGGCTGATATGCGGCAGCACGGTGTTCGTGAGAATCGCGTCGATCATTCGCCCCCCGCTCTCGAGCTCGATGCATCGGCTTCTGATGAGCTCGACGACGGCGTCGGAGTAGACGAACGGAATGTCGTGGTTCTCCCGTACCCGCTTCTCGATCCTGCCGAGCTGCAAGCGAGTGATCGCGTCGATCATCGCATCGCTCAACGGGTAGTACGGAATCGTGACGATGCGTCCGAGCAACGCGGCCGGGAACACTTTCAGCAACGGCTCGCGCAGCGCCTGCGCGATGGCCTCGGGCTCGGGCATCAGGTCCGGGTCCTTGCAGAGGTTCATGATCAGCTCGCTGCCGACGTTCGTCGTCAGCAGGATCAGCGTGTTCTTGAAGTCGATCAGCCGGCCCTCGCCGTCCTCCATGATCCCCTTGTCGAAGACCTGGAAGAAGATCTCGTGCACGTCCGGGTGCGCCTTCTCCACCTCATCGAGCAGCACGACGCTGTACGGGCGCCGCCGCACCGCCTCGGTGAGAATGCCGCCCTCGCCATAGCCGACGTAGCCCGGCGGCGCCCCCTTGAGCGTCGAGACGGTGTGCGCCTCCTGGAACTCGCTCATGTTGATCGTGATGACGTTCTGCTCGCCGCCGTAGAGCACTTCCGCGAGCGCGAGCGCCGTTTCCGTCTTGCCGACGCCGGAAGGCCCGGCGAGCAGGAAGACGCCGATCGGCTTGCCGGGATTGTCGAGGCTCGCACGCGACGTCTGCACGCGCTTCGCGATCATCTGTAGCGCGTGATCCTGGCCGATCACCCGCTTGCCGAGCTCCTTGTCGAGCCTGAGCACGGTCTCGATCTCGTCCTTGACCATCCGACCGACCGGAATGCCGGTCCAGTCCTGCACGACGGACGCGACCGCCTGCCGGTCCACGCTCGGCAGGATCAGCGGACGCTCGCCCTGAAGCGCTTCGAGCTCGCGTTGCAGCCCGGCAAGCTCGTCGAGCATCGCCTTCCGCCGATCGTCGGTGATGCCGTCGCCGTCGGTCGAGCCGTCGGACTCGGGCACGTCCTGCGCGCCGTCCACCGGGCCATCGCCGCGCAGACTCGCCCGCAGAGCGAGGATCCGGTCGACGATGCGCTTCTCGTCTTCCCACCTCACCTCGAGCTCGGCGAGCCGGCGACGCTCTTCGTCGAGCTGGGCCTCCACGGCCGCCTCCCGCTGCGCCGTGTCGATGCCGACCGCCTTCTCGCGCCCGATGATCTCGAGCTCGGTCTCGAGCATCTCGATGCGCCGGCGCGAGTCCTCCACTTCCGCCGGTGTCGCGTGCTGGCTCACGGCGACACGCGCGCACGCCGTATCGAGCAGGCTCACGGCCTTGTCCGGGAGCTGCCGCGCGGGGATGTAGCGGCTCGAAAGCTTCACCGCCGCCTCGAGCGCCTCGTCGAGGATCTGCACGCGGTGATGCTGCTCCATCTTGGACGCGAGGCCGCGCATCATCAGGATCGCGCGCTCCTCGGTCGGCTCGTTGACCTGCACCACCTGGAAGCGGCGCGTTAGCGCCGGATCCTTCTCGATGTACTTCTTGTACTCGGCCCAGGTGGTCGCTGCGACGGTGCGCAGCGTGCCGCGGGCGAGGGCGGGCTTCAGCAGGTTCGCGGCATCGCCCGTCCCCGCCGCACCGCCCGCGCCGACGAGCGTATGCGCCTCGTCGATGAACAGGATGATCGGCGTCTCGGACGACTGCACCTCCTCGATGACCTGACGCAGGCGGTTCTCGAACTCGCCCTTCATGCTGGCGCCGGCCTGCAGCAGCCCGACGTCGAGCGCGCGAAGCTCGACGTTACGGAGCGGCGGCGGCACGTCGCCGCTGACGATCCGCTGCGCGAAACCCTCGACGACGGCGGTCTTGCCGACGCCCGCCTCGCCGGTCAGAAGCGGGTTGTTCTGCCGCCGCCGCATCAGGATGTCGATGATCTGGCGAATCTCGTCGTCACGGCCGACGATCGGATCCATTCGGCCGCTCCGGGCCTCGGCGGTGAGGTCGACCGTAAAACGGGCGAGCGCTTCCTTCTTGCCCATCTGGGCGGGCGCCATCGCTGCGCTCGCTTCACCGGGGGCGACGCCGCCGCCGACGTCGAAGCCGTCCTTCGCGCTCAATCCGTCCTCGGGGGAACCGCCGCAGATCTCGTCGAATCGGTCGGTCAGCACGTCGTATTTGAGCTTTGCGAGCTCCGCGGAGATCGACGTGAGGGCGTTCTTGAGGCCTCGAGTCTGCAGGATCCCGGCGATCAGGTAGCCGATGCGCACCTGACGGTCGCCGAACAGCAGCGTCGCGAGCAACCACCCCCTCTCGACCGCTTCCTCGATGTGCGGCGACAAGTCGGAGATCGTCGTCGAGCCGCGCGGCAAACGATCGAGGGCATCGGAGATGTCGGCCGCAAGCCGTGACGGGTTGACGTTGAATGCTTTGAGGATCCGGTGCAGGTCCGAGTCGTTGAGCTGCAGGATCTGGTGGAGCCAGTGCACGAGCTCGACGTACGGATTTCCGCGCATCTTGCAGAAAACCGTCGCGGCCTCGATGGCTTTGTAGCCGACGGAGTTCAGCTTGCCGAACAACGCGGCGCGATTGATTTCGGCCATGGCGTCAATTCCCCGTTAGAAAGGCGCGCGTCGTCATCGGGCGACGACGACGCTTGGATGAATCGTGACGTCGTCGGCGTCCTCGACCGATCGCCGACGTCCCAGCCAGGTGGTCCAGCCGAGCTCGCCTGCCACCCCGAGCTTCGTGGACGGCACCTCGTCCGCGAGAAGCACGAGGTTCAGGTCCCACTCGAACTCGTCTCCGACGAAGTTTCGGACGAGATCGCGCACGCGTGCGAGGCTGTCGCTCCCGGGCAGCAGCCGCCTGAAGTCCGCTATTCCGATCGGTCCGCAAATCAGGCGGAACTTGTGCTGACACGCCCACACCGAGCCCCCGAGCACCGCATCGGCTCCGAGCACGGCGCCGCGTTGCCGCGCGCCGAGCATCAGCCAGTCCTCACGCGGTAACGGGATCCAGCTGCCGACGAACTCCTCGATTCGAAACGGCAGACGCATGAACGAATTCAGCATCGCAGCGAGCGCGACCGCGGGCCGCGTGCGCATCGACATGAGGCCCGCGAGGTGGAGCTTCGCGAAATCGGGGAGCGCGTCGCGGTCCTTAAGCTCGGGCATTCCGAGGCCGAAGACGCTGCCGACGTACGTGTCGAACCGCCTCGACTGCGGGCGGTCGAAGTCGGTCTCCGGCCGGGAATTCGCCCATGCTCGGTAGAAGAGCAGAAGCAGCCGATGGTGGAAGATGTCGACGAACCGCCGGAAAGTCGGATCGCCGCCGTGCAGCTCACGTTGCTGAGCGAATTCCGTCAGGTGGAGCGGCAGCGGCCCGTTCGGGCCGAAGAGCCCGAAGAAGTACTGCGAGATCCGGGGCGGACGCCCGTCCTTGCCGGGCTCGAACGATGCGAGCGGCGCCGGAGCGAACGCGAGCGACGGTTTCTGTGCCAGCCGGACCGGCTCGTCCACGGGGCGCGCGCCTTCGCCGAGCCGCGGTCGATCCGCATGAGCGGCTTCGAGCTGACGCAGCAAGGCGAAGAAGTCGAGCTCGTACGCGGGGCGCGCAGATCCCGACGATTCTACAGCGTCGCTACTCGTCCTAGCGTTGGCGACCATCGCATGATCTCACCGCGCTCGGTCGAGCGCAGCACCGTAGCCGTGAAGGAGTTGATCGAGACATAGCGCCTGAAGAACTCCTTGAGCACCATTCCGAGCAGAAAGCTGCCGAAACCCTCGAAAGCCGACTCATCGCACGTCAACGTGATCTCGATGCCGCGGCCGAAGGTCACCGGGCCGTCGATCGGCAGGCGCGCGTGGATCGGGCGGGAAGCGATGGACTTCACACCTTCGATCTGGCGCTGCATGGCCGCGTCGTTCGGATCCGCGTAGAGCGCGAGCAGCGCGCGCAGTGCCCGCGCACCCTCGCCGTCGTCGGCATCGAGCAGCGAAAGGTAATTCAACGAAAGGTGACTGATCAGCCGCCACGTCGTATCCCCGTGCGCGACGGACGCACGCGGCGCCGTCGGGCCCGCGACGCAACGTATCGCGCTGACGGGAGCACCGGCATCGAGCGTGAAGTCCGTCCTGCCTCGACCGACGCTGATCAGGAGCGGCAGATCCCGGTTCGTGCAGAGCGTCGTGATGCCGAGCTGCTTCAAATCGCTGCGATAGGGCGCGTTCCGGGGATCGACGAGCGCGATATACGTTTCGCTGCCGACATAGTCCGTGCGCGCACCTCGCCGCCGCTGGGTCGACGAGAGCCGGCGCGCCTCCCTGTGCAGGGTGTAGAACGCGTTGCGGTCGTACGCCGATTGATCGTGACACGCGTAGAGCGGCAGGAACTCCTGCTCCGGCTTCGTTCCCGCGCCGAAGCCGAGCACCTCGGTCACCGACCACACCTCGAAGTCCATCGGACGGGTGCGGTCCGGAACGATGTGAAACTCGTGCGTATTCCCGCCGAGATGGATGCGGTCCGCGCGCTTCGGAAAGAGATTCACGATCGGCACGCAGTTCAGCACGAAGTTCGATGCATCGACGACATTCTCGAGCTCGGGGTCCCGCCGGTTGAAGAGGACGATCACCTCGAGCTCCGCTCCCGGGCAGCGCGAGACGGAGCGCTCGAGCCCGTCGAGCTCGACGAAGAGGTACCGCTCCGGGAACGCGAAATATTCCTGCAGGTAGCGGTAGCCTTCGAAGCTCCGTCTCGTTGCCGGCAGCAACGCCTCGTCCTGCCGGAAGCCGACGGGCCCGATTCCGCCCGGCGCATGGTAGTCCTGCCAGCCGGCTTCACCCCGCGGACGCACGACGAAACCGACCGCGTTGCCGAGCATCTGCTCGTGAAGCCGCCTCGCCGTCTGACCGGCGCCGTGCAGATAGAGCACGAGCCGATCCAGCGGCAGCTGATCGAAGGTCGTGCCCGCCGTCGTCTTCAGAACGATGCGCAGGCCCGCTTTGACACCGTCGAGCCGATCGACCTTGATCGCCGCGAGCGCCGATGCGCTGCCGAAATACTTCGCCTCGGCGACCTCGAGCGGCCAGATCCGGACCTCATGGGCAGTCCTGAACTCGCAGCTCGTCCTTTCCCCGCCCGAGACCGGCGCACGCAGGCTCGCGCCGCGCGGCAGAACGTATCCCTGCTGCAGCGCGGCGTCGCCGAGGATCGGCACGAGCTCGACGACCGCCATCGACGGCGTGGGTGACAGGTAATGCGGATAGACGATATCGAGCAGGCTCTGCGTGAAGCGGGGAAACTCCGCATCGATCTTCAATTGCACGCGAGCCGCGAGGAACGCGAAGCCTTCCAGCAACCGCTCGACATAGGGATCGACGACCTTGATCCCGTCCATGCCGAGCCGACCCGCGATCTTCGGGTACTCGCGGGCGAACTCCGCGCCCATTTCCTGGACGTGACGAAGCTCGCGCTCGTAGTACCTCAGAAATCGGGCATCCATCTTCGTTGCCGGCTGCGCGCCGTCAGCTTTCGCTCACCGCCGCGTCGCCCGTCTCGAAGTCCACTTCCGTCGTCAGCAACACCGACTGAGGAATCGGGTGTGCCCAGAGCTCGCCCTCGATCCGGAACGCGACGGCGTTACGGCTCATCAGCTCGGGGCTGACGATCGCGGTGACCTTGATCGTGTGCCGGTCGATGCGGGGCTCGAACTTGACGATTGCCTCGCGCACCGCCTTCTCGAGACGGGCAGGATCCAAACCGGCAACCGCGAGCCCGGCCAGATCCTCGACACCGTAGTTCAGCACGGAGTTGCGCACGTGCGGATAGTCCTCGAGATCCTCGGTCGTCGCGAGGCGGGAGGTGTTCAGAAGCCAGGTCAGGTCGCGGAGCACGGCCGCCTTCAGCCGGTGCGTGGACAGCACCCACCGCTCGCGGGATTCGGCTTGATTCGCTGGATCGAGGTCGATGAGGCGGTCGAGCAGCGACGGCTGCAAGTGCTCGTGACGCGAGAGGTCAGCCATCCCCGGCAACACCGTCTCCGCTATCGAACTCCACGAGGCGCACGTCGAGCAGCGGATACTCGTTCGCATCGCTGTACAGCATCCTTTGCCCGATGCCGAAGCAGCCTCCCTCGCCGTCCTCTCGCCATTCGGTGCGCCGAGCGAGACGCACGAGCGGATCGTCGTGCGCTTCGGTGCCGGGATAACGGCTCGGCAGGAGCGCGTGGGCGCTGCCGCCGTTCGTCCACGTGATGATCGAGCGGAGCCAGACGATGTCTCGCAAGTCCTCGGGAGGCTCGATGCGGATAGACGCGATACGGTTGAACGGGATCCAGTAATAGCGGCCGTGCACGATCGCCTCGAGCACCGGGCCCAGGCGGCTGTCGCCGTCGGCGATCCACTCGAAACGATCGGAGTCGATCGTCCCGGACGACGCCGCCGCTTCATCGAACGCCGATTCGCGCAGGCTCCGCGCGCCCGCCGCATCGCCCTGGGCCGTGCGCTTCAACGCCTCGAGGAGCAGCGCGATCCAGCGCTCGGGCTCGCCGAAGACGAGCGGGGACTTGAGGCCGGCGAACACGTCGCGCCGCAACGCTTCGTTGCGCACGGCTTCCCTGTACACCTGGACCATGCCCAACGTGCCGGCGTCGAGGTCGCCCGCGACGGCAAGCTGCGTGAGCGCCCGCTCCCACGCGCCGTTCACGCACAAGAGCTGGAAGAGGAAAACGCGCAGCTTCGCATCGGCAGGCTCGGCCCGGACCCGAGCCTGCAATGCCGCGAGCGCCTCGTCGACGGCGCCTTGCCTCAAAAGGTCAGCCGCGTCCAACGCGGACACCCGACTTCGAAAATTTTCGTCGAGCAGAGATCACTTGTTCTTCGCGATGTCGTACTCGACCTGTATCGCGCCGCCCTTCTTCGCGCCCGTCTTGTCCTGCGGCTGATAGGTGTAGGTAAACTTCCGGAAGTTCAGCGTGAAGGACTCCTGGATCTCATCGGTGCCGCTCATTCCGCCCGGTACTACGGAGGTGACGATGACGTCCTCGAGCTTGATAATGAGGTAGTCAAGAGGCGTCTCGCCGGCCTTGCGCAACGTCAGGATTGCCTCCGGGATGTGCTTACCGGTGCAGCAGGCGCGGACGAGGTTCGGTGACGCTGCATCGAGGTAGTGCACGATGCTCAAATCATTCACTTCGACCTTGCCGGCGCCGCCGCCCGTGCCGCGATGAGTCGTACCGAGCTGAGTCATCCCCCAGCTCCAGGACAGCACCTCGATCTCCTCCTCATGTCCTTCCGCCTGAGCCTCTCCCTTGATGTCGCCCAGCTTCAGGAACGCGTCGACCGCCATCGGTTTTCTCCTTTCTTCGTTGGTCGCTGATCGGGTCGTTGCAGCCGGCCGCCGGCGCAGGCCGGCGAACGACTACTTGAACTCGGGCTAGGCCCCCTTCTCGCTAGGAAGCTTCGATACGAGGCTCATGTCGATAGACATGCCTTCGAGCTGGTAATGCGGCCGCAGGCTGAACCTCGCCGTGTAATAGCCGGGATTGCCTTCGACGTCCTGCACGACGACCTCGGCGGCCGCGAGAGGCTTCCTCGCCTTGACCTCCTGCGACGAGTTGTCGGGATCGCCGTCGACATACTGGAGGATCCAGTCGTTCAGCCATCGCTCCATCTCGGCGCGGCTGCCGAACGTGCCGATCTTGTCGCGCACGATGCACTTCAGATAGTGCGCGAAGCGGCAGCTGGCGAAGAGGTACGGCAGACGCGCCGAAAGCTGCGCGTTCGCCGTCGCATCCGGATCGTCGTACTCTGCCGGCTTGTGCAACGACTGCGCGCCGATGAAGACGGCCATATCGGAGTTCTTGCGATGGATCAACGGCATGAAGCCGTTCTTCGCGAGCTCCGCCTCGCGCCGGTCGCTGATCGCGATCTCGGTGGGACACTTCATATCCACGCCGCCGTCGTCGGACGGGAACGTGTGCACCGGCAGGCCTTCGACGACGCCGCCCGACTGGACGCCGCGAATCTGCGTGCACCAGCCGAATACCTTGAACGCCTGATTGATGTTCAACGCCATGGCGTACGCGGAGTTCGCCCACGTGTACTTCTTGGAATCGGCTCCCGCCGTATCCTCCTCGAAGTCGAACTCCTCGACCGGGCTCGTCTTCTGACCGTACGGCAAGCGCGCCAGGAAGCGCGGCATCGCGAGCCCGATGTAGCGCGAATCCTCCGACTCGCGCAGCGAGCGCCATGCCGCGTATTCCGGCACCTCGAAAATCTTCGTGAGGTCGCGCGGATTCGTCAGCTCCTGCCACGAGTCCATCTGCATCACGGACGGATCGGCACCCGCGATGAACGGCGCATGCGCGGCCGCCGCGATCTGCGCCATGCCGGTCAGTATCTCGACGTCCGGAGGGCTGTGGTTGAAGTAGTAGTCGCCGACGAGACAGCCGTACGGCGTGCCGCCGAGCTGACCGTACTCCTCCTCGTAGATCTTCTTGAAGAGCGGGCTCTGGTCCCAGGCAGCACCGCGATACTTCTTCAGCATCTTGCCGAGCTCTTGCTTCGAGATCGGCATGAAGCGGATCTTCAGCATCTCGTCCGTCTCGGTGTTGCTGACGAGATAGTGCAGTCCGCGCCACGCGCTCTCGAGCGCCTGGAACTCGGGGTGGTGGAGGATGAGATTGATCTGCTCCGTGAGCTTGTGATCGATCTCGGCGATGATCGCGTTGATCGAGTTGACCGCGTCATCGAGGATCAGGTCCTCGTCGCTCAACACTTGTTTCGCGAGCGTCTGCACGGCCGCTTCGACCTGCTGACGCATCCGATCGGATTTCGGCTTGAACTCCTTTTCGAGGAGCTTCGAGAACTCGTCGACGCCTACGGTCTCTTGAGCTTGGGCTTGACCTTCCGTCTGTGCTTCTGCCATGTCGCTTACTCCTTCGGCTCTTCGGCGTCATTGCCCTCGTTGGCCTTCGAAGCGAGGGCCTGGAGCAGCGCCTCGTCACGCAGAGCCTTCGTGATCAGTTCCTCCGCGCCGGACTTGCCGTCCATGTACGTGACGAGATTCGAGAGCTGTTGCCGCGTCTGGAGCAGCTTGTCGAGGCCGGGCACCTTGCGCGCGATCGCTGCGGGCGAAAAGTCGTCCATGCTCTCGAACGTGATGTCGACCTTGAGGTTCCCTTCGCCGGTGAGCGTGTTCGGCACGTCGAACGCGACGCGCGGCTTCAGCGCCTTCATTCGATCGTCGAAGTTGTCGATATCGATCTCGAGCATCTTGCGCTGATCGACCGGCGGCAGCGGCTCTTCCCGCTTGCCGGCAAGGTCGGAAAGCACGCCCATCACGAACGGCAGCTGCACCTTCTTCTCGGCGCCGTAGACGTCGACGTTGTACTCGATGTGCACGCGAGGGGCGCGGTTCCGCCCGATGAACTTTTGACTGTTTTGCCTAGCCACGATCGTACTCCGTACTCTTAAGCCTTCGCGTAACGGCTCCGAGCCCTCTCGAGGGCGCGACGGCGTGCTGTCGGTGCGCTACTACTGCTCCCGATTCAGCCCACTCACGAGCTCTGCCTGGGGCACGCCGTCGGGTGCGAGCTCGCGGAGGATCTCTATGAAGTCCTTCGAGATGAGCCGCCGCGCCCGCTCGATCAGCAGCGGCACCGGGCTCGATGGTTCGTTCTTGCGGAAGTATTCCGCCACCTGATCGAGCATGCGTGCCGCGTCTTCCCTCGAGCGGATCGCGCCGACCACGACATGAGAGGGCGCCTCCGCTGCCGGCGCGTCGCCTTCTGCGTCATTGCCGGTCGACTCGACTCGAGCGCCGCGGCGTTCGAGCGCCCCGTCGACCGTCTGCACGATTCTTTGCAGCTCGTCCGCGAGCACCTTGAGCGACGGCGCATGGGACTTGAGCTTCTCGTTCAACGACGCGGCGATACCTGAGAGCAGGGAGACAGCCTCCCGCGCGGCGCCGGCCGTCGCCTTGAGCTCGTCGAGGTCGCAATCGAGGAACGCCGCCTCGATCAGCTCGAGGCTCGGCGTCTGGCCGTTCGTCACGGGCGTCAACTCGCCCTTCGCGATCAGCACGTCGCGCATCGAGAAGCGTCCCGCAGCTCCGACGCGACGATCGGCGTCATGAGCAGACTCCGCACGACGCGAGTCCGGTCGTTCAGCTCGATCAGCGCATTGATACGCGCCAACGGACGATCGCCGTCCTCCGGATCCGGCAACGGATGCACCGTATCCCAGAACCGGTCGATCAGGCCGTGGAGCAGCTTCAAGCCATCCACGAAACCCTGAAGGCCATGAACGTTGAGGGCCGCCTCGGTGAAGCGCACCGCGATGCGCAAGTCGCGTGTGCGAGCCAACAGCTCGCGACTCGCACGAAGGACGGCTTTCCAATCGGGCGGCTCCGCAGGCACGACGATTGCGCCTACGCGCCGTTCCTCTTTCCCGCGCGCTGCCTGTTCGAGCTCTAGAAAGGCGAGATCGTCTTCGAAGTTGTCGCCGGCGGGCGATTCGTCGGAGACAGGCTCCAGATACTCTTCGACGTCGATCACGGTCATACGCCGGCCTGCCCCCAAGGCACGGTCAAGTCGAGCACGTTCTGGGTATTCTGATGCGGCCTGTGCGGAAAAGCTTGCGGCACGTGGAATGTATAGCTTGAACTAAATTGTGATAATGTCAAGCGTTCTCATAAGGATGCAGCTTCCGAGCAGTTCCGGATCCGGATCCCTATCATTACCGAGTGCACGGTCCACATACGGCGACGACTTCGCTCTGTCTCATCCATGGAACACCGCGTCAATCGACTTTGAACGGACGCGGCACGGCGGAGTCGGATGCGCTCGACTCGGCT
>CAZKNH010000092.1:0-16719 GCA_964553875.1 uncultured Gammaproteobacteria bacterium | reverse complement strand
AGTCCTTCGCGTGACCGTGACCGTGGTGCCCGTGACCGTGGTGCCCGTGACCGTGCGCCGCGGCGGTCCCGGCCGCGAGCGCTCCGACCGCGGCCGCGAGCATTCCGAGTCTCCGTAACATCGCACACCTCCAATCGACGGCCGGATGTTCCTCTCCGGCTTCGCGATGCAAGGTACGGTCGAGGCGATGAATCGAAGCTGAATACCCGTCGGCGCGGGCGCGATCCGATCAGCGCTGCGACGGCTCGTCGGCCTTCGCCGCCTGCCAGTATGCTTCGAGCTCGTCGAGCGAATGCGCATCGAACGGCCGTCCGGACTCGCGCACGCGGCGCTCGACGCCCTCGAACCGCGTCTCGAAGCGCAGGTTCGCGCCGCGCGCGGCCTGCTCCGGATCGACGTCGAGATGCCGCGCGAGATTCGCGACCGCGAACAGCACGTCGCCGAGCTCGGCCTCGATCCGGCTCCGCTCACCGCTCGCGATCGCTTCGTCGAGCTCGCGGAGCTCCTCGTCGATCTTCTCGCGCGGGCCGCGCGCATCGGGCCAATCGAAGCCGACGCGTGCGGCGCGGCGTCCGAGCTTCACGGCGCGCGTCAGCGCCGGCAGCCCGACCGGCACGCCGTCGAGAACGCGCTCCGACGGTCCCTTCTCCTGCCGTTTCAGCGCCTCCCAGGTTTCGGCGTGCGCGGCTCGCTCGGCACGCGCGCCGCCGAACACGTGCGGATGACGCCGCACCATCTTTTCGCAGATGCGGCGCGCGACGTCCGCGAACCGGAACGCCCCTGCCTCCTCCGCGAGACGCGAATGGAAGACGACCTGGAGCAGCAGGTCGCCGAGCTCGTCCTCGAGCTCTGCGATGTCGCCCCGCTCGATCGCGTCCGCGACCTCGTACGCCTCCTCGATCGTATAAGGCGCGATCGACTCGAACGTCTGCTCGAGGTCCCACGGGCAGCCGCGCTCGGGGTCGCGCAGCGTCGCCATGATCTCGAGCAGCCGCGCGACGTCGTCGAGTTCACTCCGGCTCATCGGCAAGCACTTCTCTGAAGGTTTTCAGCATTGCGGCCGTCGCACCCCAGATCAGCCGCCCGGAATGCTCGAGCTCGTACACCTTGAAGCGCGTGCCGAGCCGTTCTCGATAAGTCGTGCGCAGCGCCCCCGGCGCGAGCACGACGGCGAGCGGCACCTCGAACACGCCGGCGACCTCGCCGGGGTCGGGCTCGGCCACGAAGTCGCCGCTGACGAAGCCGACGACCGGTGTGATCGCGAACCCGGTGCCGGACACGTGCGTCGGCAGACGGCCGACGATCTCGACCGCGCTCGGCGGCATCCGCACCTCTTCCCACGCTTCGCGCAGCGCCGCAGCGATCGCGTCCTCGCCGCCGTCGATCCGTCCGCCCGGGAAGCTGACCTGGCCCGCATGGTGAGGCAGATGGAGCGCGCGCTCGGTGAAGAGCATCGTGAGGCCGTCCGGCCGATCGATCAGCGCGAGCAACACGGCCGCGGCGCGCTGCGGCCGTGTGAGCCAGTCACGGAGCTCCGACGTGACCGGGCCTTCTACGTCCGCGAGCAGCCGTTCGATCGGATCGACGTGCGGCCTTGCACGCGCGAGCCGCCGCTCGATCACGGCCCGCCGCAGTGTCCGCTCCGCGATCATCGGCGGCGGCACACGTTGCAGATCAGCCCTTGATACCGCCTTTCGTCAGCTCGACCGGATCGAGCAGCGCCGCGAGCCGCTCAGCGGGCAGATCGGTGTCCTCGGCGGCGACCTCGCGAATCGGCCGGCCCTCGCGGTAGGCACGCTTCGCGATCGCGGCGCCCTTCTCGTAGCCGATCACCGGGTTCAACGCGGTCACGAGGATCGGATTGCGCGCAAGGGCCGAGTCGAGCCGCTCCGTGTTGACCGTGAAGCCCTCGATCGCGGAATCGGCGAGCACGCGCGCGGCGCTCGCGGTGAGCTCGATGCTCTGGATCAGGTTGTGCGCGATCACGGGCAGCATCACGTTCAGCTGGAAATTGCCCGACTGGCCCGCGATCGTGATCGTCGTGTCGTTGCCGATCACCTGCGCGGCCACCATCGCGACGGCCTCCGGGATCACCGGATTGACCTTGCCCGGCATGATGCTGCTGCCCGGCTGCAGCGCCGGCAGCGAAATTTCGCCCAGGCCCGCGAGCGGGCCGCTGTTCATCCAGCGCAGATCGTTCGCGATCTTCATGAGGCTCACGGCCGTCGTCTTGAGCTGCCCGGAGAGCTCCACGGCCGTGTCCTGCGAGCTCAGCGCCTCGAAGTAGCTGTCCGCCGGCCGGAATGCGATGCCGGTCCGCTCGGCGAGCGCCGCCGCGACGCGGACGCCGAACTCGGGATGCGCATTGATCCCGGTGCCGACGGCCGTGCCGCCCTGAGCGAGCGCGGACAGCCGCGTCATCACCCCGGCGACCCTCTGATAGTCGTTGCGGATCTGCGCGGCCCAGCCGCCGAGCTCCTGATCGAAGCGGACGGGCATCGCGTCCATCAGGTGCGTCCGCCCCGTCTTCACGACGGTCGAAAGGCTTTCGGCCTTCGCCCCGATGACCTCCGCAAGATGGTTCAGCGCGGGGAGAAGCTGCTCCGTGAGCCCGAGCGCGGCGCTCACGTGGATCGTCGACGGCACGACGTCGTTGCTGCTCTGGCCCATGTTCACGTGGTCGTTCGGATGCACGCTCTTGCCGAGCCGCTGCGACGCGAGACGGGCGATGACCTCGTTCGCGTTCATGTTCGAGCTCGTGCCGGAGCCCGTCTGGAAGACGTCGACCGGGAAATGCGCGTCGTGCTCGCCGGCCGCGACCTCGAGCGCCGCAGCCTCGATCGCTTCGGCGATGTCCGCGGGCAGAAGCCCGAGCTCACGGTTCACTCGGGCGGCCGCCCATTTGATCAGGCCCAAGGAATGAATGAAGCGGCCGGGCATCGGCAGGCCGCTGATCGGAAAGTTCTGCACGGCGCGCTGGGTCTGCGCGCCCCACAACGCGCTCGCCGGAACGGCGAGCTCACCCATGCTGTCCTTCTCGGTCCTGTACTCAGTCATCCCTTCCTCCGGGCCGCCGTCCTCGGGTTGAGCGCGCGCGGACCGGGCGGTCACGGCGCGGTCGTCGGATCTCGCGGGCGAAGCGTGTATGATGCGCACTCCCTAATCCGTTGTATAGGCTCCGTGGATTTCACGACGCTTACCGCGCTGTCGCCGCTCGACGGCCGCTACGCGCACAAGGCCGCCCCGCTCCGACCCTATCTGTCAGAGTACGCGCTGATCCGCTACCGCGTGCTGATCGAGGTGCGTTGGCTGCAGCATCTCGCCGACGAGCCGTCTTTGCCCGACATCGGACCGCTCGATACGCCGGTCAAGGACGTGCTGAACGCGGTCGTCGATCACTTCGGCCACGAGGACGCGCGGCGCGTCAAGGAGCTCGAGGCCGAAACGAATCACGACGTGAAGGCGGTCGAGTACTTCCTGCGGCAGAAACTCGACGGCGTGTCGAGCTCGGCGGGGGGGCTCACACCGTTCCTGCACTTCGCGAGCACCTCAGAGGACATCAACAACCTCGCGTACGCGCTGATGCTTCGCGATGCGCGCCAGCGGGTGCTCTTGCCGCTGATGCGCGCGCTGACGGCGGACCTCAAGATACTCGCGCAGCGCTACGCCGACCTGCCGATGCTCGCACGCACGCACGGCCAACCCGCGTCGCCGACGACGCTCGGCAAGGAGCTTGCGAACTTCGTCGACCGGATGAAGCGTCAGAAGGAGCAGTTCGCGCGCGTCGACGTGCTTGGCAAGTTCAACGGCGCCGTCGGCAACTTCAACGCGCACGTTGCCGCGTACCCCGACGCCGATTGGATCGACATCAGCGAGCGGTTCGTGCGCGCGCTCGGGCTCGAGCCGACGCGCTACTCGACACAGATCGAGCCGCACGACTGGATTGCGGAGTACTGCCAGACGCTCTCCCGCTTCAACACGGTCCTGATCGACCTCTGCCGTGATATCTGGGGCTACGTCGCGCTCGGTTATTTCCGCCCGCGCGTCGTCGCGAACGAGGTCGGCTCGTCGACGATGCCGCACAAGGTCAATCCGATCGAGTTCGAGAACGCCGAAGGCAACCTCGGCGTCGCGAATGCGCTGCTCACGTTCCTTGCCGGCAAGCTCCCGACGTCGCGCTGGCAGCGGGATCTCACCGACTCGACCGTGCTGCGCAATCTCGCGGTCGCGCTCGGGCACAGTCTGATCGCCTTCGAGTCGTGCCAGCGAGGCCTTGCGAAGCTCGACGCCGACGCCGAGCGGATCGGGCAGGACCTCGAGGATAGCTGGGAAGTGCTCGCCGAGGCCGTGCAGACCGTGATGCGGCGCCACGGCGTCGTCGACGCATACGAGCAGCTGAAGGCGCTGACGCGCGGCCAGCGCGTGACCGAGGCGGCGCTCAAGGATTTCGTCTCGAAGCTCGACCTGCCGGCCGATGCGAAGACACGGCTCCTCGCGCTCCGTCCGGCCGACTACGTAGGGCTCGCGGCTCGGCTTGCCCGCGAGATCGGCTGAAGTTTGCGGGAAACCCTTAACGGCTACCCCAAGAACCCTTAAAAATCTGGGCGTTACGACGAAACGTACGTGCGAAACGTGACGCACGGCACAGCAAACGGCCGTGCGTTACTCAAAACTGCACGCGTCGTCCGCCGATTGTCGGCAACGTGCCGCGGACGATGTCCCGACAACAACTAATTTACCGCTCTCATGGCGTTCACTTCGACTATCGCCGGAATCACGACGATGACAGGGGTCATGGAACACAGGAAGCGGCGAGGTCAGCGGCTCGTGCTCACGACGATGGAAGACGTGCGCGCGGCCGTCTCCGAGATCACGTCGCTCGCCGATCGAACCCTCGCGATCCTGACGCACGATCTCGAGCCGGACATCTACGATCACGACGATTTTCTCGAGCCGTTGAAGCGATTCGTCCTCGCGCGCACGTTCGCGCGGGTTCGCGTGCTGATCGCCGATCCAGTCCGCGCGATGAAGGACGGCAACCGTTTCGTTGCAATGGGCCGTCGCCTCAACAGCTACATCGAATTCCGACACGTCAAGCCGCAGTACCGCAACCATCCCGAGGCGTTCTGCATTGCCGACGATCACGCGATCGTCTACCGGGCGCGCGCCGACAGCTGGGAAGGCGTGGCGGACACCTACGAGCCGGCGGTCGCCCGCCGCTATCTCGAAATGTTCGACGAGCTTTGGCACGCATGCGAGGTGGAGCCCGAGCTAAGGCAGCTTCACGTATAATGCCGGCTCGAAACAGTCGAGCCGAGGGCATGCCGCGCACGATCGACGTGACCGTCGCCGCCGTGATCGAGCACGACGAGCGTTTCCTGCTCGTCGAGGAGCGCGCTTGCGGCCAGATCGTCTACAACCAGCCGGCCGGTCACGTCGAGCCGCACGAATCGTTGATCGATGCGGTCGTGCGCGAGACGCGCGAGGAAACGGGTTTCCGCTTCGAGCCGCGCTACGTGCTCGGCATCTACATGTGGCGCAGCGAAGTGACCGATACGACCTTCCTGCGCGTCGCGTTCACGGGCGCGTTCGTTCCGCCGGCTTCGCCGCCGCGGCTCGACGACGGCATCATCGCGGTGCACTGGATGAGCCGTAACCAGCTGCTCGGCCTGCGGAGTCAGCTCCGCAGCCCCATGGTGCTGCGCTGCATCGACGACTACCGCGCCGGCATCCGCTTCCCGCTCGACTGCCTGACCCACCTCGATTCCGTCTCCGCGGAAGGTGTCCGCCTCGCCTGACGGCAAGGGGCCACAGAAAAATCGGGGTCAAAGCCCGATTTCAAGAAATTGGGGTCAGACCCCGATTTATCCGGACGGCAGGGGTCAGAGCCCTTTCACTCAGTCTGGGCAAGACAAAGTTTGATGGAATCGGCGCCTTTCGGTCGCTTGGACTCAAGGGAAAACGGGGTCTGACCCCAATTTCTGCACGGGTGCCGGAAAACGGGGTCTGACCCCGATTTTCGGAAAATGGGGTCTGACCCCGATTTTGCGGGACAATGTGCGCCATGCGTGGCGAGACCGTCATCGTTGCACTTTCCGGCGGCGTCGATTCCGCCGTCGCGGCACTGCTGCTTCGCGAGCGCGGCTACGCGGTCGAGTGCCTCCATATGACGAATTGGGAGGACGACGACGGCTACTGCGACGCGGCACGGGACTTCCAGGACGCCCGACGCGTATGCGCCGCGCTCGGCGTGCCGCTGCATCGCGTGAGCTTCGCGCGGGAGTACCGCGAGCGCGTGTTCGCGCACTTTCTCGAAGAGTGCCGTCGCGGCCGCACGCCGAACCCGGACGTGCTCTGCAACCGCGAGATCAAGTTCGGCGTGCTGCGCCAGTACGCGGACCGTCTCGGCGGCCGCTGGCTCGCCACGGGCCACTACGCGCGGCTCGAGCGCCGGGACGGCCGCTCCCGCCTGCTGAAGGGCCGTGATCCCGGCAAGGACCAGAGCTACTTCCTGCACGCCGTCGACTCGGCGGATCTCGACCGCGTGATCTTTCCGCTTGGCGAGCTCACGAAGCGCGAGGTGCGCGAGCTGGCGCACGACGCGCATCTCCCGGTCGCCGAGAAGCGCGACAGCACCGGGATCTGCTTCATCGGCGAGCGGCCGTTCGCCGAATTCCTCGGCCGCTACGTCGCCGCACGCCCGGGGCCGATCGTGAGCATCGACGGCGTCGTGCTCGGCGAGCACCGCGGGCTTGCGTTCTACACGCTCGGCCAGCGCCACGGCTTGCGCATTGGCGGCGTCGCGGATCGTCCGGACGCGCCTTGGTACGTCGTCGAGAAGCGCGTCGACCGCAACGAGCTCGTCGTCGCCCAGGGCGCCGACCATCCGGCGCTCTTCTCCGACGTCGTGATCGGTACCGCTACGCATTGGATCGCCGGCCCGCCGCCTTCGCTCTTTCCGGGAGGATCGATCCGCTGCACCGCGAAGACGCGTTACCGCCAGCCTGACCAGCCGTGCACCGTCGTCGACTTGGGGAACGGCACGATCGAGGTCCGGTTCGACGCACCGCAGCGCGCGGTCACACCCGGCCAGTACCTCGTGCTCTATTCCGGTGACGAGTGCCTCGGCGGCGCAACGATCGAGCATGCCGAGAGGCGCATGCCGGGCGAGGAGCCCCTCGCCTCCCGTTTCGCGAACGCCGGCTGATGTCCTGCTTGGTATACTTGCCGGCTCGCGTTCCCAACACCCCTTTCCGAGGTCCGCAATGACAGACAGCTTCGGCTCGCGCCAGACGTTCTCCGTAGGCGGTCTCCGATACGGGCTCTATCGTCTCGATGCCGTCGGCGGACGGTACGAGGATCTGCCGTACACGCTGAAGGTTCTGCTCGAGAACCTGTTGCGCCACGAGGACGGCAAGAACATCACCGCGGACGATATCCAGGCGCTCGCGAACTGGGATCCGGCCGCCGAACCGGAGAGAGAGATTTCCTTCACGCCGGCTCGCGTGATCCTGCAGGACTTCACCGGCGTGCCGGCGGTCGTCGACCTTGCGGCGATGCGCGACGCCGTCGTGAAGCTCGGCGGCAAGGCCACGGCGATCAACCCGCTGTCGCCGGTCGAGCTCGTCATCGACCATTCGGTGCAGGTCGATCACTTCGGCGCGCCGGACGCGCTCGCGCGGAACAACGCGATCGAGTTCGAGCGGAACCGCGAGCGTTATGCGTTCCTCCGCTGGGGACAGAACGCATTCCGTAACTTCCGCGTCGTGCCGCCGAACACCGGCATCGTTCACCAGGTGAACCTCGAATACCTGGGCCGCGTCGTGTTCGACGTCGAGCAGGACGGCCAGCGGCTCGCCTATCCGGACACGCTCGTCGGCACGGATTCGCACACGACGATGATCAACGGGCTCGGCGTCCTCGGCTGGGGCGTCGGCGGCATCGAGGCCGAGGCGGCGATGCTCGGCCAGCCGATCACGATGCTGATTCCGCAGGTCATCGGCTTCGAGCTCAAGGGGCAGCTCGCGGAGGGCGCGACCGGCACGGACCTCGTGCTTACGGTCACGAAGATGCTGCGCGACTACGGCGTCGTCGGTAAGTTCGTCGAGTTCTTCGGCGACGGCCTCGATCACCTGCCGCTCGCCGACCGCGCGACGATCGGCAACATGTCGCCGGAGTACGGCAGCACGTGCGCCGTCTTCCCGATCGACGACGAGACGCTGCGCTACCTCGAGCTGACCGGTCGATCGCCGGAGCTCATCAAGCTCGTCGAGGCATACGCGAAGGAACAGGGACTCTGGCGCGGCAGCGCGCCCCGCGCGCGCTACACGCACGTGCTGACGCTCGATCTCGGCACGGTCGAGCCGAGCATCGCCGGACCGAAGCGGCCGCAGGACCACATCCCGCTGCGCCAGGCCGCCGGCAAGGCGAGGACGCTGCTCGCGAAGCCCGACGGCGGCGAGCCGACGCGCGCGGCCACATCGCTCGGCGGCGAGTCGTTCGAGCTCGAGGACGGCGCCGTCGTGATCGCGGCGATCACGAGCTGCACGAACACGTCGAACCCCGCGGTCATGATCGGCGCGGGCCTTCTCGCGCGGAACGCCGCGGCGCGCGGCCTGAAGCCCAAGCCGTGGGTCAAGACGAGTCTTGCGCCGGGGTCGAAGGTCGTGACCGACTACTACCGGAAGGCGGGCCTCCTCGACGATCTCGCGAAGGTGGGCTTCCATCTCGTGGGCTACGGCTGCACGACGTGCATCGGCAACTCGGGTCCCCTGCCCGAGCCGATCGCCGAAGCGATCACGAGCCGCGACATCACGGCGTGCTCGGTGCTCTCCGGCAACCGCAACTTCGAGGGCCGGATCCATCCGCTCGTCAAGATGAACTTCCTCGCGTCGCCGCCGCTCGTCGTCGCGTACGCGCTCGCGGGCAACATGAAGATCGACCTCTACAACGATCCGCTCGGCACGGACCGCGACGGCAACCCGGTTTACCTCAAAGACATCTGGCCGAGCTCCCGCGAGGTCCACGACCTGATCCGCTCGACGATCGACGCGACGATGTTCAAGTCGAGCTACGCGAACGTCTTCGCCGGCGACGAGAACTGGAACAGCCTCGCCGTGCCGAGCGGCGAGACGTACGCGTGGGACCCGAAGTCGACGTACGTGCAGAACCCGCCGTACTTCGAAGGGATGACCCGCGAGCCGCAGCCCCCGAAGGACATCCGCGGCGCGCGTGTGCTCGCGCTCTTGGGCGACATGGTCACGACCGACCACATCTCGCCCGCGGGCAGCATCGGGCGCAACACGCCCGCCGGCCAGTACCTGTTGTCGCTCGGCGTCGACCAGAAGGACTTCAACTCGTACGGCGCCCGGCGCGGCAACCACGAGGTCATGATGCGCGGGACGTTCGCGAACATCAGGCTGCGTAATCAGCTCGCGCCGGGCACGGAAGGCGGCTGGACCGTCTACTTCCCCACCGGCGAGCAGATGAGCATCTACGATGCGGCGATGCGCTATCAGAAGGACGGCACGCCGCTCGTCGTGATCGCCGGCCAGGAGTACGGCGCGGGCTCGTCACGCGACTGGGCGGCGAAGGGCACGGCGCTCTTGGGCGTCCGCGCCGTGATCGCGGAAAGCTTCGAGCGGATCCATCGCTCGAACCTGATCGGCATGGGCGTGCTGCCGCTGCAGTTCCTCGACGGCGACACCGCGGCGAGCCTCGGGCTCGACGGCACCGAGACCTTCGACATCGTCGGCCTCGGCGTCGAGCGCGTCCCCCGCGTGCGCGTGACGGCGACGAAGCCGGACGGCAAGCGGATCGAGTTCGAAGCGAGGGTCAGGATCGACACGCCGAAGGAGCAGGAGTACTTCGTCCACGGCGGCATCCTGCATTACGTGCTGCGTCAGCTCGCGACGTAACACCGCTCGCTGCGTGCGCGGCGCCGCGCGGCACGACAGGCGCGCCGGGAGAACTTCGATGTTGAGAGACTGGCTAAGCGGCTGGACCGAGCCAGGGTCGACGAAGCAGACGGTCGCGACGATCGCGGGCGGTGTGCTCGCGGCGTTCGTGCTCGTCTGCCTCGTGCTCGGTTGGTACTGGTCCCGGGAGCCGAAGGTCTTCTGGGTCGAGGAGACCGCGCCCAACGGCGCACGCGTCGTCGGCTACTCGACGGTCAATACGCTGATTCGCACCGTCGAGTGGCTGCTCGAGAAGCCGGGCGGATACCTGACCAACGACGTGACGCCGCCGAGCGTGCTGCTCGACAACATGCCGAGCTTCGAGTACGGCGTGCTCGTGCAGTGCCGCGATCTCGCACGCGTGCTGCGCAACGACTACAGCCGCTCGCAGTCGCAGTCCCGCGAGGACCCCGATCTCGCGATCGCGGAGCCTGCGCTCAACTTCTCGAACGACTCGTGGATCTTCCCGACGACCGAGAGCAAGTACCGCGAGGCGCTGTCCGCGCTGCGCAGCTTCCAGGCGCGGCTCGTCGATTCCAATCCGTCGGACGCGCGCTTCTTCGCGAGGGCCGACAACCTGCGCGAATGGCTCGCCGTCGTCGAGCGGCGCCTCGGCAACATGTCGCAGCAGCTCTCGGCGAGCGTCGGCGAGCGGCGCGTGAACATCGATCTCGCAGGCGAACGGGCCGCGGCCGGCACGTCGTCTCTCGGGGAGGACGTCCCCGTCCGCACGCCGTGGCTCGAGATCGACAACGTCTTCTACGAGGCCCGCGGCACCGCGTGGGCGCTGGTGCACTTCATGCGCGCCGCGCAGTTCGACTTCGAGAGCGTGCTCGAAGACAAGAACGCGGTCGTGAGCCTGAGGCAGATCATCCGCGAGCTCGAAGGCGCGCTCGAGCCGGTGTCGAGCCCGATCATCCTGAACGGCGACGGCTTCGGCATGTTCGCGAACCACTCGCTCGTGCTCGCGTCATACCTGTCCCGCGCGCACAGCGCCGTGATCGACCTGCGCTCCCTGCTCGCGCAAGGCTGACGCCCGACGGCGGCGCGCGATGCGCCGCCACCACAGCGTGAAGCCGCTGACGAAGAGGATCGCGGGCAAGAGGCCCAGTATCGCCCACACGACCCGGAGCTCGAACGCGCTGTAACGTCCGAAGTGCAGACGCAGCATGCCGAGCAGGAGCGCCTCGCCCGGACGGTGAAGGTCGTTCAGGTCGTCGTCGAAGCGATCGATCAGTCCCTCGATCGGCTGCGGGAACCCGAAGTAGAAGCCCGTCACCGCCCAGACGAACAAGAGACCCGCGCACGCGATGCCGACGATCGAGTGAAGCTGCCACAGCGCGCCAGGCGCCGACGGGCGACGAGTCGGCACGACACCGATCGGCCAGCGCTTCGTGCCCGGCCACCACACGACGACGCCCGTCACGACGAGCACCGCGACGAGCGCGCCGGCGACACCGTTGACCTTCCGTCCGACCGGCCCGATCAAAAGCTCGTCGTGCAGGCGCACCGTCCATTCGATCGCGCGCACCGCCGGCGGATAAGGATCGCCGACGACCTTCCCCGTGTACGGATCGGCGAGGCGCTCGATCTCCTTGCCGCCGCGCGCGAGCGTCACGTAGACGAGGCTCTCGGGCCGGCGCGCTTCGCCGATGCGCACGATCTCGTAGCCGGGATATTGAGCCGCGAGCGCGGCCCTGAGCTCTGCGTCGGCGAGCCGAGCGTCGCGGACCTCCTCGACCCTGCGCGGAATCAGCGCGCGATTCACGTCGGGCCGAAACACGGCGACGCTGCCGCTCACGCAGACGACCGTGACGTAGAGCCCGAGCAGCAGCCCGCTCCACTGGTGAAGCGCGAAGATCACTTTGCGCAGCCGCGTGCGCTGCGGCCGGTGCAGCCAGCTCAAGACGGCGTCACCCGGTAGCGCCGGCGGCGCTCATGCCGCCGACACCCAGAGCGGCACCTCGGTCCACGCGTTCGCGAGCCGCCGGTCGAGCTCGCGGCAGTCCGGCTCGAAGCGCTCGACGAAGCGCCAGAAGCGCCGCGAATGATTCAGCGAGAACAGGTGGCATATCTCGTGGATCAGCAGGTAGCGCACGACCGGCGGATCGAGGAACAGCGCGCTCGCGTTGATGCTGATGTTGCCTTGCCCCGAGCAGCTTCCCCAGCGCGTGCGCTGCAGGCGCACCTGCACCGCCTTCGGAAGCCGTCCTACCCTCTCCGCCTCGCGCCAGAGCCAGGGCTTCAGGTGCGCACGCGCCTCGTCCAGCAGCCACGCTCGAAGCTGCGCCCGGGCATCGCGATGGTCCGCAAACGCGGTCTCGATCAAGAGCGCCCGGCCCGCGCTCGTCCGTCGGGGCCGGCGGCCCGGCGCGTGCAGATAGCGGACCGCGTATTCCCGGCCGATCGCCCGCAGCGTCACGGTCGACGGCAGGAGCTCCGGGTCGCCCGAGTAACGGGCCTTCACGTGCGCCCGCGCCCGCTCGATCCAGTCGCGATGCTCCTCGACGAAGGCCTGCACGTCACGCGGACGAGTGCCGATTGGCACGACGAGCTCGAGCGTATGCGGCGGAACGAGCTGCAGGAACAGACGGCGCGCGCGGCGGCTTTCCCGCATGACGAGCTCGCCGGACGTCACGAGCGTAGGACGTTGGTCGTCCAGCAGGCGGAGTTGTTGGGGCATTCCGTGTCTTCGTCGTCCCGGCCGTACCTATAATAGCCGGCCCGGATCCTGCCGAGCTTATCGCAAATCGTCATGAGCCCGTTCTGGCCCCACCGAAACCCGCCGCGCCCCGCGGAGCGAACCGCCTCTTCCGGGAGGACGCCGTGGAGCTGATCGACATCGGCGTCAACCTGACGCACGACAGCTTCGATGCCGACCGGGACGACGTGATCGCGCGGGCGGCGGCCGCCGGCGTCACGCGGATGATCGTGACCGGCACGAGCGTGACCGCGAGCGCCCAGGCCGCGGAGCTCGCGGCGAGCCGCCCCGGGCTCTACGCGACGGCCGGCGTGCACCCTCACCATGCTGTCGAGCTCGATGCGCATACGGTCGACGCGCTCCGCGAGCTCGCCGCACAGCCGAAGGTCGTCGCGATCGGCGAGTGCGGGCTCGACTTCTTCCGCAACTTCTCGCCGCCCGACGCGCAGGAGCGCGCATTCGTCGCGCAGCTCGAGCTTGCGGCGGAATGCGGCCTGCCCGTGTTCCTGCATCAGCGCGACGCGCACGAGCGCTTCACCGCGATCGTCGCCGAGCATCGCGGCCGACTGGTCGGCGGCGTCGCGCACTGTTTCACGGGGGGACCGACCGAGCTCGACGCATATCTCGAGCTCGACCTCTATATCGGCATCACGGGGTGGCTCTGCGACGAGCGGCGCGGCGCCCAATTGCGCGAGGCGCTGCCGCGCGTTCCGCTCGACCGCCTGATGCTCGAGACCGACGCGCCGTACCTCTTGCCGCGTGACCTCGATGTCAAGCCGCGGAATCGCCGCAACGAGCCCGCGTTCCTGCCCCACGTGCTCGCCCGGGTCGCCGAAGCGCTCGGCGTTCCCGCCGACGTCGTTGCGCGGGCCGCGACCGCCAATACCGAGCGGCTGTTCCGCCTCGCCGAACCGGAGCAGAGCGGCTGATCTCGGCCGGGCCGAACCCGCCCGCGTCAGCGCGACGCTTCGACCGGCTGCAGATACCTCTTGAAGTGCTCCCAATACGGCCCGAACGACTCGCTGATCCGCTCGATCTCGCCGTGATCGGGCTTTCGGTAGTGCTCGACGAACTCGTCCGACAGCATCACGTCGCGCGGCCGTCCCTTGCTGAAATTCGCGAGCGGCGAGAACACGACGTGGCCGTGCACCGGAATGTCGCGGATCAGGCGACGCACCGCCGCGAGCCGGTCGTAAAGCGTGTGCTGAGGGTTCGGGAACGTGAAGCGGCGATGCTTGTGGATCACGGTCCACTCGTCCATCCGGTCGCCGCCGAAAATGGTGCCCTCGAAACGCTTCGTATCGACGACGACGACGCCGCGCGCGGTCAGCAGCAAATACTCGATCTCGATATGCCCGCCCATGCCGTTCGGCACGAGCACCCCGTGCGCGGCATCGAGCGCGACCGCACGGATCGCGGTGCCGAGGTCCGAGCGGCGACGCCGCCGCACGAGCACGACCAGGACGACGGCAAGAACGATGACGGCAAGACCGCCGAGCAACGCGAGCCAGAGTTGAAGTGTCACTTTATATTATTATTCTAAGTCCTTGATGTTTTAGTTTGACCATTCATCGAGCGCCCTCGCGAGCGCCGCGATGCTCGGCTCGAGCGGTACCGCGAACGTCGGGCGCTCGAGCAGGTCGGCGAGCGCCGGCGGCACTTCGACGGACCTGCCGACGATCGGCTCGACGATCGACTCGAACTTGGCCGGGTGCGCGGTCGCGCATACGATCCACGACGCCGACCGCCGCGGCTCGGGCAAGTGATCGTAGACCCAGAAGCCCGTCGCGGTGTGTGGGCACCATACCTCGCCGTAGCGCTTCGCGTCCTGGGCGATCTGCGCTCTGATCTCGGCATCCTCGACCGGATACGCCTCGACTGCCGCGCGGAGGTCCTCGAGGTCCGGCAGCAGGTGGCGCAGGCGCTCCATGTTGCTCGGGTTACCGACGTCCATCGCGGACGCGAGCGTGCGCACGCTCGGCCGCGGCTGCCAGTCTCCGGTCGCGAGAAACTCCGGAATCGTCCGGTTCGCGTTGACGGCGAGGACGACCTCGCGGATCGGCATGCCGATCGCCTTCGCCCAGATGCAGGCGACGCCGTTGCCGAGGTTGCCGGTCGGCACGATGAAACCCGCGGCATCCCCGTGTTTCCGGGAATGCCAGAGCGCCGCCGCGGCGTGGTACGCGACCTGCGGCAGCAGGCGGCCGAGGTTGATGCTGTTCGCTGCGGTCAGCCGATGTCGCTCGCGCAGCGCCGGATCGACGAACGCCGCCTTGACCATCGCCTGGCAGTCATCGAAGCTGCCGTCGACCTCGAACGCGCGCACGTTCCCGGTCCAGCACGTGAGCTGATGCTCCTGACGCGGCGAGACCTGCCCCTTCGGGAACAGCACGGCGACACGGATGCCGCGGCGGCCGTGGAACGCGGCCGCGACCGCGCCGCCCGTATCGCCGGACGTCGCGACGAGGATCGTCACCGGCCGCGCCGAATCGTCGCCGACGAGCGGCAGCGCCCGCTCCATCAGGGCCGCGAGGAAGCGTGCACCGACGTCCTTGAACGCGGCCGTCGGCCCATGGAACAGCTCGAGCACCGCAAGCTTGCCGTCGACGAGCGGCTTCAGCGGCACCGGGAAATTCAATGCGTCGCGGCAGATCGCGGGCAGCTCGCGCTCGAGCGGCGAGCCCGCGAAGAACGGCGCGAGGACCTCCGCGGCAATCTCAGCGAGCGTCTCGCCGCGCACGTCCTCGGGCGTGAAACGCGGCAGCGCGTCCGGAACGTACAGGCCGCCGTCAGGCGCGAGCCCCTGCATCACGGCGTCGACGAGATCGGTCTCGGCGCCGCTCCTGGTGCTTAGAAAGCGCATCGATTGCTCAATCCTGATTGCCGCTCAGCATGCTACACAACCGCAGCAGGTCGGCGAAGATGCCCGCAGCCGTCACGTCGGGTCCGGCGCCCGGCCCGCGAACGATCAGCGGATTGTCGCAGTAGCGCTTCGTCACGAACTGCACAATGTTGTCCGTCAGGCTGATGTTCGCGAACGGATGATCCTTGGGGAAGCTCTGCAGCCTGACGCGCGCGGTGCCTTGCCGCACGTCGACCTCGGCGACGTAACGCAGCACCGTTCCCGCCTGCGCGGCCGCCTCGACGCGCGCGGCCATCGGCGCATCGAAATCGGCGAGCCGATCGAGAAACTCGTCGACCGTTGCATTCGCGAGCGCGGGCGGCACGAGGCTCTCGACCTCGATCTGATCGAGCTCGAGCGGAAGGCCCGCCTCGCGCGCGAGGATCACGGCCTTGCGCGCGACATCCATGCCGGAAAGGTCGTCGCGCGGATCGGGCTCGGTGTAGCCGCGTGCCCTCGCCTCGCGCACGATCTCCGAGAACGGCCGCTTTCCGTCGAAGACGTTGAACAGATACGCGAGCGTGCCGGAGAAAATTCCGCTGATGTTCCCGATCTCGTCGCCGGTCTCGACGAGATCCTTCAGCGTCTGGATCACCGGCAGGCCTGCGCCGACGGTCGCCTCGTACAGGAAGTGCACGTTCGCCGTGCGAGTGATGCGCTTCAGCTCGTCGTAGTACGCCATCGGCCCGCTATGCGCGCGCTTGTTCGGCGTGATCACGTGAATGCCCCGCTCGAGCCAGCCGCGATACATGTTCGCGATGTCCTGGCTCGCGGTGCAGTCGATCAGCACGGCGTGCGGCAGGTAATCGGTATCGACGTGCTCGACGAACGCGTCGAGCCGCATCGGCTCCGCGTGCTCGAAGCGCTCCTTCCACGTCCCGAGGTCGATCCGCGGCTCGCCGAGCAGCATCTTTCTCGAGCTTCCGAGCGCGCGCACGCGCAGATCCAGGTTGAATTTCTCCCTGAGCCGCCCGCTCGCCTCGGCGAGCTGCGCGAGCAGCGCGCTGCCGACGAGCCCGGGACCGATCACGCCGATCGACACCGTCTTCGCGGACAGGTAGAAGCTCGAGTGCACGGCGCGGAGCGCACGCGTCATGTCCTTCGCCGAGATCACGGCCGAGATGTTGCGCTCGCTCGCACCCTGCGCGATCGCGATCACG
>CAZKNH010000091.1:0-16731 GCA_964553875.1 uncultured Gammaproteobacteria bacterium | reverse complement strand
CCGATTAGCGTCGTCACACGCCGGCGACATTTTTGCGACGGAACCGTACGGTGTTCGCGGCCTATGCTCGCGGATCGTATGTAGCGCTCGAACGGCCGCGGGCGGAGCGGCGAACGCGATGACGATGGATCGGAACGCCTTCCGGCGAGTATTCTTGCGGGCGAACGGCTGCAGCCGGCCCTCGCACCGGCGCTGTCCACACGTATGAATCGGACCGAGCTCGATGCGCTCGCCGCGCATCACAGGCTCTCGCCGCGAGCGGTCGACACGATGCTCGCGCTCGCGCGTGCCCGTCCCGATGCGGCCGAGCTTCGCCGCTTCGTCGGCCGGCTGCTCCAGCTCGCCGGCGCGTTGTCGCTTGCCGCGGGTCTCGTCTTCTTCGTCGCCGCGAACTGGGCCACGCTTCCCGTCGCCGGCCGGTTCGCCGCCGTAGAGGGCGCGTTCGCCGTCGCGGTCGGCGTCGCGATATGGCGTCCGGCCCCGCACGCGCTCGGGCGGCTCGCGCTGCTCGTCGCGTTCATCGCGGCAGGCGCGCTGCTTGCGTTGTTCGGGCAGACGTATCAGACCGGCGCCGACGTCTACGAGCTGTTCCTGACGTGGGCGCTGCTCGGGCTCCCGCTCGTGCTCGCCGCGCAGTGGAGCGTCGCGTGGGCCGCATGGGCGCTCGTGCTGAACGTGTCGCTGCTGCTCTTCTGCGGATTCCGTCCGGAGGCAGGTTTGTTCTGGCTCGTCTTCTCGGGCTTCAGTCTCGACCTGCCCGTGCTCCTCGTCGCGGCGATGCTCGTCGACGTCGTGCTGTGGGTCGCGACGCTCGCGGTCGCGCGTACGCGGTGGTCGCATGTCGCGCCGCGATGGCTCCGCCGGTTCGTGCTCGCAGCGGCCGTCGCGTTCGGCACGTGGGCCGGCGTCGTCGCTATCGCGATGCCGCGCTTCGAATCGGGCGCCGCCGACCTCGTCGCGGTGCTGATCGTCGTCGGCGTCCTGGCCGCGATCGCGGTGCATACGCTTCGCGAGCGCGTCGACGTGTTTCCGCTCGCCGCGGTCGCGGCGGGCGCGATCGTGCTGAGCTCGACCGCGATCGCCCGGTACGCGTCGCTCGACGATCTCGGCACGTTTTTCACGCTCGCCGCGTGGCTCATCGTGAGCTCGTCTGCCAGCGGCCATCTGCTGATGAAGGCGGTTCGCGCATGGCGGAACCAGGAGGCGCGGATATGAGCGGCGCGGGCCCGATCACGCGCGACGCGGTCGTGCGCGAGCTCGCCCGGCTCGGCTTGATCGTCGACGGCGGTGCCTCCGCGCCCGAGCCTGCGGAGGACCGGCCGTGGTTCGTCGCGCTCGTGCTCGGCGCTGCGGGGTGGCTCGCGGGGCTGTTCGCGCTGTTCTTCGTCTGGATGCTGTTCGAGCCCGAAACGACGGCCGCGATGGTGATGATCGGCGCGGTGTTGCTGACCGCGGCGTTCGGGCTCTACGTCGTCGAGCGGTCGAACCCGTTCTTCGCGCAGCTCGCGCTCGCGTTCTCGATCGCGGGGCAGACCGCGCTCGTCGTCGCAGCGTTCGACGCGACGAGCTCCGCGGCCGCGACGTCCGGCATTGCTGCCGTGATGCAGCTCGCGCTGCTCCTTGCGTTGCCGAACCGCTTCGCGAAAGCCCTTGCCGCTTTCTTTTTCTGCATCGCGTGGGCGTTGACGCTCCGATTCGCGTGGTGGGGCGAGCCGACGTTCGGAGGCGAGATCGTCGGTGTCGCGCCGGTGCCGGCGCTCGTCGCGTGGCTCGTGGTCTGGATGCCGATTGCAGCGGCCGTCGAGGTTGCCATTGCACGCGAGCCGCAGTGGATGGCCACCCCCGCACGCGCGATCCTGAGACCGGCTCTTACGGGCTGCCTGATCGCGCTTTCGCTCGCCCAGTGGGTGTCGGAGCCGCTCGCGACGCTGCGTTTCTGGGCCGGCGATCAAACGGGCGCGAACTGGCTGGCGGTCTGGCCGCTGCTCGCCCTGGCCGCCGCGCTCTATGCGGCGGTCGCCGCGTTCCGGCTGCGGGACCGTGCGCTCGTCGGTGTCGGCATCGCGGGCGGCGCGTTACACGTCATGCAGTTCTACTACATGCTCGGCGTAAGCCTCCTCGCGAAGTCCATGATGATGCTCGCGGTCGGCGCGGCGCTCCTCGTCGCCGCGAGGCTGCTCGCGCCGAGGTCCACGAAAGACGTCGGGAGCCCGTCGTGAGCGCCGCCGTCACGCGAACCCTTACGCTCGTTGCGGGGCTTCTCGTTCTCGGCGTCGTGAACTATGCGATCCACGGAAAGGAGCGCGTCATCCGCAACGGCGAGGTCGTGTTCCTCGAGCTCGCGCCGGTCGATCCGCGCTCGCTGATGCAAGGCGACTACATGGCGCTGCGATTCCAGCTTGCCGCCGACATCGAAGCCGCGCTGTCGCGCGGGGCGCTCGACGCGCGAACGCGGAGCGTTCCGCTCGACGTCGACGAACGGCGGATCGCGACGCTCGGCGCCGGCCCGGGGCCGCGGATCGCGTTTCGGCTCCGGAGCGACGGCGTCTGGCTCGGCACGAATGCCTACTTCTTCACCGAAGGCACGGCGGCCCGGTACACGAACGCGCGCTACGGCGAGTTCAGGCTCGATCCGCAATCCGGCGAGGCGGTCCTCGTCGGCCTGCGAGGCGCGGCGCTCGAGCCGCTGTGAGCGCGAGCGGCGGCTGTTCCGATCCGCTCAGTCGTCGAGCGGGTTGTCGCGCGGCTCCCAGGTCTCGTCGAAACGATCCGGCAGGCCGCTGTCGGAGCTGATGTAACGCTTGCTGATTAGCCACTTCCCGTTGCGCTTCACGAGCTCCGTGTCCTCGCGGCCCTGCTCGTAGACCATCGGCGGCTTGCCGACGCCTTCGTTGATCACGCCGGTCCAGATCACGTGCGCCCTCGCGACGTCGCCATCGATCTCGATGATCGGGTTCGTCAGCAGCATGTGGTTGTACGGGCGCGGCGCGCGCTCGCCTTCCGCGTCGGAGTCCGGCCGCCGATAGAGCGCGGCGATTTCCTCGTGGCCTCGGGCGACCGTCCCGTCGACGTCGAGCAGCGCATCCTCGGTGAAATACTCGGACAGCGCGTGACCCGCTCCGCGCGACAGATCGTAATAGTAGCGGGTCAGCAGATCCTCGATCTGGATGCGGTCGAGCAACGTCTCCATCGTGACCTGCTGAGCGAGCGCCGGGGCAGCCGCGAGCGTCAGCAACGATGCCGCCGCGGCGGCGAGGGAGCGGTTGAACATGCCGGGCTTCCTCCCCTTCGTTCGAATTGGCTTTCGATCCTTCTACCGCCTCGGCAGTCGCAAGGCAACGCCGCGACGGATCGGCGCACGCGCTTACTGCGCACTAAAGCTCCGGGATCTCGTCCGGGGAGCGAAGCGATATCGACCGCAGCGAGATCCAGACTTCCGCCGACTCGCGGCATATCGGCTCGATCTGGTACCGCGCGCACGGTCCGGCGAGATTCAGGTACCCGCCGTCGATCCGCGCGACATAGTCGCGCGGATCGTTCTCGAGCGTCGAGCGAACGCGATTGCCGCGTGTGACTTCGACGGCTCGCGTCGTCGAGGGCTCGAGCGACAGGCTGCCGGCGGCGATCGAGAACCGGCCCGACTCGCGCACGTCGATACCGCTCAAGCGCGGATCGTTCCGCGCGCGAGCGTCCCAATAGGTCTGGTAGACGAGTTCGTATGTGCCGTCGTCCCGGAGCCAGATCCAGATCGCATGAAACGGCCCCATCGCGCTCGCGTTGCCGAAGATCGGATCGCGCGTCGAGCCCGCCTGCACCTCTCTGAAGAACCACGCGCCCCGGACATCCGCGGGCGTCGCCGGAACATCCCCCGGCAGGCGCTGCGTGCTCTGGTAAGGACGCGCTTCGGGGAAGCTCGTGCGCGGGTCGACCCGAACGCCCCGCGAGCCGAGCATCGGTGTGCAGCTGCTCGTCGACACGACGACCAGCAGGCAAACGAGCAGTAGTCTCACGTCTGTTCCTCCGGATGTGCCTGCGGTTTGAGCGCGTCACGTCGCCAAAAGGTTCAACGACGCCGTGTCAGACACCTTTTTCCGTGAAAAAGGTGTCTGACACGAATTTCCGGCGGAGTAGCATTGAGGTTCATCCGGAGAGGGTGAGCGATGCCGTACGGGCTGCTGGCCGACTTCGTTCTGATCGTTCACTTCGGGGTCGTCGTGTTCATCGTCGGCGGGCTCGCCGTGATCTTGCTCGGCAACCGCATCGGCTGGCGCTGGGTCAACGATCGGCGATTCCGAGTCGCGCATGTCGCCGCGATCGGCTACGTCGTCGTGCAGGCGTGGCTCGGCCGGATCTGTCCGCTGACGACGCTCGAATCGTGGTTACGCGTGAAAGCCGGCGAATCGGGCTACGGCACGAGCTTCATCGAGCACTGGGTCCAGCGCCTGATCTTCTATGACGCGCCGCTTTGGGTGTTTGCGGTCGCCTACACGCTGTTCGCGCTCCTCGTCGCCGCCGCCTGGTGGCGGTATCCGCCCGAGCGACGGGCTCGCGACACGTAAGCGCGAGCCGAGCGTCTACCCCGGGGAGCGAAAGCGTCGCCGAGCTTCCTCGTAGACGTCCGGCGGCAGCGGCCCTTTCGCCGCCGCGGCGACGTTGCTCTTCAGATGCTCGGGATTCGCCGTGCCGACGATCGTCGTCGCCATGTCCGGATGGCTGATCGTGAAGCGGAGCATGAACTCGATCGGGCTCATCCCGTCGAGCAGGTCGCCGATCTCGGTCTCGTGCCACAGCCGCCGCCGCGCCCTGAAACCGGTCTGAAGAAACTGCGGGTACTCGTCGATGATCGACTCGTCCTTGACCATGACGCCGCGCGAGACGCCGCCGCGGATGACGACGCCGGCCCCGCGCCGAGCGGCCTCGGTGATGAGCGCTTCGTGCTCGCGCTCGAGCAGCGAGTACGGGATCTGGAAGACGTCGAAGACGCCCATCTCGATGTGCTCAGGCAGCTCCGGCAGCGTGCCGGACATGCCGATGAAGCGGACCTTGCCCTCCGCGCGCAGCTTCTCGAGCTCGGCAATCGAGTCGTGCTCCTCGAGGACGGCGCGCGACGGGCTGAGGTGGAACTGCACGACGTCGAGATAGTCGGTCTTCATGCGGACGAGGCTTTGCTCGACGGCCGCGCGGATGTTCTCTCGCGTGAAGCTGTGCGGCTTGCGTTGCGCATACGGCACGTCGGGCGGCTCGACCGGGCAGCCGCACTTGGTCGCGAGGTAGAACTCGCTGCGGCGGTGCGAGATGTGCCGGCCGATCAGCTCCTCCGAATAGCCGTAGTCGGGCGACGTATCGATGTAGTTGATGCCGTGGTCGAGGATGCCGTTCAGGAGCGCGCTCGCCTCCGCGGCGGTGAGGCGCGGAAAGTGCTCGAGGCCGCGCAGCTCCATTGCGCCGTATCCGAGCTTGCTGACCGTAAGCCCCGTGCGCCCCAGGGTCGCCATCGGTAGTGTGCTCATCGATCCTCCTCCGCGGCCATTCGGCTTCTTCGTCTGCTTCAGGAGTATCGCGCACGCCGCGTCGACGTGCATGACCGCGCCTTGTCGGATCGTCGCTCGTCGGCAGCGGCTCGACGAGTGCTAGAGCGAGCTCGAGCTTGCGCGGATACGGGCGGGGCGGCGTTCGCGCCGTGGCGGCCGTATCGAGCGTGCGCCCGTCGCGCGAGGTCCGGTACGCCGGTAAGCCCTCGCGCGCGGGCGCGGTTGCGATCAGTTCGATAGTTGCCCGCGGATCGCGCCGCCGCGGTACTCGGAGTTGTGGATGTTGACGTAGTAGTTCGCCGGCGCAGCGAGGATCTTCTGGACCGCCTCGGCCGACGCGTTCGTCAGGCCGACGAGCTTGCCGTCAGGACCCTTGTCGACCGTCAGCGCGACGACGACGCCGCCCGACTGTCCGGCCGCGCCCTCGTGGATGTGCATCGCGGTCGGCTCCTCGATGTTCGAGTAGCTGAACTCCCAGCTGACCTGGTTCGTCTCCGAGTCGATCGTGACCGTGCCCTCGCCGCTGCCGTCCGGATCCCCCGATCCGGCGCCCGACAGCGAGACGTTGAAGGACGTCTCCGCCGCCGCGGCGACGCCGGCGGCAAGGACGAGGCCCAGGATGCCCGTCGCGGTCAACGCGAGACCGGCTCGCAAAGCTTTCGTGTTCATTCTGCTTATCCTTCGCTGAACGTGAGCCGCGTTCCAATGAACCATGCGAGCGGCTGCCCGTCAACGCTCGATTGCGTCGGTCGGCGGCATCGCCAGGGCGGCGCTGCACTATGACGCTTCATCCGCGACGTTCGGCCGCACGGGGGCGGTGCCTCGCGCGCGTTCCGGAATCGATAACGTATTGATTCTCCGGTCGTTGCCGCTCTGGCACGAAGCGTGCTTCGGCGGCCGGCGTAGCGTGAAACGGGGGAGTCGGCTGGCCAAGGAGGCCCATATGCGATCCTTCCTCGTCGTTACGATTGCGGCAGCGCTCGGCGGCTGCAGCGTGCTCGACAACATCGACGTCACTCCGCCCGCGCTCGATCCGACGCTGATCTATTTGCTTGATGAAACGATCTATGTGGACCGGCGACGGGACATCGACAAGTACGCGTGCCTGCGCGGCGTCATGATGTGCGACCAGAGGGCGGTCACGTGGGAATGCTACTGCGTGTGATCGACGCCGCGATCAAGCGCCGACGTAGGCCGCGAGGTGCTCGCCCGTCAGCGTCGAACGCGCGGCGACGAGATCGGCAGGTGTTCCCGTGAAAACGATGCGGCCGCCGTCGTGCCCGGCGCCGGGGCCCACGTCGATGATCCAGTCGGCGTGCGCCATCACCGCCTGATGGTGCTCGATGACGATGACCGACTTGCCCGAGTCGACGAGCCGATCGAGGAGACGGAGCAGATGCTCGACGTCGGCGAGGTGCAGGCCCGTCGTCGGCTCGTCGAGCACGTAGATCCCGCCCTTCTCGCCCAGGTGAGTCGCGAGCTTGAGCCGCTGCCGCTCGCCGCCCGAGAGCGTCGTGAGCGGCTGACCGAGACGGAGATAGCCGAGCCCGACGTCGGCGAGCCGGTCGAGGATCGCGCGCGCGGCGGGCACGTGCGCGTCGCCGGTGCCGAAGAACGTCTGCGCGTCCGTGACCGACATCTCGAACACGTCGTTGATGTTGCGACCGGCGAGCCGGTGCTCGAGCACCGCCGGCTGAAACCGTTTGCCCTCGCACGCCTCGCACGTCGTCGCGACGCCGGCCATCATCGCGAGATCGGTATAGATGACGCCCGCACCGTTGCACTGGGGGCACGCGCCCTCGGAGTTCGCGCTGAAGAGCGCGGGTTTCACGCCGTTTGCCTTCGCGAAAGCCTTCCGGATCGGATCGAGCAGCCCCGTGTACGTTGCCGGATTACTGCGACGCGAGCCGCGGATCGGCGTCTGGTCGACCTGGACGACGCCCGCCGACGCGGGGATCGACTGCACGAGCGAGCTCTTGCCCGAGCCCGCGACGCCGGTCACGACGACGAGCACGCCGAGCGGGATGTCGACGTCGATCCCCTTCAGGTTGTGCAGCGTCGCGCCGCGGATCTCGATTCGGCCGCTCGGCTTCCGCACGGCGTCCTTGAGCGCGGCGCGATCGTCCAGATGGCGGCCCGTGATCGTGCCGCTCGCCCTGAGACCGTCGACGGTCCCCGCGTAGCACACGATGCCTCCGGCGCTACCAGCGCCCGGGCCGAGGTCGACGACGTGATCCGCGATCGCGATCGTCTGCGGCTCGTGCTCGACGACGAGCACGGTGTTGCCCTTGTCGCGCAGCCGCAGCAAGAGCTCGTTCATCCGCTTGATGTCGTGAGGATGAAGGCCGGTCGTCGGCTCGTCGAAGACGTACGTGACGTCCGTCAACGACGAGCCCAAGTGACGAACCATCTTCACGCGCTGTGCCTCGCCGCCCGACAGCGTGGCGGACGGCCGGTCGAGCGTGAGGTAGCCGAGCCCGATCTCGACGAACGAATCGAGCGTCTCGCGGAGCGCCGCGAGGAGCGGTGCCACTGACGGTGCGTCGAGGCCGCGGACCCATTCGGCGAGGTCGCTGATCTGCATCGCGCACGCGTCCGCGATGCTCTTGCCGTCGATCTTCGACGAGCGCGCCGCTTCGTTGAGCCGTGTGCCTCCGCAGTCGGGGCACGTCGTGAACGTGACCGCACGGTCGACGAACGCGCGGATGTGCGGCTGCATCGCCTCGCGGTCCTTCGACAGGAAGGACTTCCGGATCGTCGGAATGAGACCCATGTAGGTCAGATTCACGCCGGCGACTTTGATCTTCGTCGCGTCCTTGTAGAGCAGGTCGTGGAGCTCCCGCTTCGTGAACTTGCGGATCGGCTTGTCCGGGTCGAAGAAGCCGCAGCCGCGGAAGATCCGGCCGTACCAGCCTTCCATGCTGAAGCCCGGGATCTTGACCGCGCCTTCGTTGAGCGACTTGTCGGCGTCGTAGAGCGCGGACAGGTCGAAATCCGTGACCGAGCCGCGGCCTTCGCAACGCGGACACATGCCGCCGGTGATGCTGAAGCTGCGCCGCTCCTTCACGGTGTGCCCGCCGCGCTCGAGCTGGACGACGCCCGCGCCGCTGATCGACGCGACGTTGAACGAGAACGCCTGCGGCGGGCCGACGTAGGGTTTCCCGAGCCGGCTGAACAGGATCCGCAGCATCGCGTTCGCGTCGGTCGCCGTGCCGACGGTCGAGCGCGGGTCGGAGCCGATCCGCTCCTGGTCGACGATGATCGCGGTCGTGAGCCCCTCGAGCACGTCGACGTCGGGCCGCGCGATCGTCGGCATGAAGCCCTGCAGGAAGGCGCTGTACGTCTCGTTGATCAGCCGTTGCGACTCCGCGGCGATCGTGCCGAAGACGAGCGAGCTCTTGCCGGAGCCCGAGACGCCGGTGAACACCGTGAGGCGCCGTTTAGGGATCTCGATGCTGATGTTCCGAAGGTTGTTGACGCGCGCGCCGATCACGCGGATCACGTCGTGAGCGTCGGCGACGTGCACTTCCGATGTCGTGTTGCTCGCCGGGCGCTTCTTCGGCGCCCGTCTTCCGCTTCGGTCTCCATCGAGATGGAGCGCTCGTTCTCGTGACTTGCGATTCATGCGCGCGATCGTGCCAAGTCGACCGCGCGCCGTCGACCCCGGAGGAAGAATCCGTGTCGAGCCGGTGGACTCGGCCGAGACGGGGCTCTACAGTCCCTGACGGCATGATCGGGGGACGCGGAATGAGATCGACGGTGCTCGCGGCGGCGCTCACGGGGCTTTGCGGTGTTTGGGGCTCGTTCGCGGACGCCGTCGCCGACGAGGAGCAGCGCACGGAAGAGCATCCGGCGGACGTGCGCACGCTCGCGAACGAGGCGGCCGAGACGCAGGCTCCTCGAACCGCAGAAGCGATGAACGCCGACGCCGAGGCGCTCACGGAGGCGCTGTGGTCCGCGGCCGCCGACGGCGACATCGAGCGGTTCAATCGCCTGCTCGCCATGGGCGCGGAGATCGATGCGACGCAGGCCGAGACGGTGACCACGGCGCTCTGGATCGCGTCGCAGGAGGGCCATACGGAGATGGTCCGGTTGCTGCTCGGGCTCGGCGCCGACGTCGACGCGCGGGACGGCGCCGACGGACGAACGCCGTTGTTCCAGGCCGCCCAGGAGGGCCATGCGGAAATCGTGCGGTTGCTGCTCGAGCACGGCGCGGACATCGAGGCCAGGAGCGCGCGGACGGGTGCGACGCCGTTGTTCATCGCTGCGGCGCGCGGTCACGCCGACGTGGTGCGGTTGCTCCTCGCGGCGGGCGCGAACATCGACGTGACGGCGAGCGCCGGCGGGCGCGTGGACACGCCGATTGACATCGCGAGACAGAGGGGGCATGTCGAGGTCGTGAGGCTGCTCGAGGCGGTGGCCCGGGGCTCCGCCTCGCGATGAGTGTCCGGGCAGGTCGGCGGCTCGTCGTTTGCGTCCACGGGAACATGCGCCTATATTTCCCCTTGAGGCGCGACAGTTTTGTTAGCCAAAGAAATTAAGCCGCGCAAGTGACGAGCGGCGGGTCCATGGCGAAAGGCCCTCGTCTCGTTTTGGGGAGGAATCGATGAAGAGAAGATCCGCCGGCCCGGACGTGTCCGCGCTCGTGTCTGCTGCTGTGCTGCCGTCGATCCTGTTCTCTACGCTCGCTCTCGCCCAGGGTGGACGTTACTACAGCGACGACGCCTGGAAGTTCGGCGTCATGGCCGACACGCAATGGACCGTGACGCATAGCTTGACGTGGGATCCCGCCGACCCGTACTACGCTCACGTCAACCCGAATTATCGCGAGGACAATCCGAACTACGTCAGCGTGTCGACGCTCCTCGAGCTGAACGAGCAGTTCATCGAGCACGGCGTGAAGTTCGTCGTCCAGCTCGGCGACCTGTCCGATCGGGCCGGCGATGCAGCGATGTTCACGCACGCGAGCGCGCGACAGCCTCTGTACGACCGCGGCATCGGATTCTTTCCGGTCCGCGGCAACCACGAGACATATGGCCGTCTCTTCGGCCTCGATCCCGATCCGCCCGACATGAACGTCCCCGCGTGGCGCGAGGCTTTTCCGCAGACGCGGGGCGAGGGCGAGAATCTCGCCGGCGCCTACAACTTCGACGTCCCCGATATCGAAGCGCTCGTCGGGCTCAGCTACTCGTTCGACTACGGTCCGCCGGGCAGCGATGCGAGATTCGTCTTCATGGACATCGAGCCGACGTCGTATCGGTTCGAGGAGCCGCAGCCGCATCCGATCTACGGGACGCCGTACCTGTACGATGGACCGCTCTTCGACTGGGTCGTCTACAAGCATGACGAGCCGCTCGTCTCCCGCGAAGGCAACGTGATCCCGCCCGGCACGTGGTTCCGCATCGCGAGCACCGGCGAGCCGTCGACCGAGTGGCGCGGCGACGGCCCCGAGCCGGACGCCGTTCTCGAGCCGCAGGCGGGGAGCTACACGTCGACGGGCACCGAGTTCCGCCCCGGCGACCAGCAGGCGTGGATCGACAGTCGGCTGACGGATCCGAGGCGGCCGGCACACGCGTTCGTCCTGTCCCACCGCAACCTGATGGGACAGAACCATGTCGACACGGTCTGGGGCAGTAATCCCGGCGTGACGCCCGACGCGCAGAACGTGTTCTTCAGAAGCCTGCAGGACAACAGGGTCGGCTACTTCCTGTCCGCGCACGACCACATGCATCACCGGTCGATCGTCACGAGCCCGGACGGCACGGCGTTCGTCGAGCAGCTGATCGCGGCGTCCTCGGACCCGAAGAAGTACACGCCGTCGGCCGGCACGATGGACGGCCAGCGGTCGCGCGAAACGCCGATTTCGCAGGAGCTCCACAACGTCGGTTACTACATCTTCACGGTCGATGGCGGGCGCGTGACGGTCGAGTACTACTCGGATCGCGACGGCAACTTCGGCAGCGACTACTGCTGGCCGGACGGCTATGCCGGCGCGAGCGGGACGTGCGGCGACCCGCGCTTCGGCACGGGCCCCGAGGTCATGGGATCGCTGTACGTTCCGGACTTCCGGTTCGTGAAGAAGGAGACGTGGGGCTACGGCCTGAACGGGAAGCGCTTCGTCGTTCCGCAGGGTATCTCGTACGCCGGCGAGGTCGTCGTCGAAGGGACCGAGGTGAAGGAATACCCGCGCGTCAGCGATGCGTTCAAAGCGACGCGCGCCGAGATTCTCGACGGCTTCAACGGCAGCGAGGCGACTGACAACGTTCCGGACGCTCCGCGGCCGCTCGCGAAGACGGTGACGACCGGATGGGTCGAGAACCCGGATCCCAAGAAGCTCAAGAGCGACATCCTGTCGCTGTGGGGGATGGCCGAGCTCGGAACGGAGGAGACCGACGTCTACGTGCTTTCGATGTCGTTCGACGCGAAGAACACGTTCGAGCCGGACACGGGCGCCGTCGGCATCGCGACGTTTGTCGACGGCAGATGGGTGAACGCGGTCGACCAGAACTTCGGCGGCAAGAAGCGCTTCGTGAAGGGGCCGTACGTCGAAGGGCGCTACGGCGTCGGGACGTACGGCGTCGATCCGCGCACGGGCACCGCCTGGGCCGTGCTGAACTACAACGCGGATTTCGCGGTCGCCGACGACATCGAGTACGTTCCCGGGCGGCAGCTCCGGCAGTCGCTCGCGATCCTGCAGGATTTCGTGACGAAGCTGCTTCGCGCCCTGTTGCCGTGGCTGTAGCGGGCGCGCGCGAGGAGCGACACATGCCACGTTCGCCGGGGCCGTGACGCGGCCGCCGGCGAACGGGCCCGCTCAGACGATCTCGTCGACGAGATCCGCGATCGAGTCCACGATGCGCGTCGGCCGGAACGGAAACGTCTCCGCGCGCGCCCGGTCGGTGCTGCCGGTCAGGACCAGCACGGTCCGCATGCCGGCCTCGATTCCCGAGATGATGTCCGTCTCCATGCGATCACCGATCATGACCGTCGATTCCGAGTGCGCGTCGATGCTGCGCAGCGCGGAGCGCATCATCAGCGGGTTCGGCTTGCCGACGTAGTAAGGCTTCACGCCGGACGCGCGCGAGATCATCGCCGCGACGGAGCCCGTGGCCGGCAGCGGCCCGTCCGGGGAAGGGCTCGTATCGTCGGGATTCGTCGCGATGAAGCGCGCGCCGCGCTGGATGAGGCGGATCGCGAGCGTGATCCGCTCGAAGCTGTACGTGCGTGTCTCGCCGAGCACGACGTAATCGGGCGCGTGCTCGGTCTGCGTATATCCCGCCTCGTAGAGCGCGGTCGTGAGCCCGCTTTCGCCGATCACGAACGCCGAGCCCTCCGGACGCTGGTCGCTCAGGAAGCGGGCCGTCGCGAGGGCCGACGTCCAGATGTCCTTGTCCATGACGTCGAGCCCGAGATGGCGGAGGTGCGCGGCGAGGTCGCGCGGCGTGTGCCGCGAGTTGTTCGTCAGGATCAGGAACCGCTTGCCGGCCTCACGCAGACGCGCGATGAAGCGGTCCGCGCCGGGCACGAGCTGGCTTTCGCGGACGATCACGCCGTCCATGTCCATCAGGTAACTCTCGACGGGCTTCGGGTGGGTCAATGCTGAGGCCTCCTTGATCGCGAACGGTGTCGGAAAATGCCGTCAGGCACCTTTGCTCGGGGCCCGTGCTCGAAACGTGAAGGCGAGCGGGCCCCCAAAAAGGTGTCTGACACCATTTTCCCGGCGCGGGCATGCGCCGTGATTCGCCACATTGTCGCATGAACGCGTGTGCGGGCCGGCTCGCGTAACCCCCTGGTCAAACGCGCATCGAGCCGTCACCCTATGCCCATTCGGAGTGCCGCCGGCGATGGGACGAGAGGTCCCGCCGGCACGAGCATCGTCGGAGGGAAGCGTGAGACTGAGCTATCGGATGGCGCCCGCGGTCGCGGGCCTCTTCTTGTCCGCATCGCCTGCCGCCGCCCAGAAGCTGCCGGACATCGGCTTCGAGAGCGTCGGCCGCGCGTGGCCGCTCGCCGCCGACGTCTACGACACCGAGGTCGTCGGCGCCGTGCGCGCGCTGTTCGGCCCGCCGTATCCGGGCGAGGATCGGACGCGCTGGGTCGGCACCGCGCGCAACGGCGAGGTCCCCGACGGCATCGAGCCGTTACCGGTCGACCTCTTCACGTCGAAGGACTTCTATAAGGACCGCGAGCTCTGGAGCGATCCGCGCTATTTCCGCTGCAACAGCCCGACGAGCATCGAGGAGCTGTGGGGCGGTTCGTTCGGCCAGTCCGAGATCGGCCCGAACCCTCCGGCGACGGCGCCGTGGGGGCACTGCGATCGGGACTATCCGCGCGAGGCGATCGTGAGCCCGTATCCGTTCAAGACCGCGCAGGAGCACTACGAGGCGCTGCTCGAGGAGACGAAGCGGCGCGGCGGGCCGACGGAGCATACGTACGCGACGGTGCCCGGCGAATGGACCGGCATTTATCGCCATCCGGGGATCACGCCGGGGAACGAGAACTGGTACTGGATGCGGCGTAACCAGGTCCCGACGATCCTGTCGCTGCTGACCGAGGAGTATCAGACCCGGATGGTCCAGGAGATGTACCACACGGGCAACACGAACGCGCCGCAGTGGCCGTCGCAGTATTGCTGGCCCGAGGGCTTCATGCGCCGATGGGCGCCGCCCGCGACGTGGGAGCATTACATCATCGTCACGCCGCAGGTCGTGCAGTTCCTCGCGGGCGTCGCGCGGAACTTCATCACGAACGTCTACATCGGCGCCGAGTTCAAGATGGACGGCACGGTCCCTTACTTGAGCGAGCAGGTGCCGCGGTGGTACGGCGAGACGATCGGCTTCTGGGACGAGGACGTGCTGATCACGTGGACGTCGAACATCCAGGGCTGGATGGCGCACGGCGCGTTCGAGCATTCGAACAGCATGCAGAGCATCGAGATCTATACGCCGCTCCGCGACGATGACGGAACGTTCATCGGCCTCAACCACGAGGCGATCCTTTACGACCCGGAAGCGCTCGTCGAGCCGGTGCGGATCGTTCGCAACCTGATGAAGCAGGCCGAGATGACCGAAGGCCCGCCGTATACGTTCATCGAGTGCGTGCAGACGATCTTTCCGATCGAAGGGCGCGCGACGCCGGTGAGCCCGGGAGACGTGATCGAGTACGAGGTGCCCGATATCTACGGCCGCCCGTGGGCGCACATCTGGGAGAAGTACCACGAGCAGCGCATGGAGAAGCCCGACGAGGAGGACATCTTCAGCTTCGAGTGAGCGCGGCGCGCGAAGGCCGCCTTCGCGCTCCCGCCGCCGCCGACGGAGTCAGCCCGGATTGCCCTCGAGCACGGGCTCTTCTCGGGCCGCGTCGAAGCGGGCGAGGTCGGCGTCGTCGCTTCGAGCGCGCCTGCGCCGCTCGGCGCGCTCCGCTTCGGTCCTTGCGCGGACGCGCTGCAGCGCGAGCGCCATCAGCTTCGCCTCGCCGTACGGGTCCGGTATCACGCACGGCGGGCGGCGGCGGAGCTTGTGCCACTCGTCGCGCTGCAGGACGCGCAGCAGGAACGTCAGGTTCTTGCGGACGAACAACACGTACGGATTGCTGCCGCCGCCGAAGAACGGCTCGAAGTAGCGGTAAGCCGACTGGAACCCGCGCTCGAGCCTCAAATGGACCGAGCTCTGGTAGAACGTGAGCGTTTGCGACAGCAGATGCCGCCCCGAGCGGTAGCGCACGTCGCCGACTTGCGGGTCGAACGCGAGACCGCCGAGGACGAACTCGGGATATAGCCGATCCCGGCACTTCTCGAGGTAGCACCGATCGGCAAGCTGCGTGATCAGATCGGCCGTGCCGATCAGGCGCCCGATCATCACGTACGTCGGATCGTCGAGCTCGATGCGCTCGAGCGGCACCTCGTAGCCCGTGAAGTGCACGACTCGCGAGACGACCGGCACGAACTCGTCGAGCCCGATCTTCGGGAGATACCGCTCGAGGAAGAGACCGCTGCGAGTCACGTGCGTGCGCGTGAATTCCGCGCCGTTCGCCGCGTTCGCGTCATGGATACGGTGCCTCAGGTATCCCGAGTCGTGAAAGAGGGCGGCGACGAGCGCGAACGTCGCGCGCTCCGCGCCGACGCGATCCTTCGACGGAACGACGCTGTCGTAGCCGACGATGAGCCGCGCGAGCGCGAGCGTGACATCGAGGCTGTGCTGGATGTCGTGATAGCTCGTGTCGACGCCGTGATAGTCGTCGTCGAAGCCGTTGTAGATGCGCTCGAAGTCGTGGAACGCGATCCACAAAGGATCGAGCGAGCTCCGCGAATAGATGGAGGACAGCAGGCTTACTACGGCTCGTCGAACTGCGCGGGGCGCAGTGACGTCTACGGTATTCGTGACGTCGTGGTCGTTACGGCGCTCCTGCAGCGCTTCCTCGCTCGTCGGCATCTGAGGCCCCGCCTCGCGGCACTCGCGCGAGTGTACGAGATTCTCCCGGATCAGGCACCGACGCATGTGACATAAACGCGCACTTCGTGCGAATTCTGCGATCGACGGCGCACGACGAGCGGATCGGGCGAGCGGCGCATGGAACGCGCTTCGGAGCAGCGCCGCGTGTGAGTTCGCGCTCCTCACGCGGGCGCAGGCTCGTTCATTCCGAGCTGACGGAGGAGCGCATCGAGCGTAGGCTCCCGGCCGCGAAACGCGACGAACGCGTCGAGCGGCGGACGGCTGCCGCCGACCGCGAGGATCTCGCGCTTGAAGCGGTCGGCCGTCTCCGGGTCGAGCACGCCCGCCTCTTCGAATGCCGCAAAAGCATCGGCGGCGAGCACTTCCGCCCATTTGTAGCTGTAGTACCCGGCCGCATACCCGCCGCCGAAGATGTGCGAGAACGTGCACGGGAAGCGGTTGTACTCGGGCGGCCGGATCACCGCGACCTCGTGCCGCACGTCGTCGAGCACCGCGTAGACGCGCTCGATGTCGGCAGGCGCATCCGTCGCGTGGAGCAGAAAGTCGAATAGCGCGAACTCGAGCTGACGGACGGTCGCGAGCCCTTCCATGAACGTGCGCGAGCCGTTGAGCCGCGCGATCGTCTCGGCGGGCAGCGGCTCGCCGGTCACGTGATGGCCGGAGATCGACGTGAGCACCTCGGGCCGCCACGCGTAGTTCTCGAGAAACTGGCTCGGCAGCTCGACGGCGTCCCACGCGACGCCGTTGAT
>CAZKNH010000090.1:0-16852 GCA_964553875.1 uncultured Gammaproteobacteria bacterium | reverse complement strand
TCGACGACGAGATCGAGGAGCACGCGCGGCGGATCACGATCCGCTGGCGCGGCGGGGAGACGCGTCCGGATTTCGTGCCCGCGCTGAAGAACGCGCTGAAGCCGTTCACCCGCGGCAAGTGCGAGGTCTGCCTCAAGTACGAGACGAGCACGGCGGAGGCCCTGTTGACGCTCGGCGAGGAGTGGTCGGTCCGGCCGACCCGGGAGCTGCGGGACACTTTGACGCGTCTCCTCGGCGAGGAGCGGTTCTTGATCCACTATCCGAAGCACTTCGTTTAGCGGATCCGCGCCCGCTTCCGGTAGGATCGACCGTGCTCCGCCGCTGCTTCTCGGCGACCCAAGTGGCCATCGCGGGCTCGCATGTCGGTCTTCGCGGACTTCTCTATCGGCGCGAACCCCGGCACACTGGATCGAGTCCTGCCGCCCGCGCAGGCCCGCGTCGCGGATTTGCGGCATACGCTCTTGAAAGCGCGCCTCCGCTGGATGTATCGTGCAGAGCAGATCAACAGGCGTTCGCATGGACTTGAAATTCCTCGACTTTGAACAACCCATCGCGGAGCTCGAGGCGAAGATCGACGCGCTGAAGTTCGTCGGCGACGACGCCGACATCAACATCAGCGAGGAGATCGAACGGCTGCGCAAGAAGCGGGAGTCGCTGACTCGAGGGATTTTCTCGAACCTGACGCCGTGGCAGGTCGTGCAGCTCGCGCGGCATCCGCACCGCCCGGATACGTTGCATTACATCGAGCATTGCTTCACGGACTTCCAGGAGCTGCACGGCGATCGGATGTACGCCGACGATCATTCGCTGATCTGCGGTCTCGCCCGGATCGAGGGCCAGCCGGTCGCCCTGATCGGCCACGAGAAGGGGCGCGACACGAAGGACCGCATCGACCGGAACTACGGCATGACGCGCCCCGAGGGCTACCGCAAGGCGCTCCGCATCATGAAGCTCGCGGAGAAGTTCTCGCTGCCCGTCGTGACGTTGATCGACACGAAGGGGGCGTATCCCGGCGTCGGCGCCGAGGAGCGCGGGCAGAGCGAGGCGATCGCGCGGAATCTCTTCACGATGGCGAGCCTGAAGACGCCGATCGTCAGCGTCGTGATCGGCGAGGGCGGCTCGGGCGGCGCGCTCGCGATCGGCGTCGCCGACAAGATGATGATGCTGCAGTACAGCATCTACTCCGTGATCTCGCCCGAGGGGTGCGCGTCGATCCTGTGGAAGACGGCCGAGAAGGCGGAGGCCGCGGCCGACGCGATGGGCGTCACGGCGGATCGTTTGCAGAAGCTCGGTTTGATCGACGACGTGATCCCGGAGCCGCTCGGCGGCGCGCACCGGGATCCGCTCGCGATGGCGGAGACGTTGAAGAACGCGCTGCTGCAGGCGCTCGAGGAGCTCGGCGCGAAGACCGTCGACGAGCTCGTGCGGGTCCGCCGCGCGAAGATCGCCGGCTACGGCGTATTCAAGGAAGGCTGACGACGCCCCGCTCGACCGCACCCGGAGCCGACCGCTCGTTTCTCGACCGCGTGCGGGCGGCGCTTCCCGACCCCGTCTCCTCCGCTTCCCGCTATGCCGTCGCGTTCAGCGGCGGCCTCGATTCGATGGTGCTCCTCGCCGCGCTGTCGCGGATCGCCGACGGCGGCTCGATTCGCGCGCTGCACGTCGACCATGGCCTTCACCCCGAGTCACACGCGTGGGCACTGCACTGCGAGCAGGTCAGCGGACGCCTCGGCGTGCCTTTCGTCCGGCTCGCCGTGACCGTCGACCGAAGCGCCGGGATCGGCATCGAGGCCGCGGCGCGCCGCGCCCGGTATGCCGCGCTCGCCGCCGCGCTCGCGCCGGACGAGATTCTGCTGACCGCGCATCACGCGGACGATCAGCTCGAGACGCTGCTGCTGCGCCTCCTGCGCGGCGCCGGCGTCCGCGGCATGCGCGGCATCCTGCCCGTCGCGCGGCTCGGCGGCGCGCGGGTCGCGCGGCCGCTGCTCGGCTTCACGCGAGCCGAGCTTGCCGCGATCGCCGAGCGCTGGGGCCTCGAGTGGCTCGAGGATCCCTCCAATCGCTCGCTCGAGTTCGACCGTAACCTCGTGCGGTCGCGGCTCGCGCCCGTGATCCGCGAGCGCTGGGGCGATGCCGCCGCCCTTCGTGCCAGCCGGCTCGCGGATGCGATGCGCGATGCCGAAAGCATCCTCGACGACGTCGCGCGCCGGGACCTCGCGGACGCGGGCGCCGAGCGCGGCCGCGTGCCGCTCGCGCCGCTGCGCGCCCTCGGCGAAGCCCGCCAGCGCAACGCGCTGAGGCGCGCGATCCGCGACGCGGGCCTGCCGATGCCGAACGCGCGGAGGCTCGAGGCGCTTCGCCGCGCGATCGGCCGCGGGCCGGACGACGTCGCGCGACGCGTCGAATGGGGTGGGGCCGAGGCGCGTATCCATCGCGATCGGCTGTATCTGCTCGCGCGCGCGGCGGATCGGGGCGAGCGCGCGGCGTCCGACGCGGCGCGAGTGCCGGAGACGGGTTCGACGGCGGACGCGGTGCCGCGGCGCGCCCCGTGCGGCGACGCCGCGCGCGCCGAGTCGGTCGGCGCCGCTCCGGCGGCGGCGCCGATGCGCGTCAGCGCGACCGAGCCGTGGCACGGACCGGAAGGACGCATCGTGCTCGAGCGGGCCGCGCCGGCCGCGCCCGGTGTGCCCGAGTCGTGGGCCGCCGAAGGATTCGACGTGCGTTTCCGTCGCGGCGGCGAGCGCTTCAAGCCGGCCGGCGCCGCGCATCATCGAACGCTGAAGGCGTGGCTGCGCGAGCAAGGCATCGTGCCGTGGATGCGCGCGCGGATTCCGCTTCTCTATCGCGGCGAGCAGCTCGTCGCGGTCGCGGATCTTGCGATCGACGATGCGGCGTGCCGCGCACGGCCGGACGAGCCGCGCTGGCGCGTGCGTTGGCTCGATCATCCGCGCATCGACTGACGGGGCTCGTGCCGCGGGCTGGCCGCACCGGGACCGTTCTGGTACGTTGTAATACCGTCTCCGAAGCACCAATCGTTCTTGCGCGTGTGGGAGTGCCGCCGCAAGGCAGGCGCGTTTTTTTTAGCGTTCCGGACAGGCGGAGTATGACCCGATTCATTTTCATCACCGGCGGCGTCGTGTCGTCTCTCGGCAAAGGGATCACGTCCGCTTGTCTCGGCGCGATTCTCGAGGCGCGCGGGCTCAAGGTTCGCCTGATCAAGCTCGATCCGTACATCAACGTCGATCCCGGAACGATGAGTCCGTTCCAGCACGGCGAGGTGTTCGTGACGGAGGACGGCACCGAAACGGATCTCGATCTCGGGCACTACGAGCGCTTCGTGCGCACGAAGACCGGCCGCAACAGCAATTTCACGACAGGCCGCATCTATTCGAACGTGATCGCGAAGGAGCGGCGCGGCGAGTATCTCGGCGCAACCGTGCAGGTGATCCCGCATATCACGGACGAGATCAAGCAATCGATCTTCAAGGGCGCCGAGGATGCGGACGTCTGCATGGTCGAGATCGGCGGCACCGTCGGCGACATCGAGTCGCTGCCGTTTCTCGAGGCGATCAGGCAGATGGGCGTCGAGCTCGGCCGCGACCGCGCGCTCTATATCCACCTGACGCTCGTGCCGTTCCTCGCGGCGTCGAAGGAAATCAAGACGAAGCCGACGCAGCACTCGGTCAAGGAGCTGCGTTCGATCGGTATCCAGCCGGACATTCTGGTCTGCCGGTCGGAGGTGCCGTTGCCGCCCGATCAGCGGAACAAGATCGCGCTTTTCACGAACGTCGAGGCCCGCGCCGTGATCTCGGCCGTCGACGTCGACGATCTCTACAAGATTCCGATGCTGCTGAACGAGCAGCAGCTCGACGAGATCGTCGTCGAGAAGCTGAAGCTCGACGCGCCGCCGGCCGACCTGTCCGAGTGGCAGGCCGTCGTCGACGCGAAGGCGCATCCGGAGGCGGAGGTCACGATCGCGATGGTCGGCAAGTACGTGAACCTCAAGGATTCGTACTTGTCGCTGAACGAGGCGCTCGCGCACGCCGGCATCCACACGCGGACGCGCGTCAACATCAAGTACGTCGAATCCGAGGACGTCGAGCGGCTGGGCACGGAGTGCCTCACGGACGCCGACGCGATCCTCGTTCCGGGCGGTTTCGGCGAGCGCGGCATCGAAGGGAAGATCCAGGCGGTGCGCTTCGCGCGGGAGAAGCGCGTGCCGTACCTCGGCATTTGTCTCGGCATGCAGGTCGCGATCATCGAGTACGCGCGCAACGTCCTCGGCCTCGTGCACGCGCAGTCGACGGAGATCAACAGCGCGACGCCCGATCCGGTCATCGCGCTGATCACCGAGTGGCAGGACGAGAGCGGGCGGACAGTGGAGCGGAGCGCCGACTCCGATCTCGGCGGCACGATGCGCCTCGGCGCACAGCGCTGCACGCTCAAGGAAGGCAGCCTCGTGCGGTCGATCTACGGCCGCGACGTGATCTACGAGCGTCACCGGCACCGCTACGAGTTCAACAACCGTTACCTCGAGCGCTTCGAGCAGGCGGGCCTCGTCTTCTCCGGATTCTCCGTCGACGGGCTCGTCGAGGTGATCGAGCTTCCGGACCACCCGTGGTTCCTCGCGTCGCAGTTCCATCCGGAGTTCACGTCGACGCCGCGGGACGGGCATCCGCTCTTCTCGAGCTTCGTCTCCGCGGCGCGGGCGTGCCAGGGCCTGCGCCTGCCGAGGGCGGCGGCTGCCCACGCATGAATCTCGCCGGCTTCGAGACCGGCCATAACGCTCCGCTCTTCGTCATCGCCGGCCCGTGCGTGATCGAGAGCGAGCCGCTCGTGCTGCACACGGCAGAGCGGCTCAAGTCGATCGCGGAACGGCTCGGGATGCCGCTCGTCTTCAAGGCGTCGTTCGACAAGGCGAACCGCACGTCGCACGAGAGCTTCCGCGGGCTCGGCCTCGCCGAGGGCCTTCGGATCCTCGAGCGCGTGAAGCGTGACGTGGGCCTGCCCGTGCTCACGGACGTGCACGAGGACACGCCGCTCGCGGAGGTCGCCGAGGTCGTCGACGTGCTGCAGACGCCGGCGCTCCTCTGCCGGCAGACGAATTTCATCCTCGCGGTCGCACGCCAGGGGAAGCCCGTCAATCTGAAGAAGGGACAGTTCCTGTCACCCGAGGAGATGAAGAGCGTCGTCGCGAAGGCGCGCTCGACGGGCAACGATAGGCTCCTCGTCTGCGAGCGTGGGGTTGGATTCGGCTATCGCGACCTCGTCGTGGACATGCGCGCGCTCGCCGTCCTCCGTGACAGCGGCGCGCCGGTCGTGTTCGACGCGACGCACGCCGTGCAGCGGCCCGGTGAGCTCGGGCGCGCGTCGGGCGGCGAGCGGCGGCACGTGCCGCTGCTCGCACGGGCCGCGGTCGCGGCCGGCGTCGCCGGCGTGTTCCTCGAAACCCATCCGAGACCGGAGGAGGCGCTCTGCGACGCCGCGACGCAGTGGCCGCTCGATCGCATGGAGAGCCTCCTCGCGCAGCTCAAGCGCATCGACGAGGTCGTGAAGAGCGGCGGCCTCACCGAAGAACATGGCGTCTGACACCCTTTTCCCCGAAAAATCGTGTCAGACACCTTTTGCGACGAAAATCGTGTCAGACACGTTTTCCGGGAAGGAGTGATCGGATGAGCAAGATCAGGACGATTCGCGGCCTCGAGATCCTCGACTCGCGCGGCAATCCGACCGTCGAGGCCGAGGTCGAGCTCGAGAGCGGCGCCGTGGGACGGGCGGCCGTGCCGTCCGGCGCGTCGACGGGCACGCGCGAAGCCGTGGAGCTTCGCGACGGCGACCCGAAGCGCTACCTCGGCAAGGGCGTGACGAAGGCCGTCGCAAACGTCGAAGGGGAGATCGCGTCCGCGCTGGTCGGCCTGGACGCGCAAGACCAGGCGGCGATCGACCAGCGGATGATCGAGCTCGACGGCACCGAGAACAAAGAGCGGCTCGGCGCGAACGCGATCCTCGCGGTGTCGCTCGCGAGCGCGAAGGCGGCCGCGGCGGAGAAGGGCGTGCCGCTCTTCCGGCACCTCCGCGACGGCAGCGAGTACACGATGCCGGTGCCGATGATGAACATCCTGAACGGCGGCGCGCACGCCGACAACAACGTCGACATCCAGGAGTTCATGATCCTGCCGGTCGGCGCGCCGACGTTCGCCGAGGCGCTTCGCTGCGGCACGGAGGTGTTCCATGCGCTGAAGCAAGTGTTGAAGTCGCGCGGCCTGAGCACCGCGGTCGGCGACGAAGGCGGCTTCGCGCCGGATCTTCGCTCGAACGAGGAGGCGCTCGAGACGATCGTGCGGGCCGTCGAGGCGGCAGGCTACGGCCTCGGCCGCGACGTCTACCTCGGGCTCGACGTCGCGAGCTCGGAGTTCTTCTCCGACGGCTTGTACGTGCTCGAGTCCGAAGGGCGGCGGTTCCGTGCCGACGAGTTCGCGGAGTTCCTCGAGGACCTCGTCGCCCGCTATCCGATCGTGTCGATCGAGGACGGCATGGCCGAGAACGACTGGGACGGCTGGCGCCGGCTGAGCGGCCGTCTGCGCAACCGGGTCCAGCTCGTCGGCGACGATCTCTTCGTCACGAACACGAAGATCCTCGCGCAGGGCATCTCCGAGAAGATCGCGAACAGCATCCTGATCAAGCCGAACCAGATCGGCACGCTGACGGAGACGCTCGCCGCGATCGACATGGCCGTCGACGCGGGCTACTCCGCCGTCGTCTCGCATCGCTCCGGCGAGACCGAGGACGCGACGATCGCGGACATCGCGGTCGCGACGCGCGCGACGCAGATCAAGACCGGCTCTCTGTGTCGATCGGATCGGCTCGCCAAGTATAATCAGCTGCTACGCATCGAGCGGCTGCTCGGGGGGAGCGCGAAATATGCCGGTGCCGCGGCCTTTCCGATCCGCCTGTAACGGTTTCCTGACGAGAAAAGGTGTCAGACGCGTTTTTCGGCAGAAAGGGTGTCTGGCACCTTTTGCGTTGCGCGGGCGACTGAACGCATGCGGCCGCTGATCGTCGCACTTGCCGTCGCGCTCGCCGTGCTGCAGTTCAGGCTGTGGGTCGCGGACGGCGGCTTCCGCGAAGTCTGGCGCTTGAGAGCGCGGGTCGAGGAACGCACGAACGAGAATCGTCTCCTCGCCGAGCGCAATGCCGCGCTCGCGGCCGAGGTGCTCGATCTCAAGAACGGGCTCGCGGCGGCAGAAGAACGCGCGCGCAGCGAGCTCGGCATGGTCCTGCCGAACGAGAGCTTCTACCAGATCGTGCCGTACGAGGCTGCGGCTCGAGCGCGTGCCGCGCCCGACGATGCGACGCGTGCCGCGGCGAACGATCCGACGTCAGCGCTTCCCGAGCAGCACGTAGACGGCGCCGCTACCGCCGTGTCGGCGGTCCGCTGACGCGAACGCGAGCACATTGCCGCAGCGGGCGAGCCATTCCTGGACCGCGAACTTGAGAACCGGGCCGCCCGGCCCCGAGCGGCTGCCCTTGCCGTGCACGACGCGGACGCAACCGTGGCCGCGGGCGACGCTCGCGGCGACGAAGTCCTTCAGCGCGTTCTCGGCCTCGAGGCGCGTCATGCCGTGCAAGTCGAGCTCGTCCTCGACGGCGAAGCGGCCGTTGCGCAGGCCGCGCAGGATCTCGGCGCCGACCCCGTCGCGGCGGAACTCGATCTCTCCGCTCGCCTGCTCGACGAGCTCGCCGCAGAGGCTTTCCTCGAGCACGGTCAGATGCGCTGCACGGCTGAAGCGGGCACGAGCGGCCGGCCGCGGTCGCGACGGCGGCACGCGATTCTGCCGTTTCAGAGGCGTGACGCCGAGCATCGCCTCGCGGAACACCGTGCGGTCGTCGTTGCCGCCGTCCATCACCGTGCCGCCTAGTCCCTGTGCCCTGACGGTTCAAGTATAGTTGCACCGTTCTTCGCTCTTCCAGGGAACGGGGCGTGCGCATCCTATTGTCAAACGACGACGGGTATCGAGCCCAAGGCCTTAAGGCTCTCGCCGAGAAACTCGAGGACATCGCCGAGATCACCATCGTCGCGCCGGAGCGCAATCAGAGCGGCGTCAGCAACTCGTTGACGCTCGATACGCCGCTCAGAGTCGAGGAGGTCCGGCCCGGCATGTACTACGTGAACGGCACGCCGTCGGATTCCGTTCACATCGCGATCACCGGGCTCCTGGAGCGCGATCCGGACATGGTCGTCTCCGGCATCAATCACGGCGCCAATCTCGGCGACGATGTCCTCTACTCCGGGACGGTCGCGGCGGCGATGGAAGGCCGCTTTCTCGGGTACCCCGCGGTCGCCGTCTCGCTCGTGCTCGAGGAGGGCCATCATTTCGCGACCGCGGCCGAGGTTGCGCGGCGGCTGGTCCTGCACATGCGAGAGCATCCGCTGCCGGCCGACACGATCTTCAACGTGAACGTTCCGGATCTGCCGCTCGAAGAGATCCGCGGGTTCGAGATCACGCGGCTCGGCTTCCGTCACAAGTCGGAGCCGGTGATCAAGCAGCTGGATCCGAAGAAGCGGCCGATCTACTGGATCGGCCCATCGGGTCCGGGCCACGACGCGGGGCCCGGCACCGATTTTCACGCGGTCGCGAACGGCTTCGTCTCGGTTACGCCGCTCAAGCTCGACTTGACCGATCACAAGGCGCTGCCGCCGCTCAGAGAATGGATCGAGAAGCTGTCATGACCGGTCGCGACCTGAACGGCATCGGCATGACGAGCGCGCGCACGCGCGAGCGGCTCGTCGAGCGCCTGCGCGCGGAAGGCATCCGCCACGAGGGTGTGCTCGAGCGCATCCGCACGGTTCCGCGCCATCTCTTCGTCGACGAGGCGCTCGCGAGCCGCGCGTACGAGGACACGGCGCTGCCAATCGGTTACGGCCAGACGATCTCGCAGCCTTACATCGTCGCTCTGATGACAGTCGCGCTGATCACGGACCTGCCGCCCGGCAACCGGCTGCAGAAGGTGCTCGAGATCGGCACGGGCTGCGGATACCAGACGGCGGTGCTCGCGCCGTTCGTGCAGCACATCTACAGCGTCGAGCGGATTCATGCGCTATACAGGCGTGCGCAGGAGAATCTGAAGAGGCTGGGCATCAACAACGTGAGCCTGCGTCACTCGGACGGCTGGCACGGGTGGAAGAGCCAGGCCCCGTTCCAGGGGATCCTGTGCGCGGCGGCGCCGGAGAAGATCCCGCCGGAGCTGCTCGAGCAGCTCGATGACGGCGGGCGGCTCGTGATTCCGATCGGCGAGCGCGGGCGGCAGACGCTGATCGCGGTGACGCGCGAAGGCAGCGAGTACCGGAGCCGGAACATCGTGCCGGTCAGCTTCGTGCCGCTCGTCGAAGGAACCGAACATTGAGGCTCTTCTCGGCGCTCTACGACCGCGTGATCCGCTGGTCCCGGCACCCGCACGCGCTGCGCTACCTGGTCGCATTGAGTTTCGCCGAGTCGTCGTTCTTCCCGGTCCCGCCGGACGTCATGCTCGCGCCGATGACGCTCGCGCGCCCCGAGCGCGGGTGGCATTACGCGTTTTGGTGCACGCTCGCGTCCGTGATCGGCGGCGTCGCGGGCTACGCGATCGGCTGGCTCGCGCTCGACGCGGTCGAGCCGCTGCTCAAGGCGCGAGGCTATTGGGAGAGCTACCTCGCCGCGACCGAGATGTTCCAGAAATGGGGGTTCTGGGCCGTCCTCATCGCCGGCTTCTCGCCGATTCCGTACAAGGTGTTCACGATCGCCGCGGGCGCGCTCCACTTCACGCTGCCGGTGTTCGCCGTCGCGTCGTTCATCGGCCGCGGCGGCCGCTTCTTCCTCGTCGCCGGGCTCTTGATGTGGGGCGGCGAAACGATGGAGCGACGGCTCAAGCAGCACATCGATACGCTCGGGTGGATCACCGTCGCCTGCGTCGTCGTCGGGCTCGTGATCTACGGGTGGCAATGAGAGCGGCGCCGGTCACGTTGCTGCTGATGATCGCCGGCTGCGCCGGCTCCTCGAGCTCCCTGATGGAGCACACGCCTCGCGTGCACATCGTGCAGCCCGGCGAGACGCTGTTCGGCATCGCGTGGCGTTACGGTCTCGATTATCGGGATCTCGCCCGCTGGAACGGGCTCGACAACCCCGATTTCATTCGCGCCGGGCAGCGGCTGCGGCTGACGCCCGATCCCGAGGCGAACGCGGGACAAACCGCCGCGGCGAGCGGCGGAGCGTCGAACGCCGCGTCCTCTGCGGCGAGGCCGAACCCGGCGCCTGCTTCCAGGTCTTCGACGGCTTCCCGTCAGGCCGCACCCGTTCCGATGCCGTCGTCCCCGCCGCCGGCATGGCGATGGCCGACGTCGGGCCCGATCGTCAGCCGCTTCGGCTCCGAGGCCGGCGGCCCGGCGACGGGCATCGGGATCGGCGGCCGCGAGGGGCAGGCGATCGAGGCCGCAGCGAGCGGGCGCGTCGTCTACGCCGGCAGCGGGCTGATCGGTTACGGCCAGCTCGTGATCATCCGGCACAACGACACGTATTTGAGCGCGTACGGCTACAACAGCCGCCTGCTCGTCGAGCAGGGCCAGAGCGTCGCGCGCGGGCAGAAGATCGCCGAGATGGGCTTGGGGCCGGGGCGCCAACCGCGACTGCACTTCGAGATTCGCCGCAACGGCGTGCCGATCGACCCGCTGCAGTTTCTGCCGCCGAGATGACGGCGCAAGCTCTGCTCGCCTCGGCCGCGCCTGCCGTCCGCGCGGCGATGCTAGCGCGGGTTGAACAGCGCGACGACGACGCGCCGATGCTCGTTCAGGAGCACGTTGAACGTGCGGCACGCGGCCGGCGTCGTCATCGTCTCGAGCCCGATCGCTCGCTCCGCGAGCGAGCGCATCAGGCCGACGTTCGGCAGCAGCACGTCGCGCCCGGTGCCGACGAGGATGATCTCGGGGTCGAGCTCGAGCGCGGGGCGCAGCGCGTCGAGGCCGATCGCGTCCACGGAGGTCACTGCCCAGTCGGTGATGACGCGGTCCGCCGAGACGATCACGTGGCCCTCGATCCATCTCGCGCCGATCCGCACGCGTCCCGGCTCCCACGCGCGTACGACGTTCGGTTCGGCCTGTTCCCTCGCTATTTCCATCGCGGTGTGTCGTTCCGTTCGCGGCGTGAAGGACCCGTGTACACGTTAACAGCTTTGCGGCGATGCCGAAAATCGTACGGCGCCCGCTGACCGACGGCGCGGACCGCTGGCCGTGGCCGGCCGGGATGCACCGCGTGCTGAAGCAGGTGCTCGCGCGGCGGCCGCTCCGCAGCATAGACGAGCTCGTGCTCTCGCTCTCCGCGATGACGCCGGTCGGCCGCTTCGAGGCGCTCGGTGCCGCGGTCGAGCTCCTGCTGGCGCATCGCACGCACGGCATCGTGATCGTCGGCGATTTCGACGCGGACGGCGCGACGAGCGCGGCCCTCGCCACGCTGACGCTGCGTCGTCTCGGCTTCCCGGACGTGCACTATTTCATCCCGGACCGCTTCGAGCTCGGCTACGGGCTGACGCCCGAGGTCGTCGACCGCGTCGACGCGCTCGCGCCCCGGCTGATCATGACCGTCGACAACGGCATCACGAGTCATGCCGGCGTCGAGGCCGCCCGCGCGCGCGGGATCGACGTGCTGATCACCGACCACCATTTGCCGCCCGACGTCGTCCCGCCGGCGAATGTGATCGTGAATCCGAACCTTCCGGGCGATCCCTTTTCCGAGAAGCACCTCGCGGGCGTCGGCGTCGTGTTCTATCTGCTCGCCGCGCTCGGCAAGGCGCTCGGGCGGCCGAACGCCGTGCTCGAGTTCATCGACCTGGTCGCGCTCGGCACGGTCGCCGATCTCGTCGCGCTCGACCGGACGAACCGGATCCTCGTCAATGAAGGGCTCCGACGCATCCGTGCGGGCCGCTGCCGGCCGGGCATCGCAGCGCTCGCCGCCGCCGCGGGAACGCCGCTCCGCGACGTGACGTCCGCGACGCTCGGTTTCCAGATCGGACCGCGGCTCAACGCGGCGGGTCGCCTCGACGACATGTCCGTCGGCGTCCGCTGCCTCGTGACGGACGACCCGGACGAGGCGGCCGCGCTCGCCGCGCGCCTCGACGAGCTGAACCGTGAACGCCGCGAGCTCGAGGCGCGGATGAAGGAGGAGGCGATCGAGCTCGTCGCGGCGGCGGACCTCGATCGCGCGTCGCTGCCGCCGGTCGTCTGCGTCGCGCACCGCGACTGGCACGAGGGGCTCGTCGGGCTCGTCGCGTCGCGGCTCAAGGAGCGCTACTACAGGCCGACGTTTGCGTTCGCACCGGCCGGAAGCGACAGGCTCAAGGGCTCCGGCCGCTCGATCGCGGGCTTCCATCTGCGCGATGCGCTCACCGAGATCGCGGCGCGCCATCCGGGGATGCTGGAGCGCTTCGGGGGGCACGCGATGGCCGCCGGCCTGACGCTCGCCGCGTCCGCGTTCGACGCGTTCAAGGCGGCGATCGAGCACGTCGGGCGGCAGTGCCTGACGCCCGAGTGTCTCGCCGAGCGGATCCTGACCGACGGCGAGCTCGCGGCGGAGGACCTGACCGTCGAGGTCGCGGCGCTGCTCAAGGACGCAGGGCCGTGGGGGCAGGGCTTCCCCGAGCCCTGCTTCGACGGGCGTTTCGAGGTGCTCGGATACCGCCTGCTGCGGGACGCGCACCTTAGAATGACCGTTCGGCCCGAAGGGGGCGGCCGCCCGGTCGAGGCGGTCGCGTTTCACCGCACGGAGCCGCCGCCGGCTCGCGAGCTCCTGCTTGCGTACCGGCTCGGCATCAACGACTACTGGTCGCCGCCGAAGCTGCAGCTGATCGTCGAGCACATGGCCGCCGCAGGCGTTCATCCGTAAACGGCCGTGCTAGTATTGCCGCCCCGCTGAACGGTGTCGGAAGCCTTTCCTTCGAGAATTCGCTTCGGACGCTTTCTCTTTTTTCGACGGAGTAGAGGTCATCGATGGAACCGGGACAGATCGGCGCGTTGATCACCGACCTCAAGGAGCGAACGGAAGCCCTCTGGAGGTATCTTTGACTATCGCGAGAAGCGCGAACGGCTCGAGGAGGTCGACCGCGAGCTCGAGGATCCAAACGTCTGGTCGAATCCGGAGCGCGCACAGGCGCTAGGGCGCGAGCGCGCGTCGCTCGAGGCGGTCGTCCACACGCTCGACCGGATCAAGACCGCGCTGCGCGATGCGGACGAGCTCTACGCGCTCGCCCGCGAGGAGGATGACGAGGCCGCGCTCGCGGACATCGAGAAGGAGGTGCAGCGCATCGCCGAGGACGTGGAGCGCCTCGAGTTCCGCCGGATGTTCTCGAACGAGATGGATTCGCGTAACGCGTTCCTCGACATCCAGGCGGGGTCGGGCGGCACCGAGGCACAGGACTGGGCCGAGATGCTGCTCAGGATGTATCTGCGCTGGGCGGAGCAGCGCGGCTTCGAAACCGAGATCCTCGAAATCTCGCCCGGCGAGGTGGCCGGCATCAAGAGCGCGACCGTGCACGTCCGCGGCGAGTACGCGTACGGCTGGCTCAGAACCGAGACCGGCGTGCACCGGCTCGTGCGCAAATCGCCGTTCGACTCCGGGCACAGGCGGCATACGTCGTTCGCCGCGGTGTTCGTCTCGCCCGAGATCGAGGACGATATCGAAATCGAGATCGATCCGAGCGATCTTCGCATCGACGTTTATCGTTCGAGCGGCGCTGGCGGGCAGCACGTGAACAAGACCGAGTCCGCGGTGCGCATCACGCACCTGCCGACCGGGATCGTCGTGCAGTGCCAGAACGATCGCTCGCAGCACAAGAACAAGGCGACGGCGATGAACCAGCTGCGCGCGAAGCTCTACGAGCTCGAGCAGCAGAAGCGTCGCGAGCAGGCGCAGGTGATCGAGGAAAGCAAGGCGGACATCGGCTGGGGTAACCAGATCCGCTCGTACGTGCTCGACCAGTCGCGCGTGAAGGATCTGCGGACCGGTTACGAGAGCGGGCAGCCGACTGCCGTGCTGAACGGCGACCTCGATCCGTTCCTGCGCGAGAGCCTGAGACAGGGGCTGTAACGGAGGGGTACGAGCGGCCGACGACTGAACGTGCCCCTCCCGCGTGAGCATGCTCGCGCGGGCAGCCGTAACGGAAGGAGCAGAGACGCCGATGACTGAACATGCCCCCGGAGACGAGAACCGCCTGATCGCGGAGCGGCGCGCGAAGCTCAAGCGCCTGCGCGAGCAGGGCGAGGCGTTCCCGAACACGTGGCGGCGCGACGCGCTCGCCGATCAGATCGTCTCCGCGTACTCGGCGCATTCGGCCGAGACACTCGAGCGCGAGAACGTGCGCGTCAAGGTCGCGGGCCGCATGCTCGCCAAACGCGTGATGGGCCGGAACAGCTTCGTGAAGATCCAGGATCGTTCGGGGCAGATCCAGCTCTTCGTGCAGCGGGACGTCGTCGGCGAAGACCTGTACGCGGAGTTCAAGAAGTGGGATCTCGGCGACATCGTCGGCGCCGAGGGACGGGTGATCAAGACGAACACGGGCGAGGTCTCGGTGGCCGTCGATACGCTCGTGCTGATCGTGAAGTCGCTCCGTCCGCTGCCGGAGAAGTGGCACGGCATCACGGATCCGGAGCTCAGGGTGCGGCTCCGCTACGTCGACCTGATCGTGAACGAACGGGCGCGGCAGGTGTTCCGGCAGCGCTCGCGGATCGTGTCGATCATCCGTCAGTACCTGGATGCGCTCGACTTTCTCGAGGTCGAGACGCCGATCATGCAGCCGCTGCCGGGCGGAGCCGCGGCGCGTCCGTTCGTGACGCACCACCGCGCGCTCGACATGACGCTCTATCTTCGCATCGCGCCCGAGCTTTACCTGAAGCGCCTCCTGGTCGGCGGCTTCGAGCGCGTCTACGAGATCGGCCGCGCGTTCCGCAACGAGGGCCTGTCGACGCGCCACAATCCCGAGTTCACGATCCTCGAGCTCTACCAAGCGTACGCGGACTACGAGGACGTCATGGCGCTCACGGAAAAGCTCGTGCGTGAGACGGCGCGGACGTTGCTCCATACGACCGAGATCGAGTACCAGGGCGAGCGCTTCGACCTCGGCCGGCCGTTTCCGCGCATCAGGCTCGAGGACGCGCTGCTCGAGCTCGGCGGCTTCGGCGACGCGCTGACGAAGGAGGAGCTTCGCGACCGCGGCACGCTTGCTCCGCTCTGCGAGCGCCACGGCATCGAGCTTCACCCGGAGGACGGCGCGGGCAAGATGCAGCTCGAGCTCTTCGAGAAGCTCGTCGAGGCGAAGCTGCGCGGGCCGGTCTTCGTCACGCACTATCCCGCCGAGGTCTCGCCGCTCGCACGGCGCACGGACGGCGATCCGTTCTTGACCGACCGCTTCGAGCTCTTCATCGGCGGCCGCGAGATCGCCAACGGCTTCTCGGAGTTGAACGACCCCGAGGATCAGGCTGCACGCTTTCGCGCCCAGGCCGAGGCGAAGGCGCGGGGAGACGAGGAGGCGATGGTCTACGACGAGGACTACATCCGCGCGCTCGAGTACGGCATGCCGCCCGCCGGAGGCCTCGGCATCGGGATCGATCGATTGGTGATGCTGTTGACCGACAGCGCGTCGATCCGCGACGTGCTGCTGTTCCCGCATCTGAAGCCGGAGAGCTGAGCGTCCCCGCTCGCGCGGGACGTCTCGGCCGGGGCGGCGCATGCAGCGAGAATCGGCGCACGATCCATCTCGGATCGCTGGAGATAGCTCGACGGCGGCGGATTTGCGCGACGCGGGCTCGGAGCTCGGTGCGAACAGGACGCGCGAAGGTCTGCTCGCCGGGCTCGTCGCGTACGTGCTCTGGGGCTTTCTGCCGATCTACTTCAAGATCGTCGAGACGGTGCCGCCGCTAGAGGTGCTGGCTCACCGCATTCTGTGGGCCGTGCCGTTCGGGCTTCCGATCATCCTCGCGGGACGGCAGTGGCCCGACGTGCGTGCCGCGCTCGCAGATCGGCGGAAGCTCTCGCTGCTCACCCTGTCGGCGGTGCTGATCGCCGTCAACTGGCTCGTCTACATCTGGGCCGTGCAGCACGAGCAGATCTTCCAGGCGAGCCTCGGCTACTACATCAATCCGCTGATGTACGTGCTCGTCGGCGTCGTGTTTTTCCACGAGCGGTTGCGGAGGCCGCAGATCGCGGCAGTCGTGCTTGCCGGCGCCGGCGTCGCCGTGCTGACTTCGAGCGGCGGCACGTTTCCCGCGATCGCACTGACGCTCGCGACGTCGTTCACGATCTACGGCGTGATCCGCGCCCGCGTCGCCGTAGGCGGCATGCCGGGCCTCTTCATCGAGACGCTGATTCTGTTCCCGTTCGCGACGGCCTACATCGCACGCCTCATCGCCGCGGACGCGGCCGTCTTCGGAGCGGAGGATCCAGCGATGTCCGCGTGGCTCGTGCTCGCCGGCCCGTTCACGGTGCTGCCGCTCCTTTGCTTCGCGCTCGCGGCGCGTCGGCTGCCGCTCTCGACGATCGGCGTGATGCAGTTTCTCGCGCCGACGATGCAGTTCGTCGTCGGCCTGGCATACGGCGAGCCGCTGACCGCGGCGCATGTCGTGTGCTTCACGCTGATCTGGATTGCGGTTGCGGTATTCAGCGCGGATGCATGGCGCGCGTCGCGGGTCGTGCTGCGGTGACGCCGCGGTTCCACCGCGGGGTCCTACGTTGCGTTCGGTAGTGAGTTTCGCGCCGTTTCGTTACGGTGCGGTGGTGGAGGGTGTGCCTTCGATGCGCTCTCTTGGCGGCACGCGGGAAGAACATCCTGTCGCTCG
>CAZKNH010000089.1:0-17025 GCA_964553875.1 uncultured Gammaproteobacteria bacterium | reverse complement strand
GGATCGCTGACTCAGGGGGCCGTATCGTGGACGTCGGAGCGCCGACGTCCACCTGTCACTCTACGCCGGAACGCGGACAGAATCCGTCCTGGTTTTCGCCTAATTAATGCCGAAGCGCGGCACCGAAGCGCGGCCTGCGCGAGAACGCCGCCGGCTACGCGCGCTTCGCCTCGCGCATCCGCGCCGCGTCCGCGTCTTCGATGTCGGAGGCGAGAAAACCGCCCGATTGGTGGCGCCACAGGGTCGCGTAGAGCCCTCCGCGCGCGAGCAGCTCCTCGTGCGTGCCGCTCTCGACGATGCGGCCGTCGTCGATGACGACGAGCCGATCCATCGCGGCGATCGTCGACAGGCGGTGCGCGATCGCGATGACCGTCTTGCCCTGCATCAGCGCGTAGAGCTGCTCCTGGATCGCCGCCTCGATCTCCGAGTCGAGCGCCGACGTCGCCTCGTCGAGCACGAGGATCGGTGCGTTCTTGAGCAGCACCCGTGCGATCGCGATGCGCTGGCGCTGCCCCCCGGAGAGCTTCACGCCGCGCTCGCCGGCGTGCGCGTCGTAGCCCCGGCGGCCGTGCTTGTCGACGAGGTCCAGGATGAACTCGTGCGCGTGCGCGCGCTTCGCCGCCTCGATGATCTCTTCCTCGGTCGCGTCGGGCTTGCCGTAGCGGATGTTGTCGCGGATCGAGCGGTGCAGCAGCGACGTGTCCTGCGTGACCATGCCGATGTTCCGGCGCAGCGACTCCTGCGTGACCTCCGAGATGTCCTGCCCGTCGATCGTGATGCGACCCGCCTGCACGTCGTAGAAGCGAAGCAGCAGATTCACGAGCGTCGACTTGCCGGCGCCCGAGCGCCCGACGAGACCGACTTTCTCGCCGGGACGGATCTCGAGCGTCAGATGCTTGATCACGCCCGTCTCGGCCGCGTAGTCGAAGCTCACGTTCTCGAAACGGATCTCGCCGCGCGTCACGACGAGCTCGCGCGCGTTCGGACGATCGGTGACCGTGAGCGGCTGGGACAGCGTCTTGATGCCGTCCTGCACCGTGCCGATGTGCTCGAAGAGCTGCGCGATCTCCCACAGAATCCAGTTCGACATCGAGCGGATCCGCATCACGAGCGCGATCGCGACGGCGATCGCGCCGAGCGTGGCGATCTCGCGATACCAGGCCCAGACGGCCACCGCGCCGATGCCGACGAGAAGGAGCGCGTTCAACGTCTGCAGCGTGAACGTGAGACCGGTGACGAGGCGCATCTGCTTGTGCACCGTCTTGATAAACTCCTTCATCGCGCCGCGCGCGTATTCCTGCTCGCGGTCCGTGTGCGCGAACAGCTTGATCGTCTGGATGTTCGTGTAGCTGTCGACGATCCGTCCCGTCATCGTCGCACGCGCGTCGGATTGCGCCATCGAGACTTTTCTGAGTCTCGGAACGAAGTAGACGAGGAGGGCGATGTAGCCGCCGAGCCACACGACGAGCGGGAGCGTCAACAGCAGGTCCGTCTGCCCGACGAGGACGACGGCGCCCGTGAAGTACACGACGACGTAGACCATCACGTCCATCAACGTCGTGACGGTTTCGCGCGTCGAGAGCGCCGTCTGCATGATCTTCTGCGAGATCCGGCCGGCGAGCTCGTCCTGGAAGAAACGCAGGCTCTGCCGCAGCATGTGGCGATGGCCGAGCCAGCGGACGAGCATCGGATAGTTGCCGAAGATCGTCTGGTGGATGATCAGCGACTGCGCGAACACGAGGATCGGCAGGCCGATCGCGACGAGCAGCGCGACGGTGACGAGCTCGCGGCCGTTCTCTGCGAAGAAGGTGCCGCGGTCCGCGTCGGCGAGGCGGTCGACGAGCGCGCCCATGTAGCCGAAGAGCCCGACCTCCGCGATCGAAACGAGCGCGGTCAGCACGGACATCACGACGAGCCACGGCAGCACCGGACGCGAGCAGTAGTGTAGGAACGCGAGCAGGCCGCGAGGCGGCTGCCCCGGCTCCTCGGGCGGAAAGGGATCGACCAGATTCTCGAAAAAACGAAACATTCGGTAGTCTCCGGAGACTCGGGAGCGCGCGGCGTTACGAGCGGGATTCGCTCGATGGATGGCGTCAGCCTGGGCGGCCGCAAGCGGGCCGCATGGAGGAGCCGCGCACTGGAAGCTACCGACAGTTTACGACGTCGAGCGACGTCGGCGTAACAAGGACCCGACGCCCTTGAAACGCAGCGGGCCATCGTGTACGCGGATGTCGCGCCGCGTACGTCAGGAGCGGTTGTACGGATCGAAACCCTTGCCGAAGGCGCGATCGTCGAGCTCGAAACGGTCCTCGTCGGTCGCGTTGCGGGCCTTCGTCGCCCGGTTCGCCGCAGCCCCGATTCGCGCGGGTCGTGGATGTCCGCGATCGGGCCATTCGCGCTCACCGGCGGACCTGACTTTGCGCGTCGGCTCGAGCGCGAGATTCTGGTTGTCGAGCTGCGCGAGCAGCACGGTCGTGCTGTCGCCAGCGTCGGTATTCCACTGTCAGACAGGATTGCCGCGGCTGTCGAACACGATTCTGCCCGGAGCGGGCGGCTTTTCGCTCGGCGACGCCTCGGGTCGCTTCAACTTGCGCGTCCCCATCCTGTTACCTCGGCGACGGGATCGAGGGACGAAGAGTAACGCGGCGTTGACGGAAGCGGCCGTTATCGCGATCACATTTACTTAGATGTATGTTCGAGCTATGCCACATCTTGACGTAACGCGTCCGTTCACGCACGATGCGGTCGGCTCGCCGCGCACGCGAGAAATCCTTGGATCATGCAGTGCCGCCGACCGCCCTCGGGCGTGCGGTCCTGCGCGAGAACGTCCGCCGTTTCGGTATCCGCCATGCACATCGACGATGTCAGCCGAAGCGTGGAGGACTGGTTGCGACGGGAGATTGCCGATGCGGACATTGCGTTCGTCTCGCGTTTCGAGACCGTCCGGGAGGAGGCGGGGGGCGACCAACGGCCGCGCGTCGAGATCTGCTTCCGATCGATCGAGCACCGGAAGCCGGATCGCGGCTCTCTTCAACGGGACGACGTTTTCGCGTTGACGTATCGACTCCGGGTCGTCGGATCGGATGCGCTCGCGAATCAGCACGTTTTGAGCCGAATCTATTTCAGCGCTCGGGAAAACCCCGATTTCGACGTCGAAGGTGTTCGGATCGAGGCGGCCGACTCGGAGCCACCGTGCCTGTCGCTCGTCGCTCGACTCGTCCGGCCCCCGAAGGCGGTCAGGGGGGCGATCGTCACCGAGCCCCACGACGTCCGCATGCGCTTTCTCGGGCGCATCGAGGGCAAAGTGGTCACGGAAGCGGGCACGCCGGTCGGAGAGGCCCGGATCGATGCACCCGACCTCGGCAAGAGCGTCGTCGCGGATACCGGCGGTCGCTTCGCGATCACCGGTGTGCCGGCGGCCGGCCCCGTTTCGTTGATCGTGACCGCGCGCAACAAATCGGTCGACGTGTCGGTCGACGTCGAGAGGGAGATGGAAGTCGTCGTCGTGTTCCCTAAGGAGAGCGAGCATGCCTGAGTACTTGAGCCCTGGGGTGTATGTAGAGGAAGTGGAATCCGGCTCGCGCCCGATCGAGGCGGTCGGCACGAGCACCGCGGGATTCGTCGGGCAAGCGCCGCGGCTCGACGCGCGCGTGAACGAAGCGGTCGCCGTCACGAGCTGGACCCAGTTCCGCAACATCTACGTAGGCGAAAAAGACAAGTCGACGCCTTTGGCGCAGGCGGTGCTCGGCTTCTTCCTGAACGGCGGCGCTCGGGCATACATCGTCAATACCGGTCCGGAGGACGTCATCGCGGGCAACGGCAAGGGGCTCGACGTGCTCGAACGGATCGACGATGTTTCGCTGATCGCGGCGCCTGGCAAGACCGACGCGAAGTCCTACGACGCGCTGCTCACATCCGCTGAGCGGACCGGCGACCGGTTCGCGATTCTCGACTCGCCGTTGCGCGTCTCGGACATCAATCGATTGGCGCAGGTTGCACGCGTGACGGACACGGCAGCCGACGGCGAGGGGAAGGGGGGGCTCCGTGCGCGTCAGTCGGACCAGGGCTGCGGCGCCCAGTTTGCATTCGGCATCGTCGCACGTGATGCGCTAGATCCGTCGAAGATCATCGAGACGTATCCCTCTGGATACATCGCCGGCATCTTCGCGCGCACCGATTTCACTCGGGGCGTGCACAAGGCCCCGGCGAACGAGACGGTGCGCGGCGCACTCGATGTCACGCAGGCGATCACGAAGGCCGATCAGGCAGTGCTGAATCCTGCGGGCGTGAATGCGCTCAGGTTCTTCTCACGCGAGGGCGTCAAGCTCTACGGCGCCCGGACGCTTGCGCCGTCGTCGAGCGAGAACCGTTACATACCGGTGAAGCGGCTGATGATGTTGATCCGCCTCTCCATCGAGCGTGGCACGGGGTGGGTCGTATTCGAGCCGAACGACCGATTCCTGTGGGCGAAGATCAGGCGGGATATCTCGGCGTTCCTGACGATCCTGTGGCGGCAGGGCGCGCTGATGGGCGCGACGCCCGAGGAGGCGTTTTTCGTGAAATGCGACGCCGAGACGAACCAGCCGGAGACGATCGACGCGGGGCAAGTCATCACCGTCATCGGCGTCGCGCCGGTGAAGCCTGCCGAGTTCGTCATTTTCCGGATCGGTCAGACGCCGTCCGGTGCCTATCTCGAAGCGGCCTGATCGCAGCAGACGAGGAGACGAAGCGTGGCGGACAACGGAAAAGAGACTCAATCGGCGACGGTCGCAAGACTCGAGCCGCTTCGCAATTACCACTTCATCGTCGATCTCGGTGCCGGCGCGCAGGTGCTGTTCACCGAGTGCTACGGGCTCGGGGCTCGCGTGTCGCCGATCGCTTTCCGCGCCGGCGGTGCGGGAGAGACGGTGCGTTATCTGACCGGCCGCGTGGACTACAGCGAGGCCACGTTCCGTTACGGCGTGACGCGGTCGGCCGGCGTGATCTGGGACTGGTTCCGCGAGGCGATGCGTGGCGTCGTGCGGCGGCGCGAAGTGTCTGTCGTGATGCTGGCGCCCGACGGGGTCACGCCCGAGTTCAACATCAACTTGTCCGGCGCATGGATCACGCAGCTGATCGCGCCGTCGCTCCATGCCGCCGGATCCGAGGCGGCGATCGAGGAGATCCGGCTGATCTACGAAGGCATCTCGAGAGACGCATCCACGGGCAATTGACGTGATGAAGGCGGTGTCGCGCCGGGGAGTGCTCGACGCGCTCGGCAGGCGTCTCGCGCGCGCGTTGCATGCGGCCGCGGCGGCGCTCGAGAAGGACGAGCGGCCGGGTCCGGACGATCCCGATCCGCTCGCCGCGACGCTCGCGCGGCTCAGAGAGCGTTATCCGGATGCGCCGGAGCACTGGTTGCGGTTCGTCGCGGAGCGGATGCCGGCAAACGCCGCCGCAACGGAGGCGGCCGAGTCCGCGGAGCCCGATCAGCGAGGCGAGCACGAAGCGTCCGCGAGCGGGCCGTCCATCGGCCGCCGCAGCGGCTCGAACACGGCCGTCGAGTCGACGGTGTTCGATCGTGCAGCGGCCCTGGGCGAACCGCGACGCGACGCCGCTCGAGGAGAGAGGCTCGGCGTGCGGCCGGTGTCACGGGATGTGGCGCCGGTCGGTGTGACGGTTCCGCCGGCCGCGCTGCCGACGACGTCCGGATCGACGCGCGCATTTCGAGCGACTCGTCCTGCGATCGGATTCGCCGCGCAGGCGTGCGAGCCGATGCGCGCGGTCGATCGAGACCGCGACCCCGGGTTCCCGAGGCCGCGCTTCCATCGGCATGCACCGCCGCGCGCGACGGATGCGAGCGCTATGCCGCAGGCGGCGCGTCGGCCGATGGGTGCATTTCGTTTCGACCCGGTCGCGAATCGACGGGCCGAGCCGCCCGCCGCGATTCGGCCGACAGCGCGGCCCACGCCGGAGCGTTCTTCGTCCGCCGCCTTCTACGCCATCGGTGCGAGCGCACCACGTTCGCGCATCGACGTCGCCGTGTCTCCCGAGCCGTCATCGCTCGACGCGCCGTCGCCGCCGAAGACGCAGAGCGCTCGATCGGAAGTTCGGCACGTTGCGCCGGACGTCGATGTCGCGCCTCCTGCGGTCTCGTGGATCGCTCCGCGCCTCGTTCCGACGCCGCGCGACCGGCGTCACCGAAACGCGCCGCGCGACGGGAGCGTCTACCATTCGCTGTCGCCGTTCGGTGGTATGACGGTGCCGGGGCCGATCTTCGCGGCGGAGGAGCCGCCCTGGCCCGAGTTGCCCGAGCCGCTCGAGCCGCGCGAGACGAATGTCGACGTCGCGGCGGGACGCTTTCCGCGTGAGGAGCCCGAACGATGGAACGCGTTGCCTTTCTGATCGAGCAGACCGGCGAGCGCGTGTTCGCGATGATCAATCCGGAAGAGCTCACGTTCGAGCGACGCTCCGGCGTACGGATGCGCAATCGAAACGAGCGGCCGCTGGCGGTCACGCGGCGCTCGGACGATCCGCTGATCGTCGTCGGCGGCGGAATCACGGATCTCAAGCTCAATCTGCTGTTCGACGTCGATCTGCTCGCGCGAAGCTCGCCGTCCTTCGCGCAAGCGCCGGATTTCCGTACGAACCTGCAGGCACCGCCGAGCGCTGCGCGTACCCCGGTGTCGGTTGAAGATCCGGCGGCGCCGGTTGCCGACGACGGCGGGCATGCCGCGCCGGGTGCATCGCTCGCGGTGCGCGACGTCAGGGAGTTGAGCGGTCCGCTGTGGCGGCTGACCGAGAACGGCGGCGCGGACGGCTCGGCCGTCGGCCCGCCGATCGTCCATTTCATCTGGGGCGCCGCATGGAACATTCCGTGCGTCGCGCTCGGCATCTCCGAACGCTTCGATCGGTTCGCTGCGGACGGTACGCCGCTCAGGAGCTGGGTGCGGATTCACTTGCGCCGCACGCATCTGCCGATGCGCCCGGAGCCCGCGGACGAGTGGTCGTATACGCCGACGCGCGGGACCGGCACGCGAAGCGACGAATCTCTGCCGGAATCGGTCGTGCTGACCGATCCGGTCACGAGCTCGCGGCCGGATCTGATTTGCGACAGCGTGTACGGCGATCTGCGGCTGATGCACGCGCTGCTCGACTACAACGGCATCGACGATTTCTGGTCGCTCGAGCCCGGGCGCACGCTGCTGACGCCGCCCGCGTCGGTCTTGCGCAGCCAAGAGCAATGAGCGGGCAGTTCGGTCTTCATGCGCCGGGGTTCACCCTTTGCATTGGCGGGCGCGCCGCGTCGGAAGCATTCCTGGACGCGCTGTCCGGGTGGCGTGTGCATCAGCAGGTGTCGAGACCGTCGATGTGTGAGTTGACGCTCTACGATGCACCTGCCTCGGCCATCGGCGCGCTCGCGCTCGGCGACGAGTGCGAGCTCATGGACCTCGACGGCATGCGCATCTTCTCGGGTTCCGTGACGTCGATCCGCAAGGAAAAGCGCGCGGACGGTCTGCGCGTGCTGACCGTGCGCGCCCATGACGCGCTCGAGCAGTTGAGGCGTCGGCAGGCGCTCGCCGTGCGTCGGCCCGATACGCTCGCCGGTCTCGTCGCGTCCGTGGTCGCCCCGCTCGGCGTCGAGCTCGACGCCGACGAGGACGGTCCGCGTCTGCCGTTGATCGTGCAGTGGGGCACGAACGATCTCGACTGGCTCGCGAACCTTTGCGCGGCCTATGGAAAGTATTTCTTCCTCGACGGCAACTCGCTCCGGCTGATGTCGCTGCACGGCTCGCGCGGTCCGTCGATCGAGCTCGACCTGGAACGGGATTTGTTCGAAGCAGCGATCCTGTCGAACGCCGTCGGCTTGCGGACCGAGGCGCGCGCATGTGCGTGGAATCCGGGGCGCGTCGAGTCGTACGTCGCGACCGTGCTCGATCTCAGTCTCGATGCCGTGCCCGAGTGGCAGCGGGCACCGGCCGAGCTGAAGGAGGTCGCACGCGACATCTTCGGCGGAGCGGGACCTCAGGACGAGGACGTGGTTTCGCGCGTCGCGCAGGCGGATCTCGACCGGGCCGCGGCGCGCGCGCATGCGTTCGACGGGCTCGCCGAAGGCGATCCGAGGCTCAAGCCGGGATCGCGGATCGTGCTCGGCGGCGCCGACGACGCGTTTCGCGGCGAGTTCACGCTGACGCGCGTCGTGCATGCGTACTCGCCGGAAGCGGGCTTCACGTCCGCGATCTCGTCCGAGGCACCGCCCGATCCCGTCCGGCTCGCTGCTCCGGCCATTACGCTCGGCGTCGTGATCGACACGAACGATCCGGACGACGCGGGCCGTGTCCGTGTTCGCCTGAAGGCGTTCAACGACGTCGAGTCCGATTGGCTCAACGTGATGAGCCTCGGTGCGGGCGACGGCAAGGGCTTCGTCGCACAGCCCGAGGAAGGCGACAACGTTCTCGTCGCGTTCGTCAACGACAACCCCGCGCAGGGCGTCGTGCTCGGCGGCCTGTTCGGAGCCTATCCGCTGCACGACCGGGACGTCGCTCACGTGCGTCCGCGGCCATGTTCGCTTCGCACGCGCGACGGTCAGCAACTTCGCCTCGACGATGCGACCGGCGCCGTGACGTTGACGTCGCGCGGCGGAGTGCTCGATCTCGACCCGGACGGCGTCGTGCTCGAGACGCGCGCGGATCTGCGGATCGCCGCGCCGGGGCGGCGGATCACGATCGTCGCGGACAGGATCGACTTCAAGAGGGGGTGAGCGGTGCTGCTCCTGACGCTCGATGCGTACTTCCTTTGCGATCACTCGGGGCGCGCGGATCCGAAGGCCCGTCAGTCCTACGTGACCATCGACGGCTCGCCGGTGCTCGTGCACGGCGATCCGGTAGGGCGGCCGATCAGCAATTGCCCGAACTTCAGTCCGGTGACGGGCATCAAGCCGTGCACGAGAACGTTGAAGGTGCAGAAGGGCTATTCGAGCTTCATCAGGATCTCGGGCCGCCCGGTCTGTTTGTCGGGCGTCGAAGGGCTGACCGACGGCACGCCGGCCGGCGTCGCCCGCTACCGCGTGCATCGCAGCGGACAAGGTTGGGTGCGCGGCGAATGAGCGCGACGAAGAGACTCCGCGCTTTGCGCTTCGACCTGCCGTTCGAGGCCGGCGGCGATCACGGCCCGAGCGAGTCCGGGCTGCGTCTTTCTCCGTCCGGCGGCCTCATGCTCGTCGAAGGCGCCGACGCGATCCGTCAGGCGATCATGATCTTGTTGTCGACGCGGCCCGGCGAGCGGGTGATGCGACCCGACTACGGCTGTCCGCTGCATCGGCTCGCCTTCGAGCCGAACGACGCGGCAACGGCGGGGCTTGCGATGCACTACATCCGCACGGCGTTGACGCGCTGGGAGCCGCGTATCGAAATCGTGTCGTTGACCGCGGAGCCCGGCAGTGACGCTGGCGCGGCGGACGGACGCCTCGTCGTGCGCCTCGAGTACCGCATACGGGCGACGAGCGAAATCGCCGCGTTGCAGTTCGATCTCGATCTTCATGGGCAGGATGTCGATGCCGTTTCCGACGCCTAATCTCGACGACCGTTCGTTCGAGGACCTCGTCGCGCAAGCCATCGCAGCGGCCGCGCGCGCGTGCCCTCAGTGGACCGACCGCACGGCGGGCGATCCGATGATCGCGCTGCTCGAAGCGTCCGCATTCTTGACGGACATGCTGATCTACCGCGTGAACCGGATGCCCGAGAAGGCGTATGTCGCGTTCCTGAACCTGATCGGAGCATCGATCGGCCCGCCTGCGGCGGCGGTCGCCACGGTCCGCTTCACGCGCCGAAAGGACGTCACCGGTCCGCTCGAGATCCGTGCGGGTACCCGAATCAAGGCGAGCAGCGCGGGCGTGACGTTCGTGCTTGCCGAGACCGTGAAGCTCGCCGCGGACGAGAACGAGGCGGAAGGCAAGGCAATCCATTGCGAGATCGTCGAAGGCGAAAAGCTCGGCGTCAGCAACGGTGCGCCGGGCCAGGTCTTCCAGCTCTCCCGCGCTCCGGTCATCGCCGACACCGGCGACGGCCTCGACTTGATCATCGGTGTCGAGGAACCGGCGGACGAGATTCCGCCGAACGCCCGCTCGCGCGAGTTCGGCGGCAAGGCGTTTCGCCTGTGGCAGGAGGTCGAAGGGTTCTGGTCCGCCGATCCTGGCGCATCGGTCTACGTATGCGACCGGCATCAGGGACGCATCATGTTCGCGCCCGCCGTGCAGCAGGGCGGCGAGTCGGGGGAGATCGTTGCGCGGGCGCCCGCGCTCGCGCGTGTGCCGCCTGGCGGCCGGGAGATCCGCGCGTGGTACCGCTGCGGAGGCGGCAGCTCCGGTAATCTCGCGCCGCACATGCTCGACACGATCGACGGCCCGAATCCGGGCGTCGACGTCGACAATCCGGCGCGCGCCGTGGGCGGCCGTGATGCGGAAACGCTCGAGGCTGCGCTCGCGCGCGGCCCGCATGCGCTGCGTGCGATGGATACCGCGGTCACGGCACGCGATTTCGAGCGTGCCGCGCTCGCGACGCGCGTCGCGGCCCGTGCGCGCGCGTTCGCGCGCTCGCAGATGTGGCGCCATGGCGAGCCCGGCACGGTCGAGATCCAGCTCGTGCCGTACGTCGACGAAGGAATTCCGGTCGCACAACGCGCGCTCGCCGCGACGCTCGAGGCGCACCAGTCGCCCGCGCTGCTCGAGCGCGTGCATACCGTCGTCGCGCGCCGTGCGCCGCTCGGCGTGAGAACGGTCGTCAGCTGGGCGCGCACTCGGTCGGTCGCCGTGCAGCTCCGGGTCGCTTGCTTTCGCGAGGAGAGCCCCGACGCGGTCAAGCGACGCCTCGAGGAGCAGATCTACGCCGCGATCTCGCCGTTCGCTGCGCGGGACTTCGGCCAGCCGCTCCGCGCGTCCGACATTCACGAGCTCGTAGCGAAGGAGCCGGGCGTTCGCTACGTCGAGCGTTTGCGTTTCGTCGTCGAGGAATCGCCGAGGCGGCAGTGTCGGAGCGTTCGAGCGGATTTCTTCCAGCCGCGCACGTGGCACGCGGCGAGCGGCTCTGCGATCTATCGGACGCTCGACGATGGCGACAGCTGGGCCGAGATGCTGCGCCTCGAGGACGGCGAGACCGCGCTCTTGTGTCTGCCTCATCCGCTGCGCCCGGGATGGCTCGCAGCGATCGGCGTCCGCGCGGACGGCTCGAGCTCGATCCACCTCTCCTTCGACTGCGGCGACACGTGGCGGCGCAACGTCGCAGTGCTCGCGTTCGGCGTGAACGACGCGGCCTGGTCCGCGTCGAGCGACGAGCCGGAGCTCTTTCTCGCGACCGTGAAGGGTTTCTTCGTCTACCACCCGCTGAAGAACGATCCGCCGCGGCGGATCATCGTGATCGAGGACGACGACAAATACGGTTTCTGGGCGGTGGCGACTGCGCCGGCGATCTATGGTGCGACGACGATCGCGGTCGCGGCAGGCGAGCGCAAGGGCGTCTGGATCTCGACGGCCGGCGCGCAGTCGCAGAAGTTCCGGCTCACCGGTTTGAATGGCAACGATGTCCGCGTGCTCGAGACGGAGATGCGCGGCGGCCGCGCGTTTCTGTGGGCCGGATTCGCGGCGGAGGGCGGCGAGACGGGGCAGGGCTGTGCGCGGCTCGAGCTCCGCGGATTCGAGACCGACCCCGGCGGCTGGCGCATGCTCGGCACGGGCTGGAAGGGCGGGAGCTGCGAAGCGATCGCATTCGCCGACGGGCACGTGTTCGCGGCATCGAATCGCTCGGGCATCCTGCGGCTCGCGACGTCGCATCCCGAGCAGGGCTGGCTCTCAGGCCCGATCGACAACGGGCTGCCGATCCGCGACGAGCAGCGCCTGTTTCACGAAGTGAACGACGTTTCGGCCCGCGTGCAGACTCAAGGCCCGCCGATCGTCATGGCGGGAGGGCCGGTCGGCGTGTTCCGCAGCCGCGACGGCGGCGCGACGTTCCACGACGCGTCGCGCACGACGTTCGAGGATTACGTCGCGTTGCCGGAAGGGTGGCTCTTCGCATCGGCGCGGCACGAGGTCGAGGTCGTTTCGGAGGAGGTCATCTGACCACCGTATGAAGGCCGAGAAGATCGCACGACTGCTGCCCGAGATTTTTCAGGCCACGGTCGGTCGGGGCGGGCCGCTCGACGCCTTCCTCGCGGCGCAGGAAGCGTTGCACGAGCCTGCGGAGGCGGCGATCGCGAAATTCGCCCAATACCTGGATCCGCGCACCGCGCCGCCTCGCTTCGTCTACATGCTCGCCCGCTGGACGGATCTCGATTACCTCCTCGAAGGGCCTCCGGCGACACCTTATTTCCCGGGCGGCGTAGGGCGGCTGCGCGAGCTCGTCGCGGCGGTGGCGCGAAACGGCCGCGAGCGCGGCACCGAGCGTGCGCTGATCAGGATGCTCGAGACGGCGACCGGCTGCGGCGGCTTCCGTATCGAGATGGACGACGTGACCCCGTTTCATTTTCGACTGATCGCACCGTACGAGGCGCGTGATTTCGAGCGGCTCGTCACGCGGATCGTCGAAGCAGAGAAACCGGCGTTCGCGACCTGCGACGTGCGCTTCGAGCCCGAGCCGGCGGGCGGTTAGCACGTCGTCTCCGAGGCGAAACGGACGGGGCGGTTAGTTAGCGTGCGAACGCACACGAGGGCGCGTTGAACGAGCGCGCGTTCGGGCGTATCGTCGCCGCCTTGGGCTCGAAAGATCGCTCTCGCGGGAGCATCTGAAGTCACTTGACTCGAGGAAACAGAACCATGTCGAGCTTTACGATCACGACCCCTGCCGCGGAAATCACGTTGAGCCCGTCGAAGGTGAAGCGCAAGGAAACCGCGAAGGGCACCGTGACCTACACGGTCACGAACACGTCGGGCGTGACGGTGCGCACCGCGCTGCGGGTGAAGCCGGGCGCAGGCGCCGATCCCGGCTGGTTCACGGTGCGCGGCGGCGAGGAGCGCGAGATCCGTCCCGGTGCGACCGAGGATTTCGCCGTGGATATTTCGGTTCCGGGGCAGCGGGTCGAAGGTGAGTCGGACGACGACCGGCCGAGGCTGTCGTTCCACGCGGTCGCCGTGAATCTGAACGATCCGGACAACGATACGGAAGCCGGCTCCATGGTTGCGTTCCGCGCGCCGATCCTCGATACGGGCCGCGGCATCAAATGGTGGATGATCGCGGCGCCGGCCGCGCTCGTGATTCTGGTCGTTGCCGCCATCTTCGCGATTCCGCGGCTCTTCGGTCCGGACGAGACGGTGCTGCTCGCGGACTTCAGGGACCGCCCGCTTGCGGAGGCACGCGAAGCGCTCATGGAGCAGGGACTCGTCGTCGAGGAGGTTCAACAACCCGGTCAGGAGCCCACGCAGGTGGCCGAGAGGTTCTATGACCAGATCGTCGACGACCAGGATCCGCGCTCGGACGGCACGCTGATGGTCGAGCCGGGCTCTCGCGTGAGACTCATGTGGGTGTGGCGGGCGCGCAAGGTCACGGTGCCGGACGTCAGCGGGAAGGGGCTGGAAGAAGCGATTCGGCTGCTCGAACAGAACGGCCTGCGTTACCTTGCCGCGGAGCCTCCTCGAGAGGCGGCGCCTTCGCCGATGCATTTCCTGGTCGTCGATCGCGCGAACAGGACGGGGGAGGTCGACGCCGGCACCGGCATCATACTGACGATGCGATGGCAGCAGCCGACCATTGTCTTGCCGGTCGATCGCATTCGCGAGCTCAACGAGCAGTTCCAGCGGCTCAGAAACCAGCAGAGCCCGGAGTTTCTCGTGCCGCGGCGGTAACGGGTCCCGTCGGAACGATGAAGCTGCTGATCGTGATCTGCGCCGTCGTCGTGCTCTTGCAGCTTGCGGCGATCGGCCGGAACGTCGCGTCGAACGACGGCGAGCGGCCGAGCAGAGAGGCCATCGAGAACGGCGAGTGGGATCCGGCGCGTGAAGTTCCGGCCGTTGCGAAGCTCGAAGCGCTCCTCGATCGGTTCCGGACGCGGCTCGACTTGCCGTGGGACGACGACACCCACGCGTTCGCGCCCGGCCCGGAGCAGCGGGTCGAGTTCGGCGGCGGAGCCAATCAACGTGTCGCCAAGTTCGAGCTCGTGTCGGGAACGGGTGTAAGTATTCGTTACGAGTGCGGTGCGGACGACGAGGGCTGCAGGCCGCAGGTCGTCTGCCTCTGCCTCGCGAATGAGCCGGTCGTCGACGATGACTTCGCCATGTGCGGAGATTCGTTTCGTACCGTGAACGGTCGATGCCCGGCCGACGGCCATCTCGGCGAGATCGTCGTCCGCGAAGAGAGGGGGGCGCTGTGGTTCGCCGGGCTCGGTGCGCTCGGCGGTACCCTGCGCCAGCGCTAGTCGGCACGAGGCACCGCTAGGTCTGGCCAGGCGCCGGGCGCAGGCTCCTGAGCGCGTGCCAGATGCCAACGATCGACGTGACAAAGCTCAGCACGAGCAGTACCAGCCCGATGATCCCCGTGATCAGCGCAGCGATCGTGTCCGTGATGCTCGACAGGAACGGAGGCGGCCAGGCGATCAGTAAGCTCGTAAGCCACGTCGCGAGAAGCGACAGGCCGATGAGCACCATGAGCCCCTTGAACTTCAGGTAGCCGACGTTCGCGAGGGCGAGCATCACGAGGAAGAAGAGCTTCAGCAGCATCACGAACGTAAGCGCCGCGATCGCCTCGTTCCGCGGAAAATCGGCGTAGAGGTCGAAATACGCGGCCGTGCCGAACGGCAGCGCCATCAGAAGCCCGACCATCAGCAGCAGCCGCGTGAACGCGCTCACGATCATCCCGATCGCGACGATCAGCCCGACAAGGGACAGGATCAGCATGACGACGGAAGACACGCGAGCCGTGACGTTCTTATAGGGCAGGTGCTGAACGATAGTGTGCACGGCGAAATAGAGCAGCAGCCCGTCGATCAGCACGAGGTACAGTCCGCCGATGCCCGGTATGGTCTCGTTGCCCGTGACGCGACGAACGAACGTCATCGTCGCGACCTCGAACGAGACGACGAGCACGATCGTCAGCGCGGCGAGAAAGAAGAATGGCGTGCGCACGGTCATGCGTGGCTCGAGTGCACCTTATTCCGATCCGATGTGCTAGGGTCGGCCGCCCGCGAACACGACGAGCAGCGCGAAGCCGACGACCCAGAGCAGGATCCACGCGATGGTCAGCGGCCACGCGAGGGCGTTGCCGAACACGAGGTCGGTGGCGGACTTCCCTGGGTTCACGACGGCATCGCTGACCTTACGGGGCGTCGGGCTCGACGAGCCCCATGCGCTATTGTATTCCCATACCTCCCACGGATTGTTCACGTAAGCCCACGCGAATGCACCGTGGACGATGCCGTTGCCTTTGACAAGGCCAACGATCGCTCCGGCCACACCCATCACGGCCGCCCAAGCGACGTAGCTGATCGGCATTAGAGGTCCGAACAAATAATGCTGCACGACGTGCACGGCTTCATGCCACATGCCGTGCTGCGTCCATGCGGTCATGACCGGGCCCTGGCTGAAGAAGTAGTCCGGCATGATCCGCATACCGTTCTGCCAGCAGTGGAAGAAGCGCCGCTCACTGTTCGGGAGAACGCGCGCCGCACCGGGGGCGGGCGCGGACGCATCACGGGAAAAGAACGTCCACGTGCCGACGTGAAGCAACAGGCCGGTCAACGTGCCGAGCGCACCCCATGATCCGTTCACGAACGCGAGCAGCCAGCCGAGCGCCCAGTGGGCCGACTGATAGACGGCGAACGAGATCCCCATCGATGCGCCGCTTGCCGCGAGGAAGCTCGCGATATAGAGGACGTGCGAGGTGTCGTCGCCGGCGTCCCACAGCGCAACCCCGCCAATGACGAGCAGGATCGCGAGGACGGCGTAGACCGCGATGCCGACGGCCTTGCGCGCCGCGCCTCCGGTCCCATGCACGAGTCCGAGCACGATCCCGACCGCGCACATCGCGGCGAGCGCGAAGGCGGCGATCGCGAAGAACTTCGGCGGCAGCACGTACGTGAAGAAGAGGGCGCCGAGTAACCCGCCGAGCGCACCGAGCGTCGCGTACAGCGCGCCTTCCACGACGGTCACGGCCGTCTTCGCGCCATCGGATCTCTCGATCAGACGTGCGACGAGCGTGAAGACCAGACCCGTCGCGGCCGAGACGACCAGGGCCGTCTGCCAGCCCGGGATCAAATCGATATCGAACATTGCGTCCTTTCCCGATATCGCGTCGCAGGGACTTGCCTAGTTTTCCGAGGTCGGTGCGTCGTTTTCCGACCTCGACGAGCTCGATCGCATCCTCGAATACGGGCTCGCTCGGCGGCGCTTGCGTGCGCTGCGCGCCGCGGATTCCGAACAGAAGAGCGGCTGCCCGGGCACGAGACGCGAGTACGAGCGGCGATCGAGGATCCGACGCAGAAGCCTTGAAAGCAAGGAACGCTCGCACCGCTGAGCAGACGAGAAACGCCCAGTCTCGAAGCGACAGCCGAAGCAGGCATGAGCTCGAGTCGCTCGAGCAAGCGGGATCATGCGGCCGCGTGGTCGCGGCCGTTCCTGGTCTCATGCAGTCGAGGCCGCGGCGTCAGTTGATCTTGACCGCCTCGTCCGGCGACGGCGGCTGGTAGATCTCGAGGCCCGCGCCCTGCGCGACGGTCGGCCGCGGCGGAATCGGCTCGCCCTTCGCGCGCGCTTCCGCGACGCGGCGCTGGTACTCCTTCTCGGCCCTCAGGGCGTTCGCAACGAAGAAGTTGCCCTCGTGGCACGAGTACTCGAGCACCTCGTAGCCGGGCTGAGTCGTCAGCGTGAGACGGAACGTCCATGGCGCCGTGAACGTGCGCGGATCGTGCACGGTCACGACGTAGTCGATCATATCGGGATCGATGCGCGTGAACCGCTCGATCAGCTTCAGGTCTTCGCTGTGGGCGTAGCGGCCGATGCCGAGCTTGTCGGTCAGGTTCGTCGTCTCGACGACGAGCGTGTCGCCTTCGAAGTAGCCGACCGACGAGCCC
>CAZKNH010000088.1:0-17321 GCA_964553875.1 uncultured Gammaproteobacteria bacterium | reverse complement strand
CGCTTCGCGTCGATCGTCGGCGCGTTCCAGATCCCGACGCCCGCGGGCCCGAAGAGCGGCTGGCCGGCGCTGCTCGTCCCGCGGCGCTTCGGCTCCGGAATCGTATACGTCTTCCAGACGATTTCGCCGGTGGCCGCGTCGACGGCCGTGAGGCTCCCGCGGAACGTGCAGCACGAGTATTCGGGATTCGCGCCGGTCATCGCCTCGTTGATCCCGGTGATCGGCACGTAAAGCCTGCCTTCGTACAGTGTGAGCGCCCCCGTGCCGCGCACGCTCGGATGATCCTCGACCCGCGTGCGCCATATCTCTTCGCCGGTATCCGCGTCGAGCGCGTACACGTAGCCTTGCGAGTCCACGAAATAGACCGCGAACCCGTCGCGGCCGTCGGCGAACTCGTGCGGGCCGACGGACGTCGCGCTGCGCAGACCCGCCACCGGGAAGAACTGCCAATGCGTGCAGCCGGTCTTCGCGTCGAGCGCGTAGACGGCGCCCGCCTGCGAGCCGACGAAGAGCCGCCCGCCGATCACGGCCGGCTGCCCGCGCGGCTGCTGCTCCTGAGGCAGACCGTAGGCCCACGCGAGCTCGAGCTTCGGGATATCGTCGACCGTGATGCCGCCCGCCTCTTCGGGTTGGAAGCGCGTGTTCGTGACCGTCGGCCCCCAGCCGATCCAGCGGTGAGGCGTCGAGTCGCGCAGCGGCGGCGTCGACTCGCAATGGAACTCGCTGACGTAGAGCGGCGAGCTCGTCGGGCTCTGCGCAGCGGCCGCGCCGGCGACACAGAGTCCCGCTACAAGCAGAACGGATCGAAACATTAGCGACTCTCCAACCCGATGACGCCCCCCGCGTTACGGCCGCGCGCTTCGCTTTCGAGTAGGAATCGCGGCACGAGAGGCGATGTCGTGCCGCCGATTCTCCCACAGGAGCCGCTACATTTCGACGTTCAGCAGGAGGTTCGCCTCGGCGCCCGCCATCGTGACGGTGAAGCGATCGATCCCGGGCCCGACCTCCGTGCGGAAGGTTTCGAGATTGGCTCGGCCCCTGCACGCTTGGCACCCGTGTCGACGCCCGGGACGATCTCCTAGCCGGGAACACGCTTGCTGCAGTGCCGGCCCGTTGTTAGCATCGAATCGGCAACCTGAACTCGGGGGAGACGGGCAGCCATGAACAGATGGCCTATGCGGTTGGCTGCACTCTGTGCGTTCGTCATGCTCGGCACGCAGGTCGAAGCCCACCATGCGGTCGCGAGCATCTACGATCTGAATAAAGAGGTGGTTCTCGAAGGTCAACTCACGAAGCTGAACTTCAGGAACCCGCACTCCAACATCGAGCTCTCCGTTCCGAACCCGGACGGCACGACGACGGACTGGGTGTTGACGACCGCGTCGCTTCAAGTGCTGACGCGAGCAGGCGTGAACCGCGACTCGATCAAGCCCGGTCAATCGCTGAAGGTCACGATCCTACCCGCGAGAAACGGTAACCCGTCGGGATTCATCAGACGTCTCGAGCTCGCGGACCGCGAATTCGACCTCGAAATCGACTGACACATCGACCGAGCCGGAAACATCCGGCGCGCAGGGGGACGTATGTCCATTCGACGAACCGTTGCGATGTGCGCGTTCGCGGCCGGCGCCGCGACGTGCGGTGCGCTGCCGGCCGGTGCTCAAGGGTTCGGCGGCCCGCAGCAGCTCTATACGCCCGAGCCGGGCGCACGGGATCTCAAGGCTATCCTGTTCAACTGGACGTGGCACATGGGGATGCTGCGCGGTCAGGCGGAGCCCGAGCTCATCGGCACGCTCGAGTACCGCGCCGAGGGCACGATCCGGGTGAACGGCGAGCCGTGCACGCTGACGAAATATCGGATCAGCGCGAACTATCAGACGCCGGGCTACCGCACGCAGATCGAATGCACGCTGCCGAATGGCGAGGCGTACTCGACGATCGAGACGATGAGCGGCGAATACGCGTGGGATGAGGACATTCCCGGAGCGGAGATCATCCCTGGGGAGGGCAAGGCCACACCTCGCCCGGACGCGCTCCTCGAGCGCCGCATCAGGCTCTGGGCGAGCCCGCACGGCGCCGCGAAGGCCGCCATCGCGGCCGCGGCCGGCGTGTCGCTCGCGGAGTCGTTCGCGCAGAACCCGGCCGCCCTGCTCGACCGGCAGGCCGCCGCAGGCGTGAAAGGGAACGCGACGCTGTCGTGGCAAGGGGATCGCGCCACCGTGACTTACCCGGTTCCGGGCGTCCCGGGCGCGACGGCGACGGCGACGCTCGATGCGACGTTCCTCCCGGAGCGCGTCGTCGTGACCCACGGCACGAATACGACGGAGTTCCTCTACGGCGATTTCGGTGACTTCAACAATCCCCTGCATCGCATCGAGGCGTTGTATGCCGGGACGATCATCGAGCGTCACAACGGCGTCGTCGTCCGCGATCTGAAGACCTCCGTCACCGAGATCGGGCAGGTCTACGTCGTCGTGCCCGTACCGGAGAGCGTACGCGCGGCACTTCCCGTTACGGCGGAGGCAAGCGAAACGTCCGTTGCGGCCCGGCCGTCGACGCGCGGAGCGCAGGCGGAAACGCCGCGGCTGCCGAACGGGAAGCCGGATCTGACCGGCTCGTGGCGGACCGTCGCCGGGGGATTGAGAGGCGTTCCAGGCGGCATGTTCCGACGCTGCACCCCATTCCAACAGAACTGCATGGAGTGGACGAACCAGAGCGCGGACTGGGTGTTCATGGCGCCGCCGCGCCTCGACAACAACAAGCCGCTCTACAAGCCCGAGCACTGGGACAAGGTCCAGGAGCTCGACATGTGGACGAACAAATACGACCCGGTCATGACCTGCCTGCCGCTCGGTATCCCCCGGCACGGACCGCCGGCGCGGATCTTCCACACCGAGGAGGACATCACGATGTTCTACCGCGGCGGTGTCGATGGCGGCGGCGGGTACCCGGACTTCCGAATGATCGTGCTCGACGGCAGATCGCACACCGAGGACGACCGGTACGCGTACTCGTACATGGGCCGCACGGTCGGCCGGTGGGAAGGTGATACGCTCGTGCTCGACTCGATCGGCTTCACGGACGAGACATGGCTCGGGCGCGGAGGCTACTTCCATTCGACCGAGATGCGCGTGATCGAGCGGTTCACACGAACCGGCAACGAGATGCTCTACGAGGTGACGGTAGAAGATCCGGAGGTGCTCGTGGAGCCGTGGGTGATGCCGCCGCGGATCCTGCAGCTCGCAGAGCGGCCGACGATCATCGCGGAGCGCGGAAGCTGCACGGACACCGAGCTCGCCGAGGTCAGCACGCAGATCCGGCATTAGACGAACCAACCCTGAAAATCAAAAGGGCCCGTCAAGCTGACGGGCCCTTTTCCTTCCAGCGTTCTCTTCCGGTCCGCGGGCGTCAGTTGTACTCGATCGGGTTGTAGTTCGGCGAGCACACCTCGACGATGCAGATCGACTCGAGCGTGCGACCGGCCGGCGGCGGCTCGAGCCCCGCCTCCTTCATCAGCTGACGCAGCACCTCGGCCGTCTCGGGCTGCGGGATCGCGGACTGCACGCCGACGCGAACGAGCCCGTCCGCATAATCGATCGGCAGCCAGGTGTGCGCGGCGAGCTCGGGGCTGCCGCGGTTGTCGGTATTGCCGAAATCGCGAATATCCATCCGCGCGCCCGCCGCGACGAGGATCTTGACGACTTCCGTCGCCCCCTTATGCGCCGCGCCGTGCAGCGCGACCCGCCCCGTGTCGGCCTGGTAGTTCGGGTCGATGCCGAGCTCGAGCAGCAGCTTCACCGCTTCGACGGTCTGCTCGGTCGACCACTCGAACGTGATCCCCTCGACCCAGCCGATGCCGGCGGCGACGGCGAGCGGCGTTACGCCGAGCTCCGTGTAGATGTGCGGGTCGGCGCCGTACTCCAGCAGCAGCCGCATCAGCTCGATGTCGCCGGACTGGGACGCGCGCAGGAACGCCGTCGCGCCGTTCTCGTCGAGCCACTGGTTCGTGAAGACCGTGCGGGTCTCCGTGCTCTCGATGATCCGCGCGTTCGGATCGGCGCCGGCCTCGAGGAGGAGCTTGATGTACTCGAAGTCGTCCATGTCGGGCCTGCGCGTCGGATAGTCGCCGCCCTCGAGGTTACGGTTGTCCGTCGCGAGATAGAGCGGCGTCCAGCCGCCCTTGTTCGCGAGGTTCACGTCGGCGCCGTTCTCGATCAGGAATTTGCCGAGCTGGTAGTTGCGGTTTTGCGTCGCGGCGAGCAGCGGGCTCCAGCCGTAACGCGTGACCTGATTCACGTCCGCGCCGGCCTCGAGCAACGCTCGCGCCGCTTCGAGGTGACCCGCGCGGGCCGCGTAGACGAGCGCCGTCAGCTCGCCGCCGTCGGGCTCGCGCTGCTGCTGGCGCCGGAAGCCGCCGCCCCCGCCCCCGGCACCCGCCCCGGCCGCGTTGTCCGTGACGGTCACGAAGCCGAGCGCGCCGCGCTGCACGCGGCTGCAGATATCGAGCGCTGTGAGCTGGTCGACCCACTCGCGGAGCGAGACCCATACGCGCTCGTTGCTTTGTCGGACGAGATTGCGCAGCGCTTCGATGTCCGGATCCGGGTCCTCGCACAGGATCGACAGAACCTGGCGCCTGACCGCATCCCTCGGATCCTCGGCATGGCCGAGCGCCGCCGTGCGTCCATCGCGAAACACCGGTGCGGAGCGGGCCGCGACGTCCGCGCCGTGCTCGACGAGCACGCTGATGACGGCGGCGTGTCCCTGATCGGCCGCCTGCATCAGCGCCGTCGTCCCTCGCTGAGTCTCCGCGGCGTTCGGGTCCGCGCCGTGCTCGAGCAGCACGCGGACCGCGTCGACGTTGCCCGAGCGTGCGGCGAGCATCAAAGGCCTCCGTCCGAGCGGAAGCTCCTCGTCGGCCTCGGCCCCGGCGGCGAGCAACGCCGCGAGGATTTCCGCGTCGCCGCGGGTCGCAGCGAGCCACATCGGCGTCGAGCCGTTACGGTTCGACGCGGACGGATTCGCGCCCGACTCGAGCAACAAGCGCACGAGCTCCACGTCGCCGTGGTAGGCCGCCCAGTGCAGCCCCGTGGCCCCGTCGGCTTGCGCCGCGTTCACGTCGAGGCCGCTGTCGATCAGGCGTTGCACGGCCGCGCGATCGCCGCGCATCGCGGCGTCCGCGACGTCGGACTGGGCAGCGGCCGGCGCCGCGAGCAGCAGCGCCACCGCCGCGGCCGCGGCACGCAGCCCGCCGCGGCGCCCGTCAAAGCTTCGTCGATTCATTCCCTTCCCGCTTCGGCCGAGCGTGCGGCCCCCTGCTAGATGTTCTCGAGCCTTCCGGTGCTGTCGCCGAAGCTCTCTCGGTGGATATCGAACTGGTCGAGGAGGCTCAACAGCAGGTTTCCGGTCGAGATGGTCCGCGACGGATACGCGAGGTGACGATTCCCCGCCATCCGGCCGTGGTTCGCGCCGATGATCACGTGCGGCACGTCGTAATGGAGATGCTGGTTCGGATTGCCCATGTTGCTGCCGTAGAGGATCAGCGAATGATCGAGCAGCGTGCCGTCGCCCTCCTCCGTGTTCGCAAGCTTGTCGACGAAGTACGCGAGCATCTTCACGTGGTACTGGTTGATCTTCGCGAACTCCGCGATCGTCGCCGGGTCCTCGCCGTGATGCGACCCGCCATGGAAGCCCATCGTCGGCGCCTCGCTTTCGGGGTAGCGGCGTCCGGTCAGGTCGCGTGCGAAGAGCATCGTGCCGACGCGCGTGACGTCGGCCTGCCACCCGAGCGCGAGCAGGTCGAACATCAGCTTGATGTGCTGATCGAACGATTGCGGAATGCCTGGCGGCACCTCGATATCCTCGGGCGCGACCTCCGTCGCATCCGCTGCGATCACGAGCCGGCGCTCGATCTCCCGGACGTTGTCCGTGAAGCTGTCGAGGCGCGCGCGATCCGGACCGCTGATCTCCTTGCGGAGCTTCGCGATCTTGTCGTTGACGGAATCGAGAATGCTCTGGTTGCGGGCACGGCGTGCAGCGCGCTGCTCGGGCGTGCTGCCGCTGCCGAACATCCGCTCGAAGATGACCTGCGGGTTCAGCTCCATCGGCAGCGGAGTCGTCGGCGATGCCCACGAGATCGTGTTCGTGTACACGCAGCTATAGCCTTCGCCGCAGTTGCTCGAGCCCGAGCCCGGGTCCTCGACGGACATCTCGACCGACGGCAGCAGCGTCTCGCGGCCGATCTTCTCGGCGATGACCTGGTCGATCGTGTGCCCCGCGCGCACATCGGGCCCCGCGGTCTTCTTCGGCTTCTCCGCGCACAGGAATGCGGCCGCCACCCAGTGGTCCGCACCCGTCTCGCCCGGAGGCGGCTCCGACGACGTCGCGTGCAGACCCGAAAGGATCGTCACGTACTTGCGGTACGGCTCGAGGGGCTTGTAGATGAACGGGAACGGATGATCGCCCAGCGAACCGACCTTGTCCGGCACCCAGTGTCCCGGTGCGGCGCCGTGCGGCACGAAACCGGCGAAGAAGCGCCGCGGCGGCACCGCGGTCGTCTGCGCGAAGGCCGTCGCGGCCGGAATCATTGCATCGAGCAGGGGAAGCCCGATCGCGGCGCCCGCGCCTCGCAGCAACGTACGTCGTGAAATGTGCTTCTTCGTAATAAACATCGCTTACTCCCCACTCTCAGCAGACTTCATGTTCATCGTGAAGGCCGGGCTCTCGATGACACCCATCAAGAGCGATGAAAACCGGTAGTTGTCCTTCGCGGCCTCACGCGTGATCGATCGGATGAGCGGCATGTCCTGATACTCCATGCCCCGACCTACCGCGTACGTCAGGAGCTTCTCGACGACGGCCTGCGCGAACAGGTCGCCGTTCCGCACGATGAGCTCCCGAAGGCTTGGAATGCCCTCGAGCAGAGTCCCGTCCGTCGCATAGCCGGTCGGGTCGATCGGGCTGCCGGCGTCCTCGGTGCGCCACTGGCCGACCGCATCGAAATGCTCCATTGCGAGCCCCATCGGCTCGAAGATCATGTGACACGCCGCGCAGTTCGGGTTTGCACGGTGCGCCTCGAGCCGCGCCCGCAACGACTTCGGCTTTTCACCCTCGGGCTGCGACAGATCGGTCTCGACGCCGGGCGGCGGATCGGGCGGGCTGACGTTCAGGAACGTCTCGAGGAACCACTTGCCGCGCTTCACCGGCGACGTGCGCGCGGCCTCGGACGTGACGGTCAGGAGCGCCCCCTTGCCGAGCAGCCCGCGCCGCACATCGAGCTCGGGCCCGAGCGCGACACGGCGGAACTGCGAGCCGTAGACGTTCGGGATGCCGTAGTGCCTCGCGAGCCGCTCGTTGACGAACGTGTAATCGGCCGTCAGCAGATCGAGAATGCTCCGGTCGTCCTCGATGATGCTCGCGAAGAAGAGCTCGATCTCGCGGCGGAAAGCCTCGCGCAGCGTGCTGTCGAAATCGGGGAACATCTCGACGACGGGCTCGCTCGCCTCCACGCCGCGGAGGTTCAGCCACTGCCCAGTGAAGTTCTTGACGAACGCCTGAGCGCGCGGATCCGCGAGCATCCGCTTCACCTGCTGCTCGAGCACGTTGCGCTTATGCAGCTGGTTCTCGGCGCCGAGACGAATCAGCTCCTCGTCCGGAATGCTGCTCCACAGGAAAAACGAGAGCCGCGACGCGAGCTCGAGGTCGCTGATCCGGTATGGCGTGCCCGGCGGAATGTCCTCGGGCTCGATCTCGGCACGGTAGATGAACTCGGGATCCGTGAGGATCCGCTGCACGACGGCCTCGATGCCGTAATCGAACGTGCCGCCCTCGGCGCGTCCGGCCGCGAAGAACTCCATCATCGTGTCGATGTCGTCCTCGGTCGCCGGACGACGGAACGCCTTCGTGACGAGCGTCGTGGCGATTTGCCGCGCACACTTCGCCTCTTCGTCGGCGTGCTGCGGATAGCATTCGAAGATTTTCTGTCGGCTCGGCGTCTCCGCGGCCGGTGTGCCGTTGAACGGCCCTTCGATGAACACCTGGCCGACGTGCGGGTAGAACGTGTAGCCGGAGATCGAGCCGGGCGAGTTCATCGTGCGCTGGAACGACTTGTTGAGCCCGGTGTCGGGCAGGTCGCTCGTCGCGAGGAACGTCACGCCGACCTTGTGGAAGCCGCCCTTGATCGGGATCGGCGGCGTCTTGCCGCCGTTACCTTCCTGGTTGCCGATCTCCGTGTCCCAGTCGTAGAGGTACACGCGCTCGCCGTCGATCGTGACCTCGAGCTTCTCGCCGCGGACGTTGCCGAGCACGGCCGTGAAGTAGCCCGTCATGCCCTTGACGGTGAAGACGTACTCGCCGTCGGCCGGGAACTCGTGCTCGATCAGCATGCCGCCGCGGGTGCCGAACGGTAGCCCTTCGACATGCTCGTTCTGTGACGTGTCGTGCGGCACGTCGAATACTGCGAGCGTCGGCGCCGTGTCGGTGCCGATCGCGAGCCGGGCGATCTTGCCTGCGGCGGACAGGTACGCCTCGATCAGCGCCGGCGACGTCGTCAGCGTGCCGGCCATGTTGTCGAAGCCGTGGCTCGAGTCGTCCGGAGGCAGGAACGTCGTCGCGTCGACGTTCACCCCGAGAAGGTCGCGGATCACGTTCGAGTACTCGGCCCGGTTCAGCCGGTGCAGCCCCGGGGCCGGCAAATGCATCTCGGAGTGCTCGTCGATCTCGCGCTCGAGCCACGCGACGAGCTCGCTGCGCGTTTCGCTGTCGAGCTTCGGACCGTCGGCGGGCGGCATCAGGCCGGCACGGACCTTCTTGATGACCTTTTCCCACGTCTCGGCGTGGGCCGCGACATTGCCGAGACTGAGCGCCTCGAGATTCAGGTCCCCGACCCGCTCGGCGGCGTTATGACAGTCGATACACTTCGACGATACGACGGCCGCATACTTTTCGCTGTCGTTGCCGACTGCCCCGCATCCGGCGCCGAGCGCCGCGGCCACCATGGCCGCTCCGAGTCGTCCTGCTTTCACGCGCTCTTCCCTCTTGCCTCGTCGCTTCGAAAACAACGGCGACACCTCCCCCAACGGCACAGCCCGCCGACCCAACGGGCGGATACATAATTATATTCCGAATCGGAGGATAGTACGTCGACGCGCCTTTTTTCCACCATGCGATCATAGCTTCGCTGTCGCAGACGCGATACGGCCGGACACCCCCGGTTCCGCCGCCGTGCTGCCCGTCGACGGGAACGCTGCACCAACTGAACGCGGCCCGCCGCCTGCGTTGTGCGCGGCCGGTGCACGCGCGGTCCTTCGGCCGCTCCGGAAATTCGGCGGCAAAGAAAAATAACTTCGAATAATCAGCTGATTAGCTCGACATGATCGGCCGTCGGGAACGCTGGCACGCCCGTTGCAATCCGGTGGCCAGAGCTCGACGACGACGCTCCGCGAGACTAAGGCCGGTCTCCCGACCCGCCGCTTCCGGCGCGGCTCGGCCGCTCCACCCGAACCCGGCACATCATGGAGGGATGAAATGACGTGCTTCATGCGGACTCCGAAGCGCTTCGCAGCCGGCGCCGCCGTCGCGACCGCTCTCGCACTCTCGGCCCTGACCTCGGCGGCCGAACCGAGCTACGAGATGATTTCCTACGTCGAAAGCCCGAGCGGCGCGCTCGTCAAAGCCGGCGAGTACGCGCGCGCGATCGACGTTGCGACGAAACGACTGCGGGGCTCGCCCGAGCACCTGCTCGTCGAGCAGACGAATCTCTGCGTCGCGTATACGGTCACGGGCGACTACGCGAATGCGCGCTCGAGCTGCGACGCGGCGCTCGCGCTCGCGCGCCACGTCGACGCGAGCCGCGCGCGCAGGACCTTTCCGATGGACCACGAGACTGCGAAGGCGATGACGAACCGCGGCGTGCTGAAGGCCCTGAGCGGCGACGTTGTCGGCGCCGCGGACGATTTCAGGAAGGCAACGGCCATGTCCATCGCGCTCGCTGCACCGGAGCGGAATCTCGCCCGGATCGACGGCGCGACGGGCGATCGTTTGGTGATGACGGAAGTGCGCTGACTGCGTAAAGGAGGTGATCGAAGTCGAGCATCGGCCGCGCCAGGGGCTCAACCTCCCCCGGCCCCTGGCGCGCCGCGGCCTCGATCAGACGGCGGGCTCGACGCGTGTGCGCCCCGCGCACTGCCCGCTCACCGAGCCGCGACCGGAGCGGCCGCCACCTCGCCGTGGCCTTCGTTGTTCTCGACGCAGGTCCGCTCGTACGCTTCGATGATCCGCTCGCCGCCCGGATGGTTCGCGAAGAACGTCGGATTGTGCCAGCTGTCCTGCGGCGAATCCTCCGTGTACTTCCTCGCGGGAATCGTGATCGTCCACGGCCGCGTGTAGACCGTCGGATCGTGATACGTGGCGTGATACGTGTAACGGGTCCCATCGTTGTCGAAAACGTAGCGCTCCACGATGTGGACGTTCTCGCTCGCGAACTCTCCGGTGCGGGCGAGCCGTGCCTTGCCGTTGTTGTTCCTGACGTCGACGATCAGCGTGTTGCCTTCCCAGCGGCCGCGCGAGTCGGCGTTCCACAGCTTGATGTTCTCCGGCAGGTGAGGCTTGTCGTCGAGATGGATGATTCGCGTTCCGGAGTCGAACAGGAACAGCACGTATCCCGGGTACTGACGGATCTCGTAGCCGTGCCACATCAGCGACTTCGTCGGGCCCGCGGGCGCGCAGCGCGCGAGCGGCTCGATGTATTGCTCCTTCGTCGGATTGAAGAAGTTCGAGAGGAGATCCTGCTGGATCGCGCGCGCCCACGGCTGAAACGGCACCTGACCGTCCGGCGGGTCGGTCACGCGGCTCGGCGCACGCTTCGCCGCCGGTTGCTCTCTGCCGATCGCCGCGGCACCGCCGCCGCCGGCACGCGCGACGTCGCCCGGTATCCCGCCCTGCGGGTCCGTCAAATTGTTGTGGTTCGCGATCGTATTCGACCAGTGTCCCTGCACGTCCGGCTGCCCGTCCGGAAGACGCGGGCCGGTCCATTCGCCGGGCTCGGCCACGAAGACCTCCGTCTCCCATCGGGTTTGCCCCTGCACGGCCGCCGGCACGACGACGAGTCCCGCCGCGACGAGCCGACCGATCCTCGCTCTGAACGCGCTTTTCATATGAATCCTCCGAGTCATTCTGCGTTCCGCTCGTCCGCGGGGAACGGGTAGTACTTGTCGTACGCAAGCGTGTAGCAGTAGTTCTCGATCAGCTGGAAGTTCTTCTCGCGATGCCGATACAGGATCACGCTGAGCTCCCACGGGCGCGTGAAGACCTTCGGATCGTCGATCGTCGCTCGGTACTCGATCGTGTTCGCGTCGAGATAGGTCCACCGCTCGACGACGCGCATCGCGTCGCTATGGAAATTTCCGGCGCGATCGAGCCAGGTCTTGTCATTGAAATCGACGACCTCGACGACCAGCGTGTCGCCTTCCCAATGCCCGCGCGAATCGCCGAGCCAAAACCCGAACGGTCCTTCCGGATGCAGCGTGCCGTTCGTGTGGATCGTGCGCACCGCGCCGAACTGCGTGACGATCGTGAGATCGCGCGGTCGCTGAAAGATCTGAAACGGCGCGGGGTAATACACGGAGCGCGGCACGCCGAGCGTGTAACAGTTGAGCCGGGTGTAGTCGGCCGTCGCGCGCTCGGCGAAGTTCCGGTCGCGTTGCTCGCGCGCCCACGGTTGATAAGGCAAATAGTGGCCCACGACGACGCCGGGGCCCGGCGGCGCGTCCTCGCGTCCCGCGTGCGGCTCGAGATCGTAGTCCGCACCGCTCATGCTCTCCCATATCCCGGAAAAATCCGGCTTGCCTTCCGGCGTGCGCGGAATGTCCGAGAGCGGCTCGCCAGCCGCCTCGGCGATCACGCCGAGCGTGACGAGCACGACGAAGAGGGGCCGAGACGCTCGAGGCCCGTCGCCGAGACGTCCGCCTCGCGGCCTTGGCCGCCCGATGCTCGAAGCGTCGCTCATCACCGCCCCTCACGCATCGTCGTCCGCCGTGTAGAAGTCCCGGCCGTCGGGAAACGTCACGGTCGACGCGTTCGCGACCGGCTTTCCGCTCTTCGCGCGATAGCCTTTGACGACGACCTCGACGCCGACCGGGAAGTCGGTCTTGCGCAGGCCCCGCCGCATCAGCGCATGCGGCGCGCCGAACTCGACGGCCCACGGCGTCACGCTGCCGTCCGCGTTCGTGACGTCGACGAACAGCCAGCTGTGCGGGTTCGTCCATTCGAGCCTCGTCACGACCCCTTTGAGCTCGACGGGCTGATCGATGTCGAACTCGGCGGAGAACGCGTGATGCGCGCTCGCGGAGACCGTGCCGAGCAGGAGCGCCGCCGCGGCGGCGCCGATCCCCGCAAGACGCGCGCGTCGATACGACGTTCTTTCGATCTTCATGTGTACCTCGTTGCGTTCCGATGTTTCCCCGGCCGTCAGAACGACAGCCGCAAGTCGATGCCCAGGTAGCGACGCGGCCCTATGCCGTCGAAGCCGACCGGGCTGTTGTTGCTGAAATCGTTCACGCTCGTCGTGTACTTCGTGTCGAACACGTTCTTGCCGACGAGGCTCGCCCGATACGTGACCGCGGCCGTCTCCTTGATCACGCCGATGCCGACGTCGGTGACCGTGTAGTCGCCCTGCCAGCCGTAGGGGGACAGGAGCTGCTCGAGGTTGTGCTCGGAACGGTAGACGTGGTTCGCGAACACGTGCCCGGTGAGCCCGGCACCGAGCGCGAACTCGTAATCGACGCCGAAGATGCCGGTCCACTTCGGCGCACCGACGATCTGCTTGCCCGTGTTGTCGCAGACCGGCACGCTCGCGGGCGTCGAGCGGGGGCAGGTCGCGGTCGCCCAGTCCGTGTAGACCGCGTCGTTGTAGGCGGCGCCGAACGTCAGGCGCAGCGTCGGAGTCACGTCGTAGTGCGCGTCGATCTCGACGCCGCGTGCGCGGATACCCGGGATATTGCCGAGCTTCGAGCTGAAGCCGGTCGGCGAGGTCGGATCGGGCACGCTCGTGACCGCCTGGTAGTCCTCGACGCGCGTGCGATAGACATTCGCGTTGAGCAGCAAACGGCCTCCGGCGAGAAAGCTCTTCACGCCGACCTCGAAGTTCGTCGACTTCTCCGGATTCACGTTCGCGGGCGAGCCGTCCGAAGGCTCGAACTGCACGGAACCGGACTTCTCTCCGTACGCGGCCGACGCGTAGAGCATCACCGCGTCGTTCACGCGGTAGCTTGGATTGACGAGCCAAGAGGTCGAGCGCTCCTCGAGCCGCTCGGGCGGCTTCCGCCCGAAGACGTTGCCGAGCTGTGCCGCGCGAATCGCGTCCGCGGTCGCGTTCCCGGTCGGCGTGAGGTCCGAGCCGTCGGCGAACGTCGCGCGCTTCTCGATGTCGTTCGTCTTGTCTTCCCACGTCCGGCGGAGACCTAGCGTGAGCGTGAAGTCGTCCGTCAGGTGCCAATCGGCCTGGCCGAACACGGCGACGCTCTCGGTCTCCGGGCGCTGACGCGTCGTCACCAGCACGCCGTCGAGCGACTTCTGCAGGAAGATCCGTCCCTCGTCCGTGTCGAGCTCCGAATACTGCGCGTCCGTCGCGAAGAAGGCGCCCGCATCGATGCCGTTCAGGTTCCTCGACATCGAGTCCGTTTCGATATCGAGCCAATAGAGCCCGGCCTGATAGTCGAGCTTGTCGAACGGCGACGCCGTGATGCGGAACTCCTGCGAGACCTGCTTCGTGTCGACGAGCGTCCCGCTCCGTCTGATCGCGAACCGCGTCTGCTCCTGATCGTTCTTCGCGTCGAAGTGGAATTCCCGCGCGGCGGTGATCGATGTCAGCGTAATCGGGCCGACCGACCAGTTCACGGTCGCCGAGACGCCTGCATTGTCCGTCTGAAGCGGCTCCGCCATGTCCATATCGAGCTCGTTCCACGACCCGATGATCGGCGTGTAGCCGCCGAAGTAGTCGCGCGCGAGCCGGCTCGTGTACGTCGTCCTCCTGACCGAGCCGTCGTCGAGCGTGATCGGATCGACCATGAACGGCTTCGTGTTGCTCCGTTCGTTGACGGACGCCTTGTCGAGGTTGAGCCGCACGCTCAGGTCGTCGTTCGGCGTGAACAGGAGCTGAAAGCGCCCCCCGTAACGATTCCGCTCGTGCCAACGGCCGCCGACGGCAGGATTCACGTTGACGAAATCGCCGTCCTGCTCGTCCTTGAAGAACGAGACGCGGTACGCGAGCACGTCATCGATCAGGCCGTCGGAGTAGGAGCCGCGGATCTTCGTCGCGGCCGGATCCGCACCGAGCTCGACGTCGATCGACCCCTCGCGCGTGAAGCTCGGCGCGCGGCTCGTGTACTTGATGACACCGAGCGTCGTGTTCTTGCCGAGCAGCGTGCCCTGCGGCCCGCGCAACACCTCCACGCGTTCGAGGTCGGTGAAATCCTGATAGGTCATGCCGACGTGACCCAGAAAGACATCGTCGACGATGACCCCGACGGCCGCCTCCATATTGTCGTTGCCGCTCGCCTTGCCGATTCCGCGGATCGAGATACCCGTGCGGCGCGCGTTCGGCGTCGTCGCCGTCAAGCCCGGTGCGCGTTGGGTGAGGTCGGCGACCGTGTAGGCCCTGTCTCGATCGATCTGATTACCGTTGACGACGGTGATCGGCACGGGCACGTCCTGAGCGCGCTCCGCGCGGTTTCTCGCTGTCACGACGACTTCCTCGAGGACGCCGCTCGACGGGGCGGCAGATCCTCCCGGGCTCTGCGCCGCGCCGACCGACGACGCGCCGAGGAGCGCACCGCCGACCGCCGCCGCGAGGCCGTGTCGGACGAGGGCTCTTCGCCCGAGCCCAAGCTGTGTAGTCGACATCGTTCTATTCCTGACGAGCGGATGATCTCGTGGGTGTGCTTCGCGCCGGCGAATGCGCCGCTCGCGCAAGCGACATCAAGGTACGCATGGCGCGGTGAGCAAGCGGTCTTTTCTCGGTTCTATTTGCATGCAGCTCGAGCCGCGTGGAGTCACAATGTGGTCGCTATGCGCGTCGCCGCTGCGCGTGCCACGCGTCCCGACGCTCTCGGACGATCCTTGCCGCGAGCGCCTCCGCGTGATCGCGGAGCTCGGGCACGGACGTGCTCTCCCAGCCGGCCGGGCGACAGCCCGGGCCGAGCATATAGAGCCCCGGCACGACGCCTCTCTTGCCGATCACGGCACCGCCGGCCGCCGTGACGTAGCCGAGGCCGAGCCGATCGCTGTGGAGCAGACCACGCTCTGCGAGGCGCCGCTCGAGCGGCGTACGCGACGCCGGGTGATAGCAAGGGCCGGTGCAGTTGATGACCCAGTCGTAACGCTCCGTCCTCTGCGTGCCCTCCTTCTTGAGCGACAGCGTCACGTCGACGCCCGAGTCGTCCGCGACCGCCTGCACGGCCCGTCCGGCGCGTATCTCGAGTCGGCCCTGATCGATGAGCCCTGCGATCGTTCTCGCCGGCGCGGGTGCGATCCGATGACGATGCACCTCCCAGAACGGGCGCAGCCGCCGCACGAAGCGCGCACGGTCGTCGTCCGCGAGCGCCTTCCAAAGCTCGGGCACGTGAGGCCGAAGCGCGTCGAACACGGCCTGCCAGCCGATACCTTCGTTCGCCGCCTCTTCGACGGCGGTCTCGATCACGCGCACGAGCCGACCGAGCTCGACGCGGCCGCGGAGAGCGGACGCCAGTCGTTGACGCTGCTCCGGCGGGAGCTCCTCGGCCCGAGCCTGATGAGGCCGCGGCAGAAGCCCGTTGCGCGACAGTGCATGGATCGGCCCGCGATGCCCGCGCGCGGAGAGCGCGAGCACGGCGTCGACCATCGTGAGACCGGTGCCGAGTATCAGCACGCGATCGTCCGGCCCGACGCCGTCCGCGAGATCCTTCTGCCATGGGTCGCGGAGATAGCGCGGCGCCCACCGGTTCAAGCTTTCGCCGAGCGGATCGGCCGGGCGCGGATGACCGAGCGCGAGCACGACGCTTTGCGCGATGAGCCGACTGCCGTTGTCGAGCTCGACGATGAAGCCGTCGTGGAGCGGCACGACGTCGACGGCCCGGGCGCGCGTGTGCGCGCGGAAGACCTGTCCGCATCGCCCCGCCTCGGCCAGCGCTTCGAGGAGCGTCTCCTCGACGTAATCGCCGTAGCGGCGACGGGACACGAACTCGGCTCCGGTCGCGGGCTCGCCTTTCCGCTCGAGCCAGCTCACGAAGTGGCCCGGATCGTCGGGCAGCAGGCTCATCTGTCCGGCACGCGTGTTCAGCACGTGCTCGTCGAGCGACGTGTCGTACGCGATGCCCCTGCCGAGCCGCTCGCGCGCTTCGATCAGCGAGATCTCGAGCCGCGAGTCGCCGAGTCTCAACAGATGCACGGCGAGCGCGGTACCGCTCCACCCTCCGCCGATGATCGCGATGTGGTGACGCCTGCGCATGTGCCCTTCCTCGTTGCTGACATCGAGGTTCGGCACGGTAGCCGCCGCGAAGTTATGGCGTCAGTTCCGCCGAGGTGCCAATCTCGTTCCAGGCGCGGTCCCGCACCCGAAGGGCGCGGCGTCGTCGGTCGACGTCGACGGCACGGCATGTCACCGCTCCGATACCTCGCGGCGACTGACTCTGTCACTTCATCGTCGATACGCTGCCGCGGTGCGGTCGTCGACGTGGGCCGTGTGCGAAGCAAAATTTCCCGGAGCGAGCTCGATCGGAGCGGCGTCGGCTCGCCTGCGGGCGCACGCCGTGCTGCTGCTCGCGCTGTCTTCCGTCGCCGCGGCCGTTCCCGCCGCAGAGCCTTCTTCCACCGATGCCGCGGCCGCGGGGCGAAGCCTTACGTGGTCGGGCCTCCACCGCGCGCGCTACGCGCGGCTCTGGAACCAGTTCCGCCCGGGTCTTCGCGGCGACGATCACGTGCTCGAGCTTCGCACCGCGCTTCGTGCGGCTTACGACGCCGGGCGCGTGACGCTCGTCGGCGATCTGCAGGATGCACGTGCCTACCTGACCGACGAGCAGAGCGGTGTCTCGACCGCGATCGTCAACACGTTCGAGCTCGTGCAGGCGTACGCGGAAGTCGGCGGCGCCGACGGCGAGCGGGGAACGCGCGTTCGGGCCGGACGATTTCTGCTCGAGCTCGGCAGCGGCCGGCTGGTCGCAGCCGAGCAGTACCGGAACGTCGCACGGGCTTTCGTCGGCGTCCTCGCCGAGACTACGGCGCCGACGCGCGGCAGGCTGGTCACATTCGCGGCGTTGCCGACGATCACGCTTCCCGACGACCGAGACCGGATG
>CAZKNH010000087.1:0-17363 GCA_964553875.1 uncultured Gammaproteobacteria bacterium | reverse complement strand
GCGGGCGTGATCTTCACGCAGCCCGTGCCGAACTCGGGGTCGACATACTCGTCCGCGATGATCGGGATCAGCCGCTCGGCGAGCGGCAGCCGGACCTTCTTGCCGATCAGCGCCTTGTACCGCTCGTCATCCGGATGCACGGCGACGGCCGTGTCGCCGAGCATCGTCTCGGGACGGGTCGTCGCGACGACGAGATGGCCGCTGCCGTCCGCGAGCGGATAGCGGAAGCGCCACAAATGCCCCTTCTCCTCGGACGAGAGCACCTCGAGATCCGAAAGCGCCGTGTGCAGCACGGGGTCCCAGTTCACGAGGCGCTTGCCGCGGTAGATCAGGCCCTCGTCGTAGAGGCGCACGAAGACCTCGATAACGGCCCGGGACAGGCCCTCGTCCATCGTGAACCGGTCGCGTGACCAGTCGACGGACGCGCCGAGCCGGCGCATCTGCTTCGAGATCGTGCCGCCCGAGCGCTCCTTCCATTGCCAGACCCGCTCGATGAAGCGCTCGCGGCCGATCTCGCGCCGCGACGTGCCCTCCGCGTTCAGCAGACGCTCGACGACCATCTGCGTCGCGATGCCGGCGTGGTCGGTGCCGGGCTGCCACAGCACGTTCCGGCCGAGCATCCGATGCCAGCGGGTCAGCGCGTCCATGATCGTGTGCTGGAACGCATGCCCCATGTGCAACGTGCCGGTCACGTTCGGCGGCGGGATCACGATGCAGTACGGCTCGCCCCGTCCGGACGGAGCGAAATAGCCCGCCCGCTCCCAGCGGGCGTAGTGGTTCGACTCGATCTCGACTTCGGCGGGGCGGTATCCCTTGCTCAACTTCCGTTCCTCCGTGCCTCCGTGGCACTCGGTGCAGGAAAGGATACCAGCTGCGGCGCGCTAGCCCGGCGGCTCGTCGTCGCCGCCGGCAAGGTGCTCGCGCAGGATCGAGTCGATCAGATCGGGCAGCCGCTCGCGCAGCCGTCCCGAGATCTGCTCGAACAGGTGTGCCTCGAGCTCGGCGAATGCGCCCCGCATCAGCTCCTCGGCGAGCGCAAACGTTTCCGCGGCGAGGCGCGTCTGGAGCTCGGCGATCAGCGCTTCGGTCTCGGAGGGGTAGGCGGGCGATTCGTCGTCGTCGAGACCGTAGACGACGTCGGTCAGCACGGGGATGCTCGGTTCCGGCGGCTTCTGCGTCACGCTCGGATCTTCGTCGTCTTCAGCGCGTATCCGCGATCCCTGTAGTAACGATAGCGCTCGCGGCCCTGCGCGCGCCGCTCGGCGTCGCCGTCGACGACCTCGGCGAGCCGCGCATAGCGGCTGAAGTAGTCGGGCACGTCGGCACCGAGGTTGATCAGGAGGTCCCAGCGGTCGCCGCGCGGACCCGGCCCGTCGTCGATCAGCACGGGCTCGAGCGGCGCCGGGGCGGCGACGCTCGCCAGCGTGTGCGGCACGAAGCTGCCCTGCGAGTACGTCCAGAGCAGCTCGTCGAGCCGCCGGGCGTCGGCGCGGGACGGCGGCCTGATCAGCACGTGCTGGCCCGCGTCGAAGGCCTTCTCCGCGAGCCGGCACGCGAAGACGAGCGCCGCGTCCGGCCCGGATGCGTCGAGGATGTAGAAGTCGATCTCGGTCATCCGTTCCCGGCGTGCAGCAGGAAGTCGACGAGGAGCGGCACCGGACGGCCGGTCGCCCCCTTGTTCGAATCCCCTCGCCATGCGACGCCCGCGATATCGAGGTGCGCCCACGGCGTGCCGTCGACGAACTTCGCGAGGAACGCTGCGGCGACGCTCGCGCCGCCGTCGCGGCTGCCCGAGTTCGCGACGTCGGCGAAGTTGCTCTTCAGCGATTCCGCGTAGTCGTCGTCGACGGGCAGGCGCCACGCGGTGTCGAGCGAGCGGGCCGACGCGGCGAGGAGCGCGCCCGCGAGCGCCTCGTCGTTCGAGAAGAGCCCGCTGTGCAGGTGGCCGAGCGCGACGACGCACGCTCCGGTCAGCGTCGCGACGTCGATCAGGTACTTGGGCTCGAAGCGCTTTGCGTACGTGATCGCGTCGCACAGGATCAACCGGCCTTCGGCGTCGGTGTTCAGGATCTCGATCGTCTTGCCGGACAGGCTCTTCACGATGTCGCCGGGACGGGTCGCGCGCCCGCTCGGCATGTTCTCGGCCGCCGGAATGATGCCGATGACGTTGAGCGGCACGTCGAGCTCGGCGATCGCGGCGAGCGTGCCGAGCACGCCCGCGGCGCCGCACATGTCGAATTTCATCTCGTCCATCTTCGCGGGCGGCTTCAGCGAGATCCCGCCCGTGTCGAACGTGATGCCCTTGCCGCAGAGCACGACGGGCTTCTCCGTCTTCGCGCCGCCGTCGTAGCGCAGCACGATGAGCCGGGGCGGCTCCTCGGCGCCGCGGGTCACGGACAGGAGCGCCCCCATGCCGAGCTTGTCGATCTGCCGCTCGTTCAGGATCTCGACGCCGAGCTTCGCGTACCGCTCGGCGAGGGACTTCGCCGTCTCGGCGAGATGCGATGGCGTGCAGACGTTCGGCGGGCGGTTGCCGAGGTCGCGCGCGAGGTCCATGCCGTTCGCGATCGCGACGCCGTGCGCCGTGCCCCGCCGCGTCTCGCGCACGTCGGCCGGATCCGCGACACCGAGGCCGAAGCGGGTGAGTCGAGGCTTGTCGTTCCGCTCGTCGCTCTTCAATTCGTCGAAGCGGTACGTCGCGCCGCGGACGGTCTCGACGGTCAGCCGCGCCGCGTAGTACGCGTCGAGCGACGGCGGCCGTTGCCACGTGAGGTAGCTGATCGCGTCCTTGATGCCCTTGTCCTTGAGCGCGCCGACTGCAGCCGCGAGCGCCTTCGTGAGCTTCTTCGCGTCGAACTCCGCCGACTTGCCGCAGCCGACGAGCAGCCACCGGCCGATGGTGCCGCCGGCATTCGGGACGAGGAGCGTCGAACCGAGCTTGCTCGATGCATCGCCCGACCGGACGAGCTTCCTGATCAGCCCGCCGGACGCGTCGTCCGCATCCTTCGCGGCGCCGCGGAGCGGCTCATCGAAGATCGGCAGGATTGCGCAGGCCGTGCGCTGGCCCGCAACCGTCCCGGTCCTGACGGGAAACTCCATTCATCGCTCCTCAAATGATCTGGAATTTACTGGGGTTCGTCGGTGCTCGAGAGCGTGCACGGAAGGCGGGCGCCTGTTATCTGTGTTGTTGCCCGCGTCCACGGTGACGGCTAGTGTACTCGATCCTTCGAAGCGACTGGAAACGGAAAGCCGCGTGAGCCTCGTCAGCCGGTATGTCTTGCGCGAGTGCGTCGGGGCGCTCGCGCTCGTGCTCGGCGTGCTGTTCCTGATCCTGCTGAGCAACCAGTTCGCCGAGGTCTTGGGCGACGCGGCGGCGGGCTCTCTGCCCCGCGAGGCGGTCTTTCCGATCCTCGGGCTCACATCGTTGAGCTATGTGACGTTGCTCGCGCCGATCGGGCTATTCCTCGGCATCATGCTCGCGCTCGCGAGGTTGAGCCGCGATTCCGAGATGGCCGCGCTCGCCGCCTGCGGCATCGGGCCCGCGCGCCTGCTGCGCCCGATCGGCCTCCTGACGCTGGTGCTCGCGGGCGTGATGAGCTGGCTCGCGCTGGTCGAGACGCCTGCCGCGAGCCGCCGGATCGAGCAGATCAAGCTTGATGCGCAGGAGGCGCTGTCCGTCTCCGCGATCGAGCCCGGCAAGTTCGCGAGCCCGGACTCGGGAGACACCGTCGTCTATACGCGCGAGGTCGACGGCGACCGGCTGATCGGGGTGTTCGCCCAGCAGCACGTCGGCGACCGGGTCGTCGCCGTCGTCGCGGATTGGGGTAAGCGTGTGCAGGACCCGGCGACGGGGCTCCTGTCGTTCGTCCTGTACGACGGGACGCGTTACGAGGGCGTGCCCGGCAGCCCGATCTTTCGGATCCTCGAGTTCGGAGAGCACGGGATCCCGGTGCGGATCGAGGCGGACGACGAGTACGTTCCGCCGATCGAGACGCGGCCGACGGAGGCGCTGCTCGCGTCCGACGACCCGGCCGATGCGGCGGAGCTCCAGTGGCGCATCTCGTCGCCGCTTTCGCTGCTCGTGCTGGCGCTGCTCGCCGTCCCGCTCAGCAGCCGGTCGTCGCCGCGGGAGGGGAGATACTCGCGGATCGGCGTCGGCCTCTTGATCTACATCATCTACGCGAACACGTTGTCGATCGCTCGCGTATGGCTCGAGCGCGGGCTCGTCCCGGAATGGATCGGCCTCTGGTGGGTGCACGCCGCGGCCGCACTGGTCGGGCTCGTGCTCCTCGCGAAGGAATCCGGGTGGTTCGCATCCGCGCCGAGGGTTGCCGGGCACGAGCCGTCGCCCGGGCTCGTCGCCGGGGAGGCGGGGTGATGCGGCGCCTCACGCGGTACATCGCGCTCGAGGTCCTGAAGGGGGTCGGTCTCACGGTCTCCGTCCTCGTCGCCGTGACGAGCTTCGTCGAGCTCGTCGGTCAGCTCGACGACGTCGGCACGAACGACTACGGCTTTCGCGAGGCGCTGACCTACGTCGCGCTGCGGCTGCCGCGGACCGTCTTCGAGATCCTGCCGCCGGCCGCGTTGATCGGCGCTCTGCTCAGCCTCGGCAACATGGCCGTGCACCGTGAGCTCATCGTGATGCGTGCGAGCGGCGTGTCGAACATGCAGCTCCTCGGCGCGGTGTCGGTCGCGGGGTTCGCGCTGCTGGTCGTGATGGTGCTGCTCGGCGAGTCCCTCGCGCCGTCGCTCGGCGCGTACGCCCGCGAGATGCGCATGCGAGCGCTGCATCAGGATCTGATCGAGGCGGGCCAATCGACATGGCTCAAGAGCGGCGATCGGATCTGGAACCTTCGCCGGGGACAGGGCGAGTTCGGCTTCGGCGGCGTGTATATGTTCGACCTCGACCGCGACTTCAGGCTCGAGCTCATCGCGAGGGCGGACTTCGCCGAGCCGGGCGGCGAAGGCGAATGGCTCCTGACGAACTATGCGGCGACGCGGTTTCTCGGCGACGGCGGCGTCGAGGTCGCTCACGAGCGTATGGCGCGCGAGCGCACGAATCTCAGCGCGGATCTCCTCGCGTTGTCGGTCGTGCGCGAGGATCTGCTCGATACGCCGGCGCTGCGCCGCTACATCGCGTATCTCGACGAGAACGATCTCGACTCGAGCACTTACCGGATCGCGTACTGGGCGCGTATCGCGAACATGGTCTCGGTCGTGCTGATGACGGTGCTCGCGTTGCCGTTCGTCTTCGGCGGCCTGCGTTCGGCGGGAAAGGGGGCGCGGCTGCTCGTCGGGCTCGTGATCGGCTTGGGTTACTACGTCGCGACGCAGATGATGCAGAGCAGCGGAGAGGTTTTCGATATCGATCCGCTGATCGTCGCGTGGGCGCCGGGCGGCGTGCTGCTCGTGATCACGGCGATCTCGTTCCTTCGGCTGCGCTGACGCCGCGCGGCTCGTGAACGAGTCGCGTGCCGGAGAGCCGGTCGTGCCACGCCCGCCGGTCGCGGTCGAACGCCGCCCACCAGAGGCCGAGCCCGGCGGGCAGGGCAGCGAGCACGCCGGCGGCGAAGCGAGCGAGGGCCGCCCGCCATCCGACCGGCCCGCCGTCCCGGCCGACGACGCGAAGCCTCCACGCCTTCATGCCGAGCGTCTGCCCGCCGTGCACCCAGAACCATGTGAAGAACAGCACGATGATCGCCGCGAGGCAGAGCTGAAACCATAGGGTCCCTGGCGCGACGGCGCGGCCGCCGCGCATGACGAAGACGGCCAGCGTGAACATGAAGAGCAGAGCGCCGAGCAGCATCAGGTCGTAGACGAGCGCGGCGAGCCGCCGCGCCAAGCCCGCAGGCTCCGCACGAGGGCGTGCGGGGTCAGAGCCCATAGATCGAGTCCAAGGGCTCTGACCCCGATGGGCAGAGCCGACTGTGAAGCGCGTCTTTCAAGTTTCTGCTCGTTTTGCCGAGAAAGGCGGGAAGTTTACCGGGTCGCCGACACTTGTGGCGTCCGCGCGTCGCCTTCCCGCGCAACGGAACCGGGAAGGCTGCGCCCGGCGCCGAATCGGGACTGTGATCGCGTTTCGTCCTGATTACGATGTCGACCGCGTCACAGCGTGGCGCGGGACGCGAGCGAACGTGAAGCGGTCGATTGTTGCGCCGCTCGCACGTGTGCTACACAGCCGGGGCCCGAAAGAAACGTGACCTTCGACACGACAGGTCGAGCCATGAATACCGATGCCATCGCCCCGAGATTCGACGTCGGAATCAAGCCGCTGACGGCCGCCATCGCCGCCGTCTTCGGCGCCGTCTGCGGCGTTGCATCCGCCGATTCGCAGGGTCCGTACGAGGAGGTCATCGTGACCGCGTCGCGGCGCGAGACCCCGCTTCAGGACCTGCCGTTCAACCTCACGGCCTTGAGCGGCGAAACGCTCGAGCGGCGTCGGATCAACGACCTCGCGGAGCTCGGCCGCTGGGTGCCGGGGCTCACCGTCGTGGACCAGGGCGGCCGGGCGTCGAACCTGATGGTCGTGCGCGGGTTGAACGTCGCGTCGCTGAACGCGAGCGAGTTCCTCGAAAACTCGTCCGGCGACAGCGTGCAGACTTATGTCGGCGAGATTCCGCTCTACCTCGACCTGAAGCTTCACGACATCGAGCGCGTCGAGGTGCTGATCGGGCCGCAAGGGACGCTCTACGGCGCCGGTACGCTCGGCGGTGCGGTGCGCTACATCCCGCGCGCGCCCGAGCTCGACCGCTTTTCGCTGAACCTCGGGGGCGACGTGTTCGGCATCTCGCACAGCGACGGCACCGGGTTCGAAGGGACGTTCACGGTGAATGCGCCGCTCGTCGAGGACAAACTCGCGTTACGCACGTCGCTCGCATGGCTCGACGATCCGGGCTACATCGACTACCCCTACCTCGTGCGCGTGCCGGGCGTGTCGAACCCGCAGCCGAATCTCGACGATCCGCTCGATGTCGCGGCGAACCTCCGCCGTGAGCGGGACGTGAACTGGGAGCAGACGCTGACCGGGCGCGTCGCGCTGCTGTTCGCGCCGTCCGACCGCGTGCAGGCGACCTTCAATTACTACTTCCAGGATCAGGAGGCAGGCGGCCGCTCGGTCAACCACCGCCACTCGTTCGGCACCGGACGGTACGAGGCGGCGCATCGCTTCGTCGAGCCGAACGATCAACGGAACAGGCTTTTCAGCATCGAGGTCGTCGCGGACCTCGGTTTCGCCGAGCTCGTCTCGGCCACGGGCTTCTCGGACTACGACCAGCTCGGCCAGCGGGATCAGACGGACTTCCTGCTCGACCAGCCATGGGGCTACGAGGAGTTCCCGCTGTTCGCGGCCTACACGCGCGAACGCTCCGCGGACGAGCGCGCGAACCAGGAGATCCGGCTCGTTTCCACCGGCGACGGCCGATGGAGCTGGATCGGCGGCATCTTCTACAACGACTACGCGCGAGACGCGATCAGCGAGGAGTTCACGCCGGGGTATCCTGCGTTCCGCGGCGTATCGTTCCCGACCGGCGATCTCGAATATCGGCAGCTCACGAGCATCCGGCTCGAGGAGCAGGCGGTCTTCGGCGAGGTCACGTATCGCTTCGCGGACCGCTGGGCGGCGACGTTCGGCGGACGTTTCTTCGACTACGAGACGCGGCAGTCGATCAGCAGGGACATGCCGTTCCTGGAGGACTTCGGAACGCCGCAGGTCAACAGAGCGGGCGACGACGGCTTCCTGGGCAAGGTGAGCCTCGCGTACGACATCGGCGAGACGTCGCTCGCGTATCTGACGATCAGCGAAGGCTACCGTCTCGGCGGAGTGAACTCGATCGAGGAGTGCGACGGTTCCCAGACCGGCGACGTGCAGCAGGTCTGCGCGCTGCCGGACGAGATCCTGATCAAGCCCGATCGAACGAAGAACTACGAGCTCGGTGTCCACAGCACGCTCGCGGACGGGCGCGTGCGCATGAGCGCGGCGGTGTACTACATCGACTGGAACGACATCCAGACGATGAGCCGGACGAAATACGGCGGCAATCCGATCTTCGTCAACGGGGGCACCGCGCGGTCGAGAGGTCTCGAGCTCTCCGCGAACGCGCGCACTGACGGGCCGTGGTCGTTCAGCGCGACGTACGCGTATTCGGACGCGAAGCTCACGTCATCGGCGCCCGGCATCGTCGATGGCGAGGACGCGTTCGCCGGGGACCGGCTCGCGGGCACGCCGGAGCATCAGGGCAGCTTCTATGCGAACTACTACCGGGTGCTGCCCGGCGGCGTACGGCTCGACATCGACTACGGGCTCACGTTCACGAGCAACGTGCTCACGAAGGTCGGGCAGCGTAACGGCGGCGAGGTGCTCGGCGGGTATACGCTCCACAACGCCTCGGTGAGTATCGGCAAGGATCGCTGGACCGCGATGCTTTACGCGGACAACCTGTTCGACAAGTTCGCGGAAACGGGCGTGCGCGAGAGTCCGCTGCGGATCCGCGATGTCAACGGCATGGCGGTGCGGCGCTATTTCCGCGATGTCCTCCAGCCGCGCACGTTCGGCATAGAATTCCGCTACAGTCTCGGAGATTAGCTGAACCTGAGGGCGGAGCCGCCATCGAGCCGCCGAAAGATCTCGCGCACCTGCAGCTTCAGGCCGAGCGCAGCCTGCGCTCGAACGATTTCGCGGGCGTGCGCCGGGCATGCGAGGAGATGCTCCGGCGAGAGCCTCGCTACGCCGACGCGCATTTCCTGCTCGGCATCGCCGCCGCCGGCACGGGGCGCTTCGCTGCCGCCGTCGACGCGATCGAGCGTGCGCTCGCGCTGGCACCGGGCCGCGCCGACTATCACGCGCAACACGCGCGCTGTCTCTCGATGCTGCAGCGCGAGCGGGCGGCCCGCGCGGCCGCCGAGCGCGCGCTCGCGCTCGGGCCGCGTGACGCGCTGACGTTCGACACCGTCGGCGTCGTGCTCGCGCGGGCCGGCCTTCACGAGCGGGCCGCGGAGGCCTTCCGACGCGCGACGGCGCTCGCGCCCGATCGGGCGGATTTCCAGTACAACCTCGGGACGTCGCTGCGCATCCTCGGCGATTTCGCCGGCGCCGAAGCCGCGTTCGAGCGGGCGGTCCGCATCGAGCCGCGTTTCTTCAGGGCGTACAGCGTGCTCGCGGAGCTGCGCTCGGCCCGGCCCGACCGGACGCGCGTCGAGCGGTTGCGCGCGCTGCTCCCCGAGGCTCTGCACGACGTCGACGGCGAGCTGCACCTGCGCCATGCGATCGCGACGGAGCTCGAGGCGCTCGGCGACTACGACGGCGCGTTCGCCGAGCTCGAAGCCGGCAAGCGCCGCAAGCGGGCCGCGGTCGGGTACGACTTCGACGCGGACCGCGCGCTCTTCGAGCGCGTCGAAGCCGTCTGCGACGAGCAGTTCGTGCGCACCGAGGGAACGGGGTATCACGACGATGCGCCGATCTTCGTCGTCGGTATGCCGCGCACCGGGACGACGCTCGTCGAACGTATCCTCGCGAGCCACTCGCGCGTTGCGTCGGTCGGCGAATCGATGAGCTTCGGTATCGCGCTGAAGCGCGCAACGGGAACCGCATCGCCGCGCGTGCTCGACGCCGAGACGATCGGCGCGTCCGTGTCGGTCGATCTTCGGCAGATCGGCCGCACGTACGTCGAAGGCATGCGGGAGATCGTCGGAGACGCGCCGCGTTTCGTCGACAAGATGCCGCTCAACTTTTTCTACGCGGCGTTCATTTGTGCGGCGCTGCCCGGCGCGAGGATCGTCTGCGTGCGCCGCAACCCGCTCGATACCTGCGTCGCGAGCTACAGACGACTGTTCGCGACGGGCTTCCCGTACTACCGCTACGCGTACGATCTCGCGGACATCGGCCGCTACTACGTCTGCTTCGACCGGCTCATGCGGCACTGGCGCCGGGTCCTCGGAGCGCGGTTTTACGAGGTCGAGTACGAGGCGCTCGTCGCCGCGCCGCGAGAAGAGATCCGGCGACTGCTCGAGCACGTCGGTCTCGAGTGGGAGGAGGCCTGCCTCGACTTCCATCGAAGCTCCGCGCCGGTCGCGACCGCGAGCGCCGTGCAGGTGCGCGAGCCGCTGCACGGACGGTATATCGGCCGATGGCGCCGCTACGCCGGCCGCCTCGGCGGGTTGATCGATCAGCTCCGCGCCGCGGGCATCGAGCTCGGCGATGCGATCGGCGCGGAGACGGAGATCGCCGACGGTCGATCCGCGTTCTGACGCCCGTCGAAACGGCTTTCCACAAGCGGACAGCCGCTCAACGTGATGGCGGATTGAGTCGGCAATTGACTAATTCGTATGAATTAGTTGGCGTAAACCTCTGAAATATCCGCAAATGCGAAGTGTGACGCGGGTTGCAGGAATTGGAAGCGATGTCAAGACCGGCCGCACGACGGTGCGCTTTTCCACCGAGTTATCCACAAGTCGTCAATCGGCGACGAGATCGGCAAATGCGGGCTCACGGCGTATCGTCGATGCCACATAGCTGCACGTAGGGATCACGCGCAATCCGTGCTCGCGCGCATAGTCGAGCGCAAACCGCACGATCCGCGCTGCGATCCCGCGGCCGCGCAGCGCTTCGGGGACGAAAGTGCTGCGCAGGTCGAGCGTTCGCTCGTCCACCGGGACGTAGTCCAGATACGCGGTCGAGCCGTCGATTTCGACGAAGAAGCGGCCGGCGGCCGTATCGTGTCGGACGTCCATAGGTCAAGGGTTCCGGACGGGCTCGGTGCCTGCGCGCTCCGGATCCGGCTCCGGAATCAGCGGAGGCGGGGCGACCCGATCGTCATCGATGGTCGGCATCTGCAGAGGCAGCGGCGAGCTTCCCGGCGTACGCACGTCGATCTGCGGCCGTTCGGGCGGCATCGCGGGCGGCGGCGGGCGGACGGGGCGCCGGTCCTGCGGCAGCGCAACGAAGTCGACGACGCTGAAATAGCGCGTCGGGTCGCGCTCCTTGAACTTTTGCGCGACCTCGTTCATGCCGAGCAGCATGGCAACCGTTATCAGGCTTCCGCCGATCGCCGCCGTGACGTATCTGACGATCATCCGCGAATACTCGGTGCTTCAAAGGTGCACGATACTACAGAATCGCTGCGGTGGGTCCCCGGCGGAAAAAGAAGAGCCCGACCGCGAGGTCGGGCTCTCAGGGGAGGTTTGAAGATTCCAAACAGGGGGAGAACCTTCGAACCGATGTCAGTATATCCCTGAAGGTCGACACTCTCTGCAAAGAAGTCCCAAGTCACGCGCGGGGTTAGATTTAATGGCAAACAGACACTTACGGCATACGAAGATCGAAGGCTCCGCGCGCGTGTGATCTAATTCGCGGATGCGTAACTGGGAAGACGTCAGACGCTGGCGGAAAGCCGAGCGCGCTCGGCTGATCGACGAGCGACGCGCGTTGCCGCTCGCGACGAGGCAGCGTGCGGGCGACGCGATCACCGCACGTGCCGGTGCGCTCGACGTCTTCGCCAGTCCGCGCTGCGTCGGCTTTTACTGGCCGATTCGCGGCGAGCCGGATCTCCGGCCGTTCATGCGTTCGCTGCTCGAGCGCGGGTTCACCTGCGCATTGCCCGTCGTCGTCGAGAAGGGCGCACCCGTCGAGTTTCACCGCTACGCGGCGGACACCCGGCTTACGCGGCAGAGCGTTTGGGGCATCCCGATCCCGGCCGTCCGCGATCCTGTGCGGCCGGACGTGCTGCTGGTTCCGCTCGTAGGCTGGGACCCCGCGTGCTACAGGCTCGGTTACGGAGGCGGCTATTACGATCGTACGCTCGCGAGCCTGTCGCCCCGTCCGTTCGCGATCGGCGTCGGCTACGAGCTCGGCCGCGTCGAGACGATCCACCCGCAGCCGCACGATATCCCGATGGACGTGATCGTGACCGAGGAGCGGCTGATCGCGCGTGCCTGAGGATCGGGAGCGGCGCCGAAGGGTGACTGCTATCATTCCGGCGCGATCGATCGGGCGGAGGAACGATGGCCGCGAGCGATGGTGCACTGAGACTGGTCGAGGAGTGCGTCGGGGTGGGCGAGATCGCGGTCGGCGACCGCGTGCTCACCGGCGTGCGCTACGACGTCAAGCGATTCCAGGCCTTCACGCCGTCCGGAATGCCCGTCCCCGGGCTGCACAGAATCGAGGGAAGGGTCCGCTTCGAGGACGGGCGGGCGCTCGTGCCGTCCGACTGCACGCTGCGCCTCGAGGACGGACGGAGCCTCCGACTCACGATCGTCGACGCCGACGGGCGAGTGCTGGCCGAAGGGCACGGTCCGTCGCGCTGCCACTGCTGCTGAGCCCGCGGACGAGCGCGCGGGAGATCGGTCGGTACGCCGCTCGGTGAGCGGCGTAGCGCGGCGGCAGCGGCTCATGGGCCGAGCCGCTGCCGGTAACGCGCGTTACTCGAAGTCGAGCACGCGCGAGAAGAACGGCAGCACGTGCTGTCCGTAGCGCTCGGCGACCCGATTCGTATGGTCGCCCTCGTAGGTCTCGAACGAGTGCTCGATGCCGTACGCTGCGAGCACCTCCGAGAGCCGGCGATTCTGCTCGAGCAGACCATCCTGCAGGCCGATATCGAGCGCGATCGCGTCGAACTGCTTCAGGCTCGGGATGTACTGGTCGATCATGACGAGCGGGACGTTCGCGTTCCATTTCGCGAGCGCGAGCTCGTCGACCTTGCCGTTCTCGAGCGGGAAGTCGAAATAGAGCGGCGGCTTCTGCGGATTCGGCGACCACGCGGCCGCTTGCGTGAGCTGCACGCGCGCGAAGATTTGCGCCTCCTTGCCTTGCTCGACGGTCTCGATCGCGGCCGCCTGCTCCATCGCCGGTCCCTCGGCGCCGAACGGCGCGACGCAGCACGAGCTCATCGCGTAGAAGCTCGAGTAGAGCTCGGGGTGCTTCATCGCGATCCGCAGCGTGCCGTAGCCTCCCATCGAGTGACCCGACAGGCCTCGGCTGCGGCGCTCCGGGATCGTGCGGTAGCGCCGATCGATCTCCGCGACCAGATCGTGAGCGATGAAGCTTTCGAAGTCGCCGCTCGTGACGGACGTCGAGTACATTGCGCCGCCGAAGATCGACTGCGAATCGGGCACGACGACGATCATCTCGCGCGCGATGCCGGAGGCGATCGCCTGATCGGTGCTCTCCTGCAGCCGAATCATGCCGGCCCACTGCTCGGCACCCGGCAGCCATCCGTGCAGCTGATACACGACCGGATAGCGCCGGCTCTCGTCCTCGCCGTAGCTCGGGGGCAGGTAGACGAGCACGTCGCGTTCGGCGCTGTTGCCCTGGAGATTCCCTTCGAGGGAAGGCGAGTGAACTTTGATGCGCTCGATCGTGCCCCGCGCGATGTCCTGCGCGGAAGCGGTCTCCGCACCGAGCGCGAGGAGCGCGCCCGCGGTGGCGAGCACGAGCGCCGAGGCGCGGTGCGCCGAGCGTCGAGAGGTTCTTTGCATCGGATGACTCCCTAGCGTTCGTCCATCGTGGCGTATCTTAGCAGGGCGCCGTGTCGGCAAGCTTTCGGGAGCGGAGGCGCTGCTAGAATACCGCGGCCTGCGCGAGGTCCAGGGGCGTTCTTGAAGCTCACCGTCATCATCCGCACGCTCGGCGTGCTGTTCATGCTGTTCAGCACGACGCTGCTTCCGCCGCTCGCCGTATCGCTCTTCTATGGGGATGGGGAAGCGACGCACTTTTCGCTGACCTTCGCGATCGCCGCCGTGATCGGGCTCGTGCTGTGGTGGCCCGTGCGGTCCCGCGAGACGACGATACGCACCCGCGACGGCTTTGCGATCGTCGCGCTGCTATGGACGGCGATGAGCCTGCTCGGCGCCGTGCCGTTCATGCTCGCGCTCGACCTGTCGTTCGCGGATGCGGTGTTCGAGTCGGCTTCCGGATACACGACGACCGGCGCGACCGTGTTGACCGGCCTCGACGACATGCCGAAGTCGATCCTGCTGTATCGGCAGGAGCTTCAATGGCTCGGCGGTATCGGCGTCGTCGTGCTGTCCGTCGCGCTGCTGCCGATGCTCGGCATCGGCGGCATGCAGCTCTACCGGGCGGAGGTGCCCGGTCCGTTCAAGGACGAGCGTATGACGCCGAGGATCGCGCGCACTGCGCGGCGGCTGTCCGAGGTCTATCTCGCGTTCACCGTCGTCTGCTCGTTGTGCTACTGGCTCGCGGGCATGAGCGGCTTCGACGCCGTCGCGCATGGCATGGCGACCGTCGCGACCGGCGGCTACTCGACGCACGATGCGAGCATCGCCTACTTCGACAGCCCGCTGATCGAAGCGATCGCGATCACGTTCATGCTGCTCGGGGCGATCAATTTCAGCGTGCACTTCGTCGCATGGCGCATGCTGCGCCTCAGGCTCTACGGGCAGGACACGCAGACGCGCACGTTCCTGCTCGCGGCCGCGGCGCTCGCGCTCTTCGTCGCCGCGGTGCTCTACGTGACGGACGAGTATGACGATCCGCTCGAGTCGCTGCGTTACGGCGCGTTCCAGGCCGTGTCCGTGATCACGACGACCGGTTTCGCGACGGCGAATTTCGCGCTCTGGCCGCTCGCATTGCCGGTGCTCCTGATCTTCGCGAGCTTCGTCGGCGGCAGCGCCGGCTCGACGTCCGGAGGGCTCAAGGTCATTCGTGTGGTGATTCTCGCGAAGCAGGCGGCCGTGCACGTGCGCCGTCTGATCCATCCGCGCTCCGTGATGCCCGTCCGCATCGACGGCCGTATCGTGCCCGAGAGCATCATCGACGGGATATGGGGCTTCTTCACGGTCTACATCGCCGTGTTCGCCGTGCTGATGGTCGTGCTGATGCTGGACGGCGTCGATCAGGTGACCGCGTTCGGCGCAGTGTCGACTGCGTTGAACAACCTCGGTCCGGGGCTCGGCGGGGTCGCGATCACGTTCAGCGGGCTGAGCGATCACGCGACGTTGCTGATGGCCTTCGCGATGCTGCTCGGCCGGCTCGAGATCTTTACGTTTCTCGTGCTGCTGACGCCGGCGTTTTGGCGCAGGTGAGGGATTCGCGGCCGACGTGCCGCGAGGTGCGAGAACCGAGCCGCCCGCCCGACGGCTCGGTTCTCCTGGGTTCGATCAGCCCGCGTCCGCTTTCGCGCCGCCCGCTGCGACCGCTTCGGGCTTCGCTCCCTGAACCTGCTGCTGTGGGCGGTTGCCGCCCGCGAGCGGCGCGACGCTGCCTCGCTTCGAGCCGAGCGCCGCTTCGACGGACTCCGCATCCATGTCGATCGTGCCCTTGAACCGCGCGCCGTCCTCGACGCTGACGCGCGGGCAGATGATGTTGCCCTTCACCTGAGCGCTCTTGTGCACGGTGATGCGCTCCGTGCCGTACAGATCGCCTTCGACCAGGCCCTCGACCTCGATCGAGTGCGCATACACATTTGCGCGGACGCGGCCCTGGCTGCCGATCGTGAGGCGATTGTCCTTCAGCGTGATCGTGCCCTTGACCTCGCCCTCGACGAGCAGGTCTTCCTCGCCCCGCAGGTCGCCGTCGATCCGAATGGACGGACCGATCACGGCAATGTCCCGCACGCCCGCCGGACGCTTCGGGGGTTCCGCGAGAGTCGAATGCACCTTTGGCTGTTCATCGCGCGTCATAGTGGATTGCCCCTTTTCCATGCCTTTCTTGCCGATCTCAAACATACGTGCCCCCGTGTCGAGCAGTGTGGGAATCGAGCCGTTCGCGACAAAGGATCGCTCGCTGCGAGTAGTTCAGGCCGCTCACCATAATTCGGGAGAGACGCGAGTTCTGTGCACTGCGTCACGCGCGGGATCGATGCGGATGCGGAATGGATCGCAGATCGAAGGGGAGGCCGCATTGCTCGATTTCGCAGGGTGTCGGCCGGGCGCCCCCGAGGAGCCCAGCCCCTTGAGGCTCCTCGGGGGAGGGGATCGTGCCCGACCCGTTCTTGGTATCGAGGTCTTCGCGCCTTCCACTCGGTAACACGGCCGGCGCGGATTTAGGTTCCCGTTTTTCGGCGGGCTCGGACGGGGGGACGTCTACGGAGCCGGCGGAAATTCGACGCTCACCGTCTGCCCGTGCTCGATCACGACGATTTCCGGCGACAGCAGCAGGAAGATCTCGTCGTCGGTCTCGACGTCATCCGCTTCGCCGTCGCACGTGTACGCGACGCGATACTCGCCGGGCGAAAGAATGATCCGGAAGCTGTATACGCCGCTCGAATCGAGCGCGACCGCCCCCGTCGCGACCGGGGCGGGGTCGGTGGTGCTGCCGATGTCGCCGGGCTCGAGCGGTGTCCCGTCCGCTCCTTCGAGATCGGCCGCGTCGTAGACGTAGATCGCATTCCCGGTTCCGATCGTCGTGTCCTGCGGGCAGCCGGCCGCATCGATCAGCTCGGCCTGAACCGAACCGGTCAGGAAACCGTGCTCGGTCATGTCGATTACGCGGAAGGCCGGCTGCAGCATGTATGTTCCGCCGAGCCCGGGCGGCCGGATCAGCGCCCTCCGCATGTCCCAATCGATCAGCAGGTGGGTCTCGCCGTCGGCCGTCACGGTGAACGGGCTGACCAACCGAAGGCCGTTCTGCTCGCTGCTCGGAATGCGAAGCTCGTATCGCGCGCCGTTCGACATCACGTGCGAATCGCCGTCCGTCGTCGGGTCCGCGAGCACTTCGAGCTGAATCCAGTTGTAGACGCCCGCCGGCACCTCCGCGTCGACGAAAAGATCGGCGTACGTTCCGTTCGTGAGCTCGAGCATGTCGATCACGCGGGTGACCGGAGCGCCGTTCGAGTCGACGAACGGGATGTCGATCGCGGGGCCGTCCTGCGGCTTCAGCCGCACGCCGGTGAAATGGAGCACGATCTCGTCGACGGTATCGACCGGAGCGTCCGTGATCGAAAGCGAGAGCCTGCCTGTCGGGTTTGCGCCGAACTGCGGGCCGTCGCCGCCGCCGCCGCTGCTGCACGCGACGATGCCGACCGCAGTGATGCCGAGGACGGAAAGGTTTCTCGCAGATGCCTTCATGGTCTCTCCTGTGCCGTGTCGTTGTCCGCGGCGAGGTCGCTCGAGCCAGCGGATACTCCAACGCGTACACGGCCCGCGGCCATTTCCGTTCCCGGAAGCGTCTTCGGGCGCTGTCGTCAATCGGCGACCGAAACGAGGGCCGAGCGGGGGCTCGTCGCCATGCGCCGCGGGAGCGCCCGGACCAGCTTCACCAGGACGCGAGCCACCATAGCGCGGCGACGACGAGCACGACGGCGGCGCCGGCGGCGCAAAGCAGGCTTTTCCTGACGTTCGCAGCGGATCGGAGCGCGGTCGTCGGGGCAGGGTTTGCCGATTCTTCCGGGTCTGCCGCGAGCGCCGCCTCGACG
>CAZKNH010000086.1:0-17412 GCA_964553875.1 uncultured Gammaproteobacteria bacterium | reverse complement strand
CGAAAAGGGGTCTGACCCTGATTTCCTTGCCTAACGCTCTGCCAAGCGCACGAACACCGCCTGCATCTCGCGCACCTTCCGCAGGTACGCGGCGAGATCGTGGCTGCCGCAGCGCTCGCCGGGCCGCGGCGCCAGCCCCTGCCGGGCGAAGCGCAGCGCCGCGCCGCGGCCGCACAGGTGCACGACGGCCGCGAGCGTCTGCTTGTCGCGCAGCGTCACGTCGCGGCCCCCGGTCCGCGCGAGGATCTCGGTGACGCTCCGGTCGAGGTACGCCGACGTCATCTCGATCGCGTGCGACGGGATCACCCGCGTGTAGAGCGCGTTGAACCAGCACGCGTCGAAGTCGTTCCACGCGCCCTGCTCGGCCACCGCATGGTTGCGGATGCAGTAGCGGCGGGCCTCGGCGAAGGTGCCGTCGGTGATCTGATACATCCCTACGGCGCTCGACGCGGGCCGATAGATCTCGAACGGCTCGTACGTCATCTCGAACCGCCAGTACGTGCGCGCGACCGGGTTGCCCGAGCCCTCGACCTGTGCGAGCGCCGCGAGGAGATCCGGCGTCATCACCGGCGTCGAGTGGCGCCGAAAGAGCGGCGCGTACGTCGCCCAGGTCTCGGACGGCGTCTTGTACAGGGCGCCGGCGACCGGGAAGAAAAGCTCCGACGGTTTGCGGATGACCTGGTAAAGCGCGTTCACCGGCACCCATGCCGCGACGACCGCGGCAGTGCCGAGGACGACCTGTGCGGCGAGCGGCAAGCGCGCGAACGCACGATACGCCCGCTTTCGGGCCGTGCGCCCGGGCACGAGTCGTCTCGCGAGCCTCGGCAACCGGATGAGAAGCCGCCCCGCCCGGCGAATGACGCTTCCGAGAAGTCGAATGCCCCATCCGGCGAGACGCAGCGCGACCGGCGTCGCGTGCGCGCGTCGGCGACCCCGGCTTCTTCCGGCGGAGGCCGAGGTCTTACGGCGGCGAACCGTGCTTCTGCGGCGCTTACCAGCCCTGCGCGCCATGTATCCGGTACCCGCCGCCGCAACGCTCGCGCGCCGTGAGTCCCGCGACGCCGGCCGCAACGATGGGCGGCATGTGCCGCTTCGAAGACATGGCGCCATTCTATCCGCCGTCGAACGAACGAAATCGGGTCAGAGCCCTTAGACTTGGTAAAAGGGCTCTGACCCCGAATGCGATGGACGTCGAGAAGCTCCGAGCCGACACGCCAGGCTGCGCGAAGCGCGTGCATCTGAACAACGCGGGCGCGGCGCTGCCGCCTTCGCCCGTGATCCGCGCCGTGGAGGAGCACTTCGCGCTCGAGGCCGAGATCGGCGGCTACGAAGCCGCGGACGCGCGCGCCGATGCGATCGAAGAAGCTTACCGCGCGGTCGCAGCGCTGATCGGCGCAAAGCCGCGCAACATCGCGTTCACGGAGAGCGCGACCGCGTCCTACGCGCAGGCGCTCACGTCGATTCCGTTCGAGCGCGGCGACGTCATCCTGACGACGCGCAACGACTACGCCTCGAACCAGCTGCAGTTCCTGTCGCTCGAAGCCCGCCTCGGCGTACGCGTGCAGCGAGCGCCCGACGCGCCCGCCGGCGGCGTCGACGTCGACGCGCTCGAGCGAATCGTCCGCGACGCGCCGCCCAAGGTGTGCTGCGTGACGCACGTGCCCACGAACTCGGGGCTCGTGCAGAACGTCGAGCGCATCGGACGCATCTGCCGCGAGCACGACGTGCTCTACATCGTCGATGCGTGCCAGTCGGTCGGGCAGATGCCGGTCGACGTCCGCGCGCTCGACTGCGACTTCCTGTCGGCGACGTCCCGCAAGTTCCTGCGCGGCCCGCGCGGCGCGGGCTTCCTCTACGTGTCGGACCGCGTCCTCGAGCGCGGCCTCGCGCCACTGATGATCGACCTGCACGGCGCCGAGTGGATCGCCGAGGATCGCTATCGGCTCGTCGACGACGCGAAGCGCTTCGAGACGTTCGAGTTCGCGTGGGGGCTCGTGCTCGGTGTCGGCGCCGCGGCGCGCTATGCGCGCGACGTCGGCCTCGACGCGATCGAGCGCCGCGTTCGGACGCTCGCGGACAGGCTGCGCGCCGGGCTCGCCGCGATCGACGGCGTGCGCGTGCTCGACCGCGGCCCCGAGCTCTGCGCGATCGTATCGGCCGCGCTCCCGCGCGATCCGCGCTCGGTGATGCTGGCGCTGCGCGAGCGCGGCATCAACGTGAACGCGCAGGCCCGCCCCACGGCGCTCCTCGATTTCGACGCGAAAGGCGTCACGGCGTCGCTGCGCGTTTCGCCGCACTACTACAACACGGAAGCCGAGATCGACACGGCGCTCGAAGCGCTCCGCGACGAGCTCCGCCGCTGACCCGCGGCCGCGCTTCGCGCGGCGTCAGTCGGCAGCGTCGGCCGCGCCCCGCTCTGCCGGCTGCGTGCGCTCCAGGCTCATCGCCATGTACGCATCGAGCAGCTCGTAGCAGAGCACGAGCTCGCGCGTCTCCGGCAGCCACATTGCCTGCGGCAGACGGCAGCTACGCATCACGAACGTCGCCGGCTCGTCGAGCGCGACGACGTCGTTGAAGAAACGGAACGTCCGTTCGACGAAGCCCTGACGCCGGATCGCGTCGCGCATCCGCACGCTCGTCAGCGTCGGCGGGTCCTCGAAACGGATCTCGATCGGCGCGCCCGGCGGATCCGTTTCCTTCCTTGCGTACGTGTCGAACAGCCAGTCGATCGCGTACGCGGCCCGCTCGTATTCCCTGATGCACGCCCGTGCACGGGACTCCGGCATATCGAGACGCTCGACGAGAATCGAGAACCGCTTCGGGTTGCTGCCGTAGAGCAGGCACGCGAGCGTCGAGAACCGCTGCACCGTCAGCGAATGATTGTCCCAGTACGGCAGCTCGGCGCCGACCCGTTCGCGGCGCCGCCATGCGAGCGCGAAACCTTCGGCCGTGTTGACCGCGACCTGCAGCAAGGCGTCCGGCCCTTCCGGCGGAAGCGTGCGCGGCCGGATCAGCATCATCGCGGCGATATAGTCGGCCGCGCTCTCCTCGGGGCCGAGGATCGGCACGCGCTTCTCGTCGATCACGAGGTGCGCGAGCTCGTGCATCAGCACGAACTGCGCGTTTGCGACGACGAACTGCTCGGGCGTGCTCTCGAAGAGCCGTGCAGGATCGTCCGCGTCGTCCTGCTGTGCGACGGCCGTCGACGCGCCGATCACGCCGAAGAGCAGCGCGACGCACGCGATGCGCTGCAGACACCGCGCGCGGCACGCACGGACCGATCGGCGAAGAGCCGTCGGCCTTGCCGGTGCCGCTATGCGGTCGGGCTTCGACATCGTAGAGCGGATCGTACCGCCCGCTCGGGGGCCGCGTCTGCCCCTCGACGGACGGACGTGCCGCGCGAACGGCCGCTCCGCGACGGAGGCGACCTCCGCCTTCGACTATACTGGGCGCACGGCCTGCCCGACTCGGAACGCCCGCCGGAAAGAGCCCGTGGAAATCAACAGCGCATTCGACGAGCGCGCCGCGGTGCACGCGGCGCGGATCGACTGGGTCCCGTCGCCGATGCCGGGCGTCGAGCGGCGGATGCTCGATCGCATCGGCGGCGAGGTCGCGCGAGCGACGAGCCTCGTCCGCTATGCCGCCGGGAGCCGCTTCGCGCCGCACGTCCACGGCGGCGGCGAGGAGTTCTATGTGCTCGAAGGCGTCTTCTCCGACGAGCGCGGCGACTATCCGGCCGGCACATACGTGAGGAACCCGCCGTCGTCGCGGCACGCGCCGAGCTCCTCGGAAGGCTGCGTGATCTTCGTGAAGCTCTGGCAGTTCGAACCGGACGATCGGCAGGAGGTCGTCGTCGATACGCGCAAGCTCGTGCCCACCGAGGCGGCCGGCCGGCCCGGAGTGAGCGTCGTCCCTCTCCACGACTGCGCCTACGAGCACGTCCGGCTCGAGCACTGGGCACCGAACGCGACGATCGAGCTCGCGGATCACGGCGGCTTCGAGGCGCTCGTGCTCGAGGGGAGCTTTCGGGAGTCGGACGAGGAGTTCGCCGGCCTGTCGTGGCTCCGGCTGCCGCCCGACGTGGCGCTTCGTGCGGCGAGCGGCCCGCGCGGCGCAAAGCTCTGGGTCAAGTCCGGGCACCTGTCCCGCCCGCAGCGCGCACCGACCGGTTAGCGACGCTGCCGCACCGACGAACCGCCGATGCACATCCTGTTGCTGATCGCTCTCCTGCTGCTGCTCGTCGTCGGGCCGTCGCTCTGGGTCAAGTCCGTGATGACCCGCTACAGCGTGCCGAAGAACCGCTACCCGAAGACCGGCGGCGAGGTCGCGCGCGAGCTGCTCGACGCGCTGTCGCTCCGACACGTGCGGACCGAGGTCACGGACGCCGGCGATCACTACGATCCGACGGAGAAAGTCGTGCGGCTGTCGCGCGCGAACTTCGAGGGCCGCTCGCTGACCGCCGTCACGGTCGCCGCGCACGAGGTCGGGCATGCGCTGCAGGACGCGGCGGGCTTCGCCCCCCTCCGCTGGCGGACGCGGCTCGTCCGCGTCGTCTCGCCAATCGAGCGCGTCGGCGCCGGAATGCTGATGATCGCGCCGTTCAGCGTCGCGCTGACCCGCGCGCCTATGATCGGCCTCTTCACGTTCCTCGGCGGCCTCCTGACGCTCGGGTCGGGTGTCGTCGTCCACGTGCTGACGCTGCCGACCGAGCTCGACGCGAGCTTCATGCGCGCGCTGCCGCTGCTCGAGCGGCGCAGGCTCTTGCGCGACGAGGACGTGCCGCGGGCCCGGAAGCTCCTCGCGGCCGCGGCGTTCACCTATGTCGCGGCGGCGCTCCAGAGCCTGCTGAACATCGCGCGGTGGTGGACCATCCTGCGACGGGGATGAGCCCCCCGCCCTTTACGCCGGCGCGAAGCTGCGGTAAGGTGCACGCCCCATGTCCTGCTCGATTTCGAAGCGCACGATCACGACCAAAACGTCCCGAGGCGGGGCGGCGGAGGTTCGTGTGCGCTGATCGAACGCGAGCGCGCAGATCCGAAGGCCCCGCCGGTTCGCCGACGGGGCCTTTTTCGTTTGCCGGGCCGACTTATCTCGATTGACAGACCGCTGACCAGGTATCCGGAGCCGGGTACGCACCGAGTGGAGTGGAATGACCCATGAACGCCTCTGAACCCGTCGTTGCCGTCGTCGGCGCCACAGGCGCCGTCGGTGTCGAGCTGATCCGCTGTCTCGAGCAGCGCGACTTCCCGCTCGCGAAGCTCAAGCTCTTCTCGTCCGCACGATCGGCCGGCAAGAAAATGTCCTTCCGCGGCGACGAGATCGTCGTGGAGGAACTGACCGAGCAGAGCTTCGAAGGCGTCGACATCGCCCTCTTCTCCGCCGGCAGCGGCATCTCGAAGAAGTTCGGGCCGATCGCTGTCCAGCACGGCACCGTCGTCGTCGACAACTCGTCCGCGTTTCGCATGGACGACTCCGTACCGCTCGTCGTGCCCGAGATCAACGCGGGCGCAATCAAGCAGCACAAGGGCATCATCGCGAACCCGAACTGCTCGACGATCATCTCGATCACGCCGCTCTGGCCGATCCACGTGCGCAACCCGATTCAGAGGCTGATCGTCTCGACCTATCAGGCGGCCTCCGGCGCGGGCGCCGCCGCGATGGAAGAGCTGCGCGAATCGACGCGCGCGTATCTCGCGGGCGAGCCCTTCAGCCCCAAGGTGCTGCCGCATCCGTATGCGTTCAACGTGTTCAGCCACAACTCGGCGATCGATCCCGACACCGGTTACAACGAGGAGGAAGCGAAGGTCATCCGCGAGACGCGCAAGATCTTCGGCGATCCGAACATCCGCGTGAACGCGACGTGCATCCGTGTACCCGTGCTCAGGGCGCACTGTGTCTCGATGACGTTCGAGTGCGAGCGGCCGATCACCCCGGACGACGTGCGCGCGCTCTTGAGCGACGCGCCCGGTGTCGAGATCGTCGACGACGTCGCGCGCAACTACTTCCCGATGCCGATCGACGCGTCGGGCCGCGACCCGATCCTCGTCGGCCGGATCCGCAAGGACCTGAGTGATCCCAGCGGACGCTCCGTGTCGATGTTCGTCGCCGGCGATCAGCTTCTGAAAGGCGCGGCGCTGAACGCCGTGCAGATCGCGGAGCTGCTCTGACCGGGCGCTCTGCCAGCGCGCGCCGCGCTCACAGCGGGCGGAAGAACGTCAACATCCGCCCGCAGCACATCACGGCCGTCATGATCGACAACGACAGCGCCGCGGAGACCTTCGCGGATCGCGGCGCGTCGTCGTGCGGGCCGAGCGCCCGCACGGCACGGTGCGGCCCCGCGTAGAAGAACGCGACGTTGAGCCCCATCAGCAACAGGAACACGGCCTTGAAGTGAAAGGCCGAGTTGTAGAAGTACTGATCCGGCGTGCTCGTGACGAACACGACGCCGGTCAACACCGAGACGACGAAGCCGAGGAGCCCGAACGGCACCAGGCGATGGATCGCGGCCGGCGGGATCCCCTTGCCTAAACCGAGCACGCGCAGATCGAAGAGCCCGACCGTGCCGACCAGCAGGACGAGCCCCATGAAGTGCAACGACTCGCTGATCGGCCAGATCCACCCGTGCGTGAACACGAGGTTCGCGAGCGCGCTGGACTCGAGCCACTCGATCGCCCTCTCGACCACGTCAGGACCCTCGCATCAGATCGGCGGCGGTCAGGTAGTTGTACGTGTACGCGAGCAGGCGCCCGGCCAGCACGGCGCCGCCCCAGAGCACGAGCGCCGCGCCGGCCGAGCGGCGCATAGCGGCAGTCGGCGGCCGCGGCTCGCTCGCACCGTCCGCGTCGAAGAGACGGCGGCGGATCCATTGCACCTGTGCGAGCGCCGCGACGATCAACGCGAGCTTCAAATAGAACACGGGATCGGTCAGCGCCTTCGTCGGATACGCGAGGAGCAGCAGCACGCCGGAGACGAGCGCGATCGTGAAGCCGATCCAGACGATCGGAAACGCGCCGCGCAGCGGCGCCGCCGGGAAGCGTCCCGCCCAGCCGAGCACCCACAGGTTCAGCGCGACGGCGACGCCGGCCGCGATGCCGAGACCGAGCGTGTGCAGAAACAGGATGAACGGAAAGCCCCAGACGCTCGGCTCCTCGCGAATCAGGACGCTCGGCGCTGTGTCCTCGAGCCAGACGAGGAAGGCCGTCATCGATTCTCCTCTCGCGTCGACGGGCCGTTATCGCGGACCGCGAGCTCGCGGCTTATCGTTCTCAGCGGCCCTCCGGGATCGACGGCCGTGATCGCAGTATAAACGCGCGGCGCTTCGCGCGACGAGAAAGGCGACGAGACACTTGTCCAGGATGACACGTCTGACGCGGTTTCTTCGGATGGATAACGTGCGCGGCAGCGTGCTCATGGTCGCGTCGATGGCAGGCTTCGCGGTCGAGGACGTGCTGATCAAGCAGATGACCTCCGCGCTCCCGATCGGTCAGGTGCTCGCGCTGATCGGCTGCGGCGGCACGCTCGTCTTCGGCACGTTGACGCGCATCGACGGCAAGCGCGTGATTTCACGCGACGCGCTCTCGCGCCTGATCGTGCTTCGCAATGTCGGCGAGGTCGTGGGCTCCGTGACGTTCGTCGCCGCGCTCGCGCTGACGACGCTGTCGAGCGCGTCGGCGATTCTGCAGGCGACGCCGCTTGCCGTGACGCTCGGCGCCGCGCTGTTTCTCGGCGAGTCGGTCGGCTGGCGCCGCTGGACCGCGGTCTCGATCGGCTTCGTCGGCGTGCTGCTGATCATCCAGCCGGGGCTTGCGGGGTTCACGCCGGCGTCGCTTCTCGCCGTCGTCGCGGTCGCCGCGCTCGCGATGCGAGATCTCGCAAGCCGCGCCGTCCCGACGCGGATAGCGAGCACCCAGCTCGCCGCATGGGCCTTCATGTCGCTCGTGCCGGCCGGGCTCGCAACGATGCTCGTGATGGGCACGCCGCCCGTGCTGCTTTCTGCGCCGGACACTGCCCGCCTTGGCGCCGTGTTCGTGATCAGCGCCCTCTCCTATTACGCGCTCGTCGGCGCGACCCGCACCGGCGAGGTCAGCGCGATCGTGCCGTTCCGCTACACGCGCCTCGTGTTCGCGTTGATCCTCGGCCGCGTCGTCTTCGGCGAGCATCCGGATCCGCTGATGCTGACCGGCGCCGGGCTGATCGTCGGGACGGGCATCTACACGATCTGGCGGAGCGCGGGCGCCAAGGCGCCCGCGCGTGAAGAATACGCCGCCTGATCCCGCCCGAGACTGCTCGCGAGGACGCCGCGCCGGCCCCAGGCGCTGCCTCGTGATCTCATACGGCTCCGCCTATCATCGCCGTCACCGTCGCCTCACGCGGAAGACGCATGCCCGAACTGCTCGCAGCCTGGCCCTTCGTGCTCCTCGGCGGCGCGGCCGGGCTTCTGATCGGCTGCGTCGGCATCGGCGGCGTCATCATCGTGCCCGCGCTCGTCTATTTGCTCGACGTGCCGATCCATTCCGCGCTCGCCGCGGCGATGTTCGCATTCGTGCCGTCCGGGATCGTCGGCACGGCGGTCTTCGCACGCAACGGCTCGATCCGCTGGGACATGACCGCGCGACTCTGGGCCGGCGCAATGCCGGCCGCGTTCGCGGGCGCGCTCGTCGCGACCGCGGTCGCCCCGGCCGTGATCGAAGCAGCGGTCGGCGTGCTCGCGGCAGCGTCGGGTGCGCACGCACTGCTCGGCGGCGGCGCATCCGCGACGCGGCCGCGCGCTGCGCCTTCGGCCCGCATGCTGCTCGGCGCGGGCGCGTTCACGGGGCTCACGTCTTCGCTGACCGGCACGGGCGGCCCGCTCGTGCTCGTTCCGATCCTCGTCTGGCTCGAGCTCCCCGTGCTCCTCGCGATCGGGCTCGCGCAGACGATCCAGCTGCCGATCGCCGCGCTCGCGACGGCGGGATACGTCGTCGGCGGAACGCTCGACGTCGCGATCGGCGTATCGATCGGCGCGGGCATCGTCGCCGGCACGTGGGTCGGCGCGCGCGTCGCGCACGCGCTGCCGCGGACCGTGCTCCGGCGGATCGTCGCGGCCCTCCTCGTCGTCGTCGGCGCGTCGATCCTCGCTGGATTGGCGTCGGGCTCCGCGCGCGCTTCAGCCGAGCGGCAGGCTCACGCGCGCGATGCAGCCGCGCGCGCCGGTGCGGTTCTCGAGCGTGATCGTGCCGCCGTGGTTCTCGACGATCTCGCGGCACAGCACGAGGCCGATGCCGGTGCCGCCAGGCTTCGTCGTGAAAAACGGGACCCATAGGTTCTCCGTGCGCGCGAGCCCCGGCCCGTCGTCCTCGACCTCGGCGACGAGGCTTCCGCCCCCGTCGCGCCAACGCACGCGCACGCCCCCGCCGCCGTCGCCGGCCGCCTCGACCGCGTTTTTGATCAGGTTGATCATGACCTGCTCGATCTGATCCGCGTCGATCGAGACGTGCACCTCCGGACCCGGCTCCACGGCGACGCGCTCGCCGTGCAGCGACGCCGCCCGCCGCACGATCGGCGCGAACTCGACGGACCGGCGCGTCGGCGGCGGCAGCCGCGCAAGACGCGCGTAAGCGCCCATGAAGCGGCCGAGCGATTCCGAGCGTTCACGGATGATCCCGAGCCCGACGCGCGCATCGTCGCGCCAGTCGTCCGGCAGCGGATCGCGATCGATCAGCTTCCTCAACGTGTCGGCCATCGACTTGATCGGCGCGAGCGAGTTGTTCAGCTCGTGGCCGATCACGCGCACGATGCGGCGCCACGCCTGCCGCTCCTCGTCGCGGAGCGCGCGGCTCACGTCCGAGATCACGAGCAGCTCGTGCGGCCGGCCGCCCTCGCGGAACCGGCGACGGCGCACCTCGAAGCGGCCGGAGCCGCCCGGAAACGCGTGCGTGACGATGCGTCCGGACGGCGAGTCGAGCAGATCCGCGAGCCCGAGGTCGACGTCTCGTGACCCGAGCACGTCGGAGGCAGAGCCGCCGAGCAGCTCCTCGCCCGCGCGGTTGATCAGGCGCAGACGCCGCTCGGCATCGAATGCGAGCACGGCGATGTCGATCTCGTTGATGACTTTCTGCAGCAGCACGCCCGCCTCGAGCGCGTCGAGGCGCTGGCTGCGCAGCATCCGGCCGAGCGCGTTCACCTCGATCATGACCTCGCCGACCGCGTCCTCCGCGTCGACGTTGCGGCCGCGGAGCGAGTAGTCCTCTTCGCGCAACGCCTCGAGCATGTTCGCGAGCGAGCGCAAGGGGTTCACCACCATGCGCTGCACCGAGATCGCGGCGCCGAGCACGAACAAGGTGACGATGAGAAAGATCGTGACGCCGGGCCCGGTCGCGAGCCCGGAGAACCAGAGCAGCGCGCCCGCGAGCGCCCACGCGGGCGCCGCGGCGAGCAGCACGGAGAGGAGCACTCGATCCTGGAACTTCAATAGCGGGCGCCGGCGGGCGCTCACAGTCCGAATTTCTCCATGCGGCGGTAGAGCGCGGAACGGCTCACGCCGAGCTCGTCGGCCGCGGCGACGACATTGCCGGCGTGGCGCGCGAGCGCCGCGCGGATCGCCTCGAGCTCGATCGCCTCGAGCGTCATCGGACGCTCGGACGAACCCGGCATCTGTCCGCCGTCGAGCCGCAGGTCCGCCGGACCGATCGTGCGGCCGCGGCACATCAGCACCGCCCGCTCGATCACGTGGTTGAGCTCTCTGACGTTACCGGGCCAGCCGTAACGGCGCAGCGCCGACAGCGCGGAATCCGTGAACCCTTCGACGTTCCGACGGTGCCGCTGCGCGTGCCGCTCGAGGAAGCGCTGCGCGAGCCGCAGGACGTCGTCGCCCCGCTCGCGGAGCGGCGGCAGGTGGATATGGATCGTGTTCAGCCGATAGAGCAAATCGCGGCGGAAGCGTCCCGCTTCGATCTCGGCCGTGAGGTCCGCGTTCGTCGCGGCGAGCACGCGCACGTCGACCTGCAGCGTCCGCGACGAGCCGAGCCGCTCGAACTGTCCGTCCTCGAGCACGCGGAGCAACCGGGCCTGCTGCGCCGCCGGAATGTTCGCGATCTCGTCGAGGAAGAGCGTGCCGCCGTCCGCGAGCTCGAAACGGCCGACGCGGTCCGTCTTCGCGTCCGTGAACGCCCCCTTCACGTGACCGAACATTTCGCTCTCGAAGAGCGTTTCGGAGAGAGCGCCGATGTTCACGATCACGAGGCTGCGATCCGCGCGGCGCGAGTTCGCATGGATGATCCGCGCGACGAGGCCCTTGCCGCAGCCGCTCTCTCCCGTGATCAGCACGTTCGCATCGGAAGGCGCGATCCGCTCGATCGTCTCGAGCACGGGCTGCATCACCGGGGACTCGGCAATGAGCTCCGTGTCCGCGGCCGTGAGCTGGCGGTTCTCGGCCTCGAGCGCATGTGCGCGCCGGAGCGCCTGCCCGAGCGCGACCTGCGTCTTCAGCACGGTCAGGAGACGCGTGTTGTCCCACGGCTTCTCGATGAAGTCCTGCGCGCCGCGCCGCATCGCCTCGACCGCGAGCTCGATCGTGCCCCAGGCCGTCATCACGACGATCGGCGTCGTCGCGTCGAAAGCACGAATCCGCGCGATCAGGTCGAGCCCCTCTTCGCCGGACGTGGTGTCGCGCGTGTAGTTCAAGTCCATCAGCACCGCTTCGGCGCTGCGTCGCTTCAACGCTTCGAGCAACGTGTCCGGCCGATCGAACGTCTCGGCGGCGTAGCCTTCGCCCTTCAGCAACAGGCGCAGCGACTCGAGCACGTCGCGCTGATCGTCGGCGATGAAGATTCGGGGCGAACGTACAGGCATCGGTCTCCTCGTGTCAGCGGATTATAGGTTTATCCAGCGCGTTCTCGGCGGGAGGAGCGGACGACGCTCGCTGCCGCACGGGTTCGACCGCCCGGTGCGGCGCCGTGCACGAGGCACCGTCGGCCGACGCTCCGTCCGGCAGCGAAGACGGCGCGAGCCGGCGACGGAAGGGGCCTCGCGCCCCGCCCGGTCGGAACCCGAGGGGTGCGGACTATCGCGAGTCGCGCGTCGGCGACTCGGCCGGCGTCAGCGTCTTGCGATCAGATCGCCTTCGCTCGCCGCGGTGCCTTCGCCCGACGCGCCGTCGGTGCGTTCACGCCTCGCGGCGTCGTCGCCGCCGCGAGTCAACTCTTCGATCAGCGCGCGCTTGCCGGAGACGATCAGGCTGTTCGTTGGATAGTACGGGACGACCGTGACCCCCGGCGGAACGATCTCGGACAGCACCGCGGCAAGCTCCTCGGCGTTCGCGTAGTCGAGGTGGATCACCGTCACCGTCCAATCCTCGACGGCCTCGGTCGAAGGCCCGCCGTCCTGCGCGAAGGCCGGCGCCACCGAGAGCCCGAGAAACGCCGCGGCCGCGCCGATCGTTCGAATGCTCATTACGCCGTCTCCTCGAGCCGCCGAGGCTCGCGCGTGGGTCACGAAACGATTGAACCACTCGACGCGGCGCGCAACAAGGCGCCAAGCCCCGGGCACGGCCCGTATTAGGTCAAATCGCACCTCCCATCAGTTCGCTCGTCGCCGGTCGCTCGAGATCCAGCCGTCCGCGAGCTCGATGACCCGGCGGCTGAACGCGGCGACCCGCTCGTCGTGCGTCACCTGGATGATCGTCGTGCCATCGTCGTTGAGCGCCTTCAGCATCTCCATGATCTGCTCGCCCTGCCTCCAGTGAAGGCTGCCGGTCGGCTCGTCGGCGAGCACGACGCGCGGATTCGCGATCACGGCCCGCGCGACCGCGACCTGCTGTTGCTGGCCGCCCGAAAGCTGCGCGGGGTAAAGGTCCTTCTTGCCGACGATCTGGAAGCGGTCGAGGACTTCGGCGACGCGCGCCTGGCGCTCCTTGCGCGGCACGTCCCGATACGACAGCGGGATGTCGAGATTCTCGTAGACCGTCAGGTCGTCGAGCAGATGGAAGTGCTGGAACACGAAGCCGATGTTCTCCTTGTGCAGGCGATTGCGCTCCTTGACGCTCGACTTGTGCACGGGTTTGCCGTCGAAGTAGTACTCGCCGTCGAACTCGCCGTCGAGCATGCCGAGGATCGCGAGCAACGTGGACTTGCCGGACCCCGAAGGGCCCATGATCGTCACGAAGTCGCCTTCTGCGACGTCGAGCGTGATCTGCCGCAGCACCCACGTGCGACCTCCCTTGTAGGGGTACGACTTCTCGACGTTCTCGAGGCGGATCATCGCCGCGCCGGCGGTTTGCGATTGCGCAAGCTCCATGGTCTGCTCCGGACTCCGATGCGGTCGCGACGCAACGAGCATGCCAAGCGCGCGTAGAAGCGCAACCGGTTGATCGATCTATACGTCGATGACGCGGGTCGCGGCTTTCGCGCCAGCGGCCGTCCCGCAAACGCCGTCCTTCGTCCCGCTTCCGGGACGGAGCCGAAGCGGATCGCACGTGCTCCCGACCCGGGCGCCGTGGACGCGGCGAGCGTGCGGCCCTGGCGACGCGGTTTCGACCCGACCTACGGTAGACTACGCGCGGGTTTTCGGTGCGCGGCGCGGCCGCTCACGTCATTCAGGGAACGACTGAAAATGCTGTACATCGTGCAATTCGAGGATCACCCCGACGTCGCCGAGCTCCGCGAGAAGCTGTTCGCGAGTCACATCGAGTTCCTCGATCGGAACAAGGACCGCGTGCTCGTCCCCGGCTCGCTGCGCGAGGTGCCGAGCGACAAGCCGATCGGCGGTCTCTGGATCGTCGAGGCGGAGAACGAAGAGGAGGTCAGGGAAATTTTCAAGGACGACCCGTTCTGGGTGAACGGCATGCGGGCGCGCGTCAGGATCAATCGCTGGCACAAGGCGTTCCCGGACCGGAAAGTGCCGATCTGACGGCCGGGAACCGATCGGCGGGCGCGGTCTCTCAGAGGCCGCCGGCTCGACGGAACGATCGAAAAAAGGGTCTCCGCCTGACATTAGGTGGGGAGGAGTACCAATGCGTTAGCGGCGGAGACCAAAGTTGCCCGTCTGGATACAGGCCGTTCTTCGGCCATTTGCCCATTTTATATAGCTCTGCAATACAACCGCCACTCCTGCCTCGAGAGCAGCGCTCCGCGCCGTAGCCGCCGCAACCCTGGTCGTGCAGCCCGGTCCCTCGCGAGCCGGTGCCGCGCGTCGCGCTACGTCGGCGACGGCGCGAAGTCGGTTGGCGGGCTGCCCGAGCAGCCGCCTCCGGACGAGGCATCGCAATGTTCGTGCCACGGCGGAGCATGGGGTAACCTACTGCTTCTATTGTATTTTCTTGCCGAGAGACCGCTCTCCCGGCCGATCGGCGTCCCGCAATCGCGTTGCCGCGTCCCGCCGTCGGGACGAGACGCTGTCGAAATCGGCTCTGCCCGAGCGACGAACGTAGAGCGAAGGGACCGACGCGGACCGAGCCAGAGGCAAAACGGAGCCGACGCCTATATGCTTCGACAGGGCGCCGGTTCATGAGACTCGAGCTGACCGAATGACGCACGACTTGACCCGCTACCACCGCCAGATGCTGCTCCCGGGCTTCGGCGAGGACGGGCAGCGCCGGCTCGCCGAGGCGAAGGTGCTCGTGCTCGGCTGCGGTGCGCTCGGCACGGTCGTCGCGGACATGCTGGCCCGCGCCGGCGTCGGCCGCCTCGTGATCGTCGATCGGGATTTCGTCGAGGCGACGAACCTGCAGCGGCAGGTGCTGTTCGACGAGGACGACGTCGCCCAAGCGCTGCCGAAGGCCGAGGCGGCGCGGCGCAAGCTCGCGCGGATCAACTCCACGGTCGACGTCGCGGCGATCGTCGACGACGTGAACTCGGGCAACATCGAGCGTTACGCGGCGGGCGTCGACGTGATCGTCGACGGGCTCGACAACTTCGAGACGCGCTATCTCGCGAACGACTTCGCGGTGAAGCACGGCGTACCGTATGTCTACGGCGGCGCGGTCGGCACGACCGGCGCCGCGTACGCGATCCTGCCGCACACCGAGCGCGGCGACGCGCCGTGGGAGCGGCTCGAAGAAGGGAGCAAGGCGACGCCGTGTCTCAAGTGCCTGTTCGAGCAGGCGCCCCCGCCCGGCACGATGCCGACATGCGACACGGTCGGCGTGCTCGGCCCCGCCGTCGCGATCGTCGCGAACTTCGAGGCGGCCGAAGCGCTGAAGATCCTCACGGGCAATTTCGACCGCGTCACGCCGACGATGCTCCACTTCGACCTCTGGTCCGGCTCGTTCGCGCAGCTCAAGGTCGCACGTGCGTACGACGACGGCGACTGCACGTGCTGCAAGCACCGCCGGTTCGACTATCTCGACGGGCGGCTCGGCTCGGGAACGACGACGCTCTGCGGACGGGACGCGGTGCAGCTCACACACAGGCAGCACGCCGGCAGGCTCGACCTCAACGAGATCGCGGCGCGCCTGCGCGCGCACGGCAACGTCATCACGAATCGCTTCATGCTGCGGGCCGAGCTCGCGGATAACGGCCGCGAGTACGAGCTCACGCTCTTCACGGACGGCCGTGCGATCGTGAAGGGCACGCGCGAGGCGAACGTCGCGCGCAGCGTCTATGCGAAGTATGTCGGCACGTGAGGGGGACTCGGCGCGACCGGCGCGCATCATCGGCGTGCACGGAAACCCGTCCACTCCGGCCGAATAACGGGGCTTCCAGGTGATCTATCTCGACAACGCAGCGACGAGCTTTCCGAAACCGCCGGAAGTCACCAAGGCGATCGCGCGCTTCCTCGCCGAGGCAGCCGCGAACCCGGGCCGCGGCGGTCACCGCATGGCCGTGAACGCGGAGCGAATGCTCGACGACGTCCGGGCAAAGATCGCGCGGCTCGTCAACGGCTCCGATCCGAGCCGCGTGATTTTCACGCTGAACTGCACCGATGCGCTGAACATCGCGATCAAGGGCGTGCTGCCGGACGAGCGCATGCACGTCGTCACGACCGTGCTCGAGCACAACTCGGTCAGCCGGCCGCTGCAGGGACTCGTCGACGCCGGACGCGTCGAGCTGACGCGGATCGGCTGCGACGGGCAAGGCTTCGTCGATCCGGACGACGTGCGGCGTGCCCTCCGGCCGGACACGCGCCTCGTCGTGATGACGCACGTGTCGAACGTGCTCGGCACGATCCAGGACGTCGCGGCCGTCGGCGGCATCGTTCGCGAGCACGGCGCCCTCTTCTGCATCGACGCGGCGCAGAGCGCGGGCGTCGTGCCGATCGACGTGGCGGCCCTCCACGCCGACCTCGTCGCGTTCCCGGGCCACAAGGCGCTGCTCGGTCCGACCGGAACGGGAATCCTCTACGTCGGCGAGCGCTGCCCGCCTCCCGGCAGGAAATTGGGGTCAGACCCCGTCGACACGACGTTCCGTCCGTGGCGCGAAGGCGGCACGGGCGGCGACTCGTCGTCCCCGACGCAGCCGCCGATCTATCCGTACTACCTCGAGGGCGGCACGCCGAACACGGTCGGCATCGCGGGCTTGAGCGCCGCGCTCGACTACGTGCTGGCGGCCGGCAGCGAAGCGATGCTCGCGCACGAGCGCCGTCTGCTGGAGCGGATCCTCGCGCGCCTCGACGGCGACGAGCGCTTCACCGTCTACGGCCCTCGCGACACGGCGCGGCGCGTCGGCGCGCTGTCGATCAACATCGCGGGCCTCGATCCGAACGACGCCGCCGCGATCCTGGACGACGGCTTCGGCATCGCGGTCCGCGCCGGGCTTCACTGTGCGCCGTACTGCCACCGGGCGCTCGGAACGTTCCCGGCCGGAACCCTCAGGATCAGCCCGGGGCCGTTCACGACCGACGACGACATCACGGCCCTCATCGACGCGCTCGGCCAGGTCGCGGAGGCCGCCTTGTAGATTTCGAGGCCGGCCGATCGACTACGGACCGTCCAGCACCAGAAAGGAGAACCCGCAGTGACCGCAATCCGTGTCCTGGTCGGTACGAAGAAGGGGGCCTTCATCCTGACGGCCGACGGCAAACGCAAGGACTGGTCCGTCTCCGGTCCGTTCTTCGCCGGCTGGGAGATCTATCACATGAAGGGGTCGCCGGTGGACCCGGACCGGATCTACGCGTCGCAAACGCTGAGCTGGTTCGGACAGGTCATCCAGCGCTCGAACGACGGCGGCAAGACCTGGGAGCAGCCCGGCACGCCGCGCGAGGACTGGGTCCAGAACGCCGGCTTCGATCCGAGCACCGGCGAGTTCGTCATGCCGAAGGGCGAGAGCAACAAGTTCGTGTACGACACGGCACGGCGGCCGCTGACGACGCACCAGTGGTACGACGGCACTCAGCATCCATGGGAATTCGCGCGCGTCTGGCACCTCGAGCCGTCGCTGCACGATCCCGACGTCTGCTACGCCGGCGTCGAGGACGCGGCGCTGTTCCGCACGACCGACG
>CAZKNH010000085.1:0-17570 GCA_964553875.1 uncultured Gammaproteobacteria bacterium | reverse complement strand
GCCGGCGGCGTGCACAACTGGAGCGAGATGACCGTCGACGAGGAGAACGGCATCGTCTTCATCCCGTTCGGCAGCCCGCGCTACGACTTCTTCGGCGGCGATCGTCCGGGCGACAACCTGTTCGGCAATTCGCTCGTCGCGTTGAACGCCCGCACCGGCGAGCGGCTCTGGCACCAGCAGCTGGTGCATCACGATCTCTGGGACTACGACCTGCCGCAGTCCCCAAAGCTTCTGACGATCGAACGAGACGGCCGACGCATCGATGTCGTCGCGCAGGCGACGAAGCACGGCTTTCTGTTCGTGTTCGAGCGAACGACCGGCGAGCCGATCTGGCCGATCGAGGAACGCGAGGTGCCGAAGTCGGACGTGCCCGGCGAGCACGCGTCACCGACGCAGCCGTTCCCGACGGCGCCCCCGCCGTTCGCCGTGCAGACGTTCACGGCCGACGACATCAATCCGTTCCTTCCCGAATCCGAGCAGGAGATCCTGCGCGAGCGGCTGCGCTACTCGCGCAACGAGGGTCTCTTCACGCCGCCGAGCTTCGAGGGCTCGATCGGGATGCCGGGCCACAACGGCGGCGCGAACTGGGGCGGCTCGGCCGTCGACCCGATCAACGGCGAGTTCTACGTCGTTTCGAAGAACCTGCCGGTCATGCTGAGGATCGAGGTCACCGAGGACGAGCCGTCCGCGAGGACGGTCGTCGGCGGGGTCGTGACACCCGAGCAAGCCGCAGCCGCGCGGGCCGAGGCCGAGGCTGCCTTCGAGGCGGGCAACGTCCGCTACGCGTCGCCTTACGACTTCATCTTCAGCCCGACGACGGGCTTGACGGCGATCGCTCCGCCGTGGGCGCACCTTACGGCCTATGACCTGAACACCGGCGAGATCAAGTGGCGGGTCCCGCACGGCACCGTGCCCGCGCTCGGGGAGAACACCGGCGCGCACATGCCGCGGGGCGGTCCGCTCGTCACGGCCGGCGGGCTCGTCTTCGTCGCGACGGCTTCGGACCGCAAGTTCCGTGCGTACGATCGCGACACCGGCGAGGTCCTCTGGTCATACGACCTGCCGAGCGGCTCGGAGGGGATTCCGGCGTCGTACGAGATCGATGGCCGGCAGTACATCGTGCTGCCGGCCGCTGCGGGCGCCGGCCTCTTCCCGCCGCGGCTCGCGGGCGTCGAGCAGCCGGCGGACGAGCGGGCGTATCTCGTGTTCGCGCTGCCGGAGGAGTAGCGCGTCTGTCAGCGAAGTCATCGGAGCGGCCTTCTCCAGGAGAAGGCCGCAACCTTTCTGCCCTGCTTCGAGTGTAGGTCGTGCAACCGCGGCAAGCGGTTGCACGAGACGCGCCGGACTGGAGTCGCGTCGTCAGTGCGCGGCGTGCTGCAGCCGCTGCACCGCTTCGAGCGCCTTCTGCACGTTCTCGATCGGCGACACGCCGCCGATCGTCTCGGCGATCTTGCCGTCGGGCGTCACGATGAACGTCGTGCGCTCGGCGAACCCGTGGTTGATCTCCTCGCCGCGGGTATCCCTCGCGCCTGGCCGAGCGTCCGCGACTCGGAGATCGTAGGAGCGCGCGATCTCGCCCGACTCGTCCGACGCGACGGGCAGCTTGCCCGCGCAATACTCCGGATCCGCGGAGAAGTCGTTCAGCCGCTCGATGCTGTCGAGCGAGACGCCGACGACCGTCGCGCCGGCCGCATTGAACGCTTCCATGTTCACGGCGAACTCGCGAGCCTGCATGTTGCAGCCCTGCGTATACGCCGAAGGATAGAAATAAACGACCACGGTGCCTTGCTCGAGCGCTTCGGCGAGCGAGTAGTCGAACGTCTCGCCGTTCAATGAGGCTTTCGCTTCGAATAACGGCGCCGTATCGCCGGGCCCGAGCGCGGCGAGCGCGGGCATGACCACGGCGGTGGAGCACAAAAAGCCGAGTAGGCGAGTCTTCATAATCGTTGCCCTTCTTATTCGGTGGTTCCCGGTGGGCGCAGTTGCCCGCAATCATCCTGACGTGAGCAGAAGCCGGTTGCAAGCCGGTGAGGCGCCGGCCAATCCCCTACTTTGCCCCGCGGCGGCGCTCGATCCGCCGCAGCAGCGCATCGAGGGTGTCGAGGCTCGCGGGTTTCACGACGTAATGGTCGCAGCCGGCCTCGCTCGCGGCCACCCGATCGCTGTGTCGGGTCCATCCCGTCAGCGCGATGATCAGCAGCCGGGCGCCGTCCGGCCGTGCCCGCAGACGCCGACATACTTCGTAACCCGACATATCCGGCAGGTCGAGATCGAGGATCACCGCGTCCGGCCGGTCCGAGGCGGCGAGCGCGAGTCCCGTCACGCCGCCGGTCGCGATCCGCGTCTCGTATCCGGCGGACTGGAGGAGCGCCGCGAGCGTCTGTGCGCCATCTTCCCAGTCATCGATGATCAGCACGCGCTGCGAGCTCATCCAGAGATTCGTCACATTCCGTGAATAGAAGGACCCCCGTCATGCAGAAGTCGTTCCAGGCCGCTCGCGGCAGTCATGCTCGTGTCGCCGTTCGGCGTCAAGCGGCTGCGCGCTCAGCGGAAATCGGGGGATCTCGTCGAGTTGAAATCCTCGGGAACGTTGCTCTTCGCAACGGTCGCTGTGTAAGGCTTCGATGGCCGGTGAGGTTGGATTTCGGCGGAGATCTCCTTGCCGAGGTTCGAAGGCGAATGTGCGCCTGCGCTGGTCTCGCCGCCCGCGAGCTCCGGCTGCACCAACGGCGCGCATCGTGCGACCTGCCCGCGCGTCCACAGACTGTCGGGTCTCATGCAAGTCTTCGGGCTGTACCGAGGAGTCTGGGGCCGCGGACTTGCGTCGTAAGGCTTGGATTTGTATTATGCCGGGCTCTCGACTGGTGCGGGGTGGAGCAGTCAGGCAGCTCGTCGGGCTCATAACCCGAAGGTCGCAGGTTCGAATCCTGCCCCCGCTACCAAATCCAACCGCTCGTATCCCCCCCGTCTCGGGTAGTCCCCGCTGTCCTCAGCCAGCCTTGCCGCCGCCTCCTCGAGCACGGCAGTTGCGCCTGTGCATACGTGTCGTAGTCTTGAAGACTGGTGTAGATCGATGCGCGGAGACGACGCTGGTGCGTCGGGCCAAACGGCGCGAACTACTCGGCGTGCACGTAGCGTGAGTCCGCGCGGGGCGTCATGAGCCCTGTGACGGCGAGGAAATCATGCTCGCCGGCTGAGGCCAGGCGGCGCTCGCAAGGTGTGACTAGCCGTCTTCCCTCAGCGCTGCCGTCGGCTCCGCGCGCATCGCCCGTCGCGCGGGACCGATGGCCGCGAGGCAGCCTACGAGCACCATCAGCGCGGCTGCGGCCGGCACGATGCCGGGTATTGCACGGCCGCCGAGCTGCTCGATCGGAAAGTAGCGCGTCACGACGATTGCGAAAAGCAAACCTGCGATCGCGCCGAGCAAAATCTGGCCGAGCGCGCGGCGGAACACGCCCACGAGGATGCGCCCGGGCTGCGCGCCGAGCGCCGCGCGGATGCCGATCTCACGGCGACGTTGACTTACCGTGAAGGACATCAGTGCGTACATTCCGGCTGCGGACAGCAACAGCACGCTGGTCGTGACGATGATCAGGGCTGTCGCTGCGCCGATGTCCTGGGCGCGAAGCTCCGAGTATGTCCGCTCCAGAGCGGCGTACTCGTCAATGCGGAGGCGCGAGTCGACCCGTGTCGCGACCTCGCGTAGCCACTCGGCCATGCCGGCTCGAACGAAAGGCATGCGCAGCGTCATGACCACCGGATCGAGATGCCCCGGCTCGAGCGGGTGATACATCCTCGGTCTCTCGTCGTTGCCGGGCACGTCGGTCGAGACGCCGACGATCTCGTACCACCGCTCGAGCTGCGTCGGCTGCTCCATGTAGCGGACTCGACGACCCAATGCGGGGCTCACCTCCCCGAAGAGCTCGCGCACGAAGGCCTGATTCACGATGACGGCATCGCTCCCGGCCCTCATATCGTCGGCCCTGAAGGCGCGTCCAATCAGAATCCGTGCACCGAAGGTATCCAGGAACGCGGCATCGATTCGGTTGACGCCGACGTCGTGGTGCACGAGTCGCCGCGCTCCGTCGGCTGAAGTGTCGTCTGTGCCGATCTCGGCCGCGGGCTCTGCGCCCGCGATAGCGCTCGAGAACGTTACTGCCGATACGCCTTCCTGACGCAATCGCCGCACGAGCTCGCGCTGCAGCTCCGCGTATCCACCCTCGCCGCCCTCGGCTGCGTTCTGCTCGCGTGGATCGCCAAGCGCAATGCGCGCGGTCGAGAATTCGACCACGGGAAAGCCCGGCTCGAGCATGCCCGATCGCAAGTAGCCCCACGTCATCTCGGCCGCCGTGGGCAGGATTGCAACGGCCAGCGCGACCTGCATGACCACGAGCGCCGTCCAGGTCGCTCCGAGCCGAACGCTGATGCGGTTGCTTAGCGCGCGCAACCCTTCGTTCATCAGACCGCGCGTCGCCCGCAGGGCCGGTGCAGCACCTGCGATCAACGCGGCGAGAACGACGAGGCACGCGACGTACACGATCGTTTCGATCGAGATGCTCGGCTGCATCCAGAATGGACTCGCCCCGGGACTTTGCGCGATGTTGACCTCGATCCGGGACAGCACGACGTGTGCGATCGCGAGCGCGCAAAGCGCCGCCAGCATGGCCAGGACCAGCGTTTCGATGAAGATCTGACCGACGATGCGGCCGCGGCTCGCGCCGAGCGCGAACCGGGCAGCGAACTCGGCTTGACGCGTGACCGTGCGGGCGTAGACGAGAATCGCGATGTTCGCGCAAGGCGGCACCAGGAGCAGAGTGACGAGAAGCAGTATTCCGGCCGCCTCGCCCGGCGGAATGTGCGCGAATGCGCGCGCATAGGGCACGATTCGAGCGCGAAGCGGCTCTTGACGCTCTTCGGACGCGGCGCCGGGCAGCAGCCCTTTCGCGGAAAGCTCCGCCTCTGCGCCTTCGAGCGTGAAGCCTGCCGCGAGCCGGCCGAAGACGAGGATCTCCGGCTCCTGGCTCCACGCCTCTCCCGGTAGATCGGCGGGGAGCGGCACCCAGTATCGGTGATTGATCGGGAAGCCGAAGTCCTCCGGCATGACGCCGACCACGGTATGAAGCGTGCCGTCGAGACCGACACTCCGTCCGAGGACTTGCGGGTCTGCACCGAAACGCGAGCGCCAAACCGCCTCGCCGATCACGACGACGGGTTGTTCGCCGGGTGCTTCGTCCTGCTCGACGAAAAACCGCCCGACCAACGGTGCGACGCGCGCGAGCCGAAACCCCGATGCCGTCATCTCGGCGACGGATACGAGCTCGGCTGCACCCTCGGATGGCGAGGTCGGCAGCCCGCCCTCTCCTATGGTCAACTCACGGCGGACGGTTCGAAACGCACCCATCGTCTCGACGGACTCGAGCGTGTCGCGCCAGCGCTCGTAGTCTGCGAGCTCGGTACCGACAGGCTGTCGCGATACCGGATCGAAGCTCTGGATGGCGACGACCCGATCACCTTCGACGAGGGGCACCGTGCCTCCGGTGAACACCTGGAAGAAGCTCGAGAGGCCGGCCGCGATGGCGATGACGATCGCTATCGCGAGACCGCCGACCAAAGTCATGCCCCACGACTTCCGCAGCATGCGCATGCCGAGCACGACGTCGAGCGAGAACCGGCCGAGCCACGAGAAGCCGCGCTGATCGCGCAGCCCGTCCAAGACGTTGGACGGTCTGCCTGCTCGCAACCGAGCGAGACGCGCGGCCTCGCTTGGCGAATGACCTTCGCGACGAAGGTCATGCTCGACCATCTCGAGATGGAACTCTAGCTCCCGCTCGAGCTCGCGGTCGCTCGGCGCGTGACGGAACGTTCCCCAGATACGGAGGATCCACTCCCGCAGGGTCTCGAGGTATTGCATTTCATTTTCCCCCGACCCTGCGCCGCTCCTCAGGCGGGGTCGCTGAATAGCGTTTGCATGATCAAGACCATCTGATCCCAACTTTCCTTTTCGGTCGCCAGATGACGCCTGCCGGCACGCGTGATCGAGTAGAAGCGCGCCTGCCGGTTGTTCTCCGTCGTGCCCCAGCTGCCTCGGATAAGCCCGCGCTGCTCGAGGCGCATCAGGCCCGGGTACAACGTGCCCATGTTCGGCCTCAGCGCGCCGGCCGAAACCTGCTCCAGGCGAGCCGCGATCTCGTAACCGTGCATGGGCCCGATAGACGCGAGCGACTGCAGGATCATCAGATCCAGCGTGCCGCGCAGAAAGCTGGCCTTGCTGTCTTTATTCGACATCCTAATGGACCTTCTAATCGAGCTTCATTAGGAAATCAAGTGGAGCCGGATTCGATGGTGCGAGCGTGCCGGGCGCGCAATCCCGGTTCCGGCACGCGATGCGCGAATGCGGGACGCGTTCTTGCCTCTCGAGCGCGCTCGTCGGCGCTCCAAAGCGGATTCAGCAGGCTCCCTGCGTCTCGATTGTCGGCGTGCTTATCGAGGTTCGGCGTCGAGGAGATTCGGCGGCGGCGGCGAGTCCGCTGGACGGCTTATGGAATTTCCGAACGGTGGCGCTCCAGAACGGCGGTGCGCTGCCGGTCAAAGACGAAACCACGGCCGCATGCTGAACCGCGGGTCGCCCGAAGATCGTCTCACGCGAATCAATTCCCTTTCGAGCCTCCCTGCTCGTCGCGTTGCTGCGCGAGCAGACTTTCGATCAACGCGGCGGTTTCCGGCCGGTCCACGGGCGGATGTGTGGCAAGGAATACGCCGTGCGCCCACACCACCGGCGTACGGCCCACCGCGTCAGGAACGTCGAGCCTTGCGCCGTTGGCGGCGAGCCAGCGAATAATGTCGTCGGAGCCGCGGTTGGCCGCGCCGTGGATCGCCGCGAACCCGAGCGTATTCTGCGCATTCACGTCGTTGCCGAGCGCGTGCGCGAGTTTCACCGCTTCGAGCAGGGCCTCTGGCCCTTCGTCGAAGGTCTGGGACACCGTCCAGTTGACGCCTGCCGCCGCCATCAGCGGCGTCGTGCCGTTGAAGGTCGCGATGTTCGGATCGGCGCCGTATTCCAGCAGCAGCTTCATCGTCGAGACGTCACCCGAGTACGCGGCTCGGAAGAACGGGGTCTGACCGGTCACGTCCACCCAGGACAGGTTGCCTAGGCGAGTGATCCAGCGCTTCACGGGGAGCACCTCCGTGACGCGCGCATTGGGATCGGCGCCGTGTTCCAGCAGTGTCCGGATCAGCTCGAACGCTGCCTCTCGGTCGATTCCGTTGTCGCGCACAGGGCCCGGCACCTCGACGTTGCGCAGATCCACGGCGGCGAACAGCGGGGTTTGACCGTACCAGTCCTGGGCGTTGACGTTCGCGCCCCGCTCGATCAGGTAGTGAGCAGTCTCGACATGCTCTGTGGTAACGCCAGGCTTGCTGGCCACCGTGGCATTGATGATGGCGGTGAGCAGCGGCGTCGTACCGTCCGCGTCGCTTTGCTCGATATCCGCTCCGGCCTCTATCAGCAGGCGGGTGATTTCGAGATTGCCCTGGCGCGCTGCATACAACAATGCCGTCTTGGCGCCGCCGATCGGCGTACGCGAGCCATGCGGCGGAAACCCACCCCAATTCACGCCGACACCTTTCGACGCGGTGACTTCACTGGGCAAGCGCCATCTGGGCTCAGGGCCGGGCGGGGTCTGCAGATTCACGTCCGCTCCGGCGTCGAGCAACAGCGCGACGACCTCGGGCGAACCGGAACGCACACCGATCATCAGCGCGGTTTGCTGGTAGTGCGGTTCTCGAGCGTCGACGTCGACACCGCGCTCGAGTATGGCCTGCACGATGCCGGGCGTGCCGGTGCGCGCGGCCTGCATGAGCGGTGTCTCGCCCGCCACGTCAGGGGTGCGCGGATCGGCACCGCGGTCCAGCAACAGCCGCACCATGGCGAGGTCGCGGTTCTCGATCGCAATGCTCAACGCCGTGTTCCCGAGGCCGTCGCGCTGGTTCACGTCGGCACCGGCGTCGAGCAAACGAGTCGTCAGGTCGAGCTCCTCGATGCGCACGAGCCAGTGAAGCGCCGGGGTCCCGTACGGCCCGGGCGCGTTCACGTCTGAAAGACCTTCGGACAGCATCCGCCGCACGCTCTCGAGATCGCGCTGCATCGCGGCGACCGCAAGCCGATCGTCGGCCTGTGCGGCTGCAGGCAGCAGCACGGCCGCCAATAACCCCGCGCACAACAGCTGTCGCGTCATCGCACGCACCTCAGATCGTCAGCACACCGTTGCTCTCGCCGAAGGTCTCCCCGGGAACGTCGAGCTTCTCGAGCATCGCGACCAACAGGTTCGCCATCGGCGTGCCGGCTCCGGCACGGATGTGGCGGCCGCCCTTCAGCCGACCCGACGCGCCGCCCGCGAGCAGCAGCGGCAGCGGATCGTGGTCGTGCTGGTTCGAGTTGCTCATGCCGCTTCCATACAGCACGAGCGAGTGATCGAGCAGCGTCCCGTCGCCGTCGGGTGTTTCGCTGAGCTTCTTGAGGAAGTAGGCGATCGTCGTACGGGTGTGGAAGGCGTTGAGCTGCGCCAGACGCTCGATGTTGGCCGGTACTTCCGAGTGATGTGACAGATTGTGGAACGGATCGTTGATGCCGCTCTCGGCATAAACGCGGTTGCTGACTTCGCGTGCGACCATCAGCGTGGAGACACGCGTGATCTCGGCCTGCCAGGCCAGAGTCAGCAGGTCGAACATCAACTCCGCGTGCGCGACGAAGCTCGCCGGTATACCGACGGGCTTGCTCGGCACATCGAGATCCGCGGCCGCCGAGTCGCCTGCCAATTGCAAACGGCGTTCGATCTCGCGCACGTCCTCGAGATAGCGCTCCAGGCGATAGCGGTCGGACGGTCCCAACGTGCGCTGCAGCTTGGCGACGTCGTCGACCACGGCATCGAGCAGGCTTTGCTTCAACTCCATACGCGCGGCGCGTTCCTCCGCCGTGCTGCCGTCGCCGAAGAGCCGCTCGAACACGATTTGCGGGTTCTGCTCCATCGGTAGCGGCGTATCGGGCGTGCGATACGAAATGGAGCTGCTGTCGTCGAGCGACAGCTCGAGCGACGGCATCGGTGTGTCCTGCCCGATGTGCTGCGCGACGTACTGGTCGAACGAGGTCGGGGACGGCCCCACACCGGGCGGCAGGCACGTGAGCCACGTTTGCGACGACCGGGTATGGTTTGCGCCGGCGGACGCGTCCTCGCCATAGGCGGCGTTCAGACGCGTGTCGCTGATGATGTTCAGGCGGTCACGAAAGGGTTCGAGCGACTTCAGCGTTTGCGGAAACTCGAACCCCGTGCCGTCGGCGGACGGCGTCCAGTATTTCATCACGGCGCCGTGCGCGATGTAGATGCAGGCGAGGCGCGGGCGCGGCGTCGCGAGCGTCTGCGCGGACACGCCGGCCGGAATCATCGCATCGAGCAGCGGCAAGGCGATCACGCTGCCGCCGCCCCGGAGGAAGTGGCGGCGCGACAAGTGCTTCTTCGTGAGGAAGTTCATGTTGCCTCTCCTTTCCACCTCAGCGTTCGGCCACTACGGTCGCCGAGGGCTCGACGATGCTCATGCGAAACGGGGAGCTTTCCACGATACCGAGCACGATATCGGAGAATCGGTAATCGTTCTGCGACGCACGGGCGGCGATTTCGCGCACGGCCGCCATGTCGGGCGAACGCAGGTGGCGCCCGAGCGCATAGCTCAGCAGCTTCTCGATGAAATTCGACGCGACGACGTCGCCGCGCGCGAGCAACGCATTGCGCAATGCCACCGGGCCATCGATCGGTGTGCCATCCGTCAGCTCGGTGCTCGTGTTCAGTGGAAAGCCGTTCTCCTCGGTGCGCCAGCGACCGATCAGGTCGAAGTTCTCGAGCGCGAGCCCAATGGGGTCCATGATCTGATGGCACGACGCGCAGCTCGGGTTCTCGCGATGCAGCTCGAGACGGTCCCGGAGCGTGTTCACCACGATGCCGGCCGGAACGCCCTCTTCTCCGAGGTCGGTTTCCACGCCCGGCGGCGGCGTAGGAACCGGCGCGCCCAGCAGGTCTTCGACGATCCACGCCCCCCGCACGACGGGTGAGGTGCGGTTGGCCACCGACGTGGCGGTGAGAATGCTGCCGTGACCCAGCAGTCCCCGGCGCGGGCTGTCGGCGGGTAAAGGCACGCGGCGCATGTAGTCGCCGCGGACGCCGTCGATACCGTAATGGCGAGCCAGCCGTTCATTGAGCCAGGTGTAATCGCTATCGAGCAGGCCGAGCACGCTGCGGTCCTCGCGCACGAGATCGCGAAACAGCAACTCGGTTTCCTGCCGAAATGCATCGAGCAACTGGGCGTTGAAGGCGGGGTCCTGCGGCTGAGCGGCCTCGAGCTCACGCAGCATGAGCCATTGGCCGGCGAAATTGCTCACCAGCGCCTCGGCCTTCTCATCCCGCAGCATGCGACGTACCTGTGCTTCGAGCACATCCCGCTCATGCAGCCGGCCGTCGATGGCCAGGCTCATCAGCTCCTCGTCCGGGATGCTGCTCCACAAGAAGAACGACAGCCGCGAAGCCAGCTCGATGTCGCTGACCGCATAGACCGTCCCCGGCGCCAGGTCCGCGGGTACTTGCTCGATCTTGTACAGGAAACGCGGGTCCATCAGCAGACGCGCAATGGCGTACTGCATGCCCATCTCGAAGCCACCGAGTGCCTCGCCCTTGTCGTAGAACGCGAGCAGCTCGGCCACTTCGTCCGACGTGGCCGCTACGGGTTGACGCCATCCGCGCGTGGCGAGCCGCGTCAGGTTCTCGCGGGCGCAGCCGCGAGCCTGCGATGCTGCACTCGGATAACAGGAAAAAATCGCCCGCCGGCTCGGCGTGTCGCCCGGACCGCTGATGTCGAAGGGGCCGTTGATCGTGATATTGGCGATGGCGCCCGCGAGGCTGTAATCGTCGAAGTAGTCGTTGACGCCGGTGCAACGGCGCACATCCTGAAGCGCGACGGCGATGGTGTGCGGCCCCGCGCTGATCGGCAGCTCGAGCTTGCTGGGATCGTCGAGCATCAATAGCTCGCCATCGATGCTGACGACGACCCGGTAGCCGTCCGAGCAAAACGTCTGATTGCTGAAGAAGCCGCCGCCGCGCGTAGCGATCGTGATCTGGTAGCGCGCGTCGACCGGGAAGTAGTGGGTTATCGCGAAGCCGCCGCGCGTCCCCAGCGGCAAACCGTCAGTGGTGCCGTCGGCGGGGCCGTACTCGACCTCGGTTGGGATCAGCGACACGTCCCCAACGGCTTCGCGACCGATCCGCATCGCCGCACTGACATAGGCATCGATCAGCGTCGGGGATACGCTGAGCACCTCGATATTGTTGTCGAAGCCCTCGCCTGCCGACTCGGCCGGAATGTTGGCGACGATGTGTGATGCATCGAACTGCAAGAGGTCGCGAACGGCATTCGCGTACTCCGCCCGGTTCAAACGCGCGAGCCCCTTGTGGCCCGGATTCGGGTTGCGGGCATATTCCGCGTCGAGCGCGGCACCCAGCGCGTGCGTCAGCCGATCGAGCGCGGCACGCGGCGGGCGCGGCCTGTCCGCGGGCGGCATCATGCCGGTGCGCACCTTGCGGATGACCATTTCCCAGGTATCGGCATCGTTCGCGAGCGAATCGCGGGCCAGCCGATCGAGGGCAACGCCGCCGGCGAAATCGATAGCGTTGTGACAGTCGGTGCAATATTCGTCGAGCAATTCCCAATCTACATGGGGCTCTGCGACCGTGGTACCCGACACCAGCGCGGCAGGCCGCCAAGCCTTGAACGCCGCGGGAATCGCCCAGTACAAGGCGACTGCGGCGCCCGCAACCGCGGGAACGAGCATCAGCAGGCGCCGTACAGCGGGCCGAGGGCCGGACCTCATGGGATCGGATGGAGAGCTCATGTGACTACATCCGGCGTCGGTTCTATCGCACTAAACAATGCAACGACGAGGTTAGACCCGAATGGCAGTATGACGCTGCCGGGGCCGCCCCCGCTGCGTATCCGTGTCAGTCTACCGCCTGAGATGGGCGCTAGCCTGCAATTTCGGCAATGACCGTTATAGCCCGGAGATCTTCTAGCCCTCACCTCGCCCTCTCCCGAACGCCGAATGCGACGCTATGCGGCATGCCGGCGCCCCTCGACACCGCTTCACAGCGCGTTCAACAACTGATCGTAAAGCTCAGGCGTGAAGCTTGCCGGAAGCAGGTGCTCGATCGATCTCGCGAAGTCGCGAGTCTCCGTCACCAGACGTCGAGTGAACCGGCGCTCCGCCTCGGCGTCAATGCCGGGCTCGAAACCCATGCTGAGCGGGTCGAAGGGTACCGCGGCGCCCCTGGCCGGGAGGTGCTGCGCGATGGACATGAGGGGGCCCATCATGACAGCTTGCGCAAGCGCGAGCTCGACTGACGAATTTTGCCGGTAGCCCGTATCCAGCAGCGACAGCATGGACCAGTAATTCAGATTACCGAGCCAGGCGAGGGCTTGAAGGTCCGGGTCCTCGATGCTGTTCGCGTGTCCCAAATACGCGGTCGGATTCACGGGCACCTGATAACACGGATGGCGCGCATCATGCGTCGGAAGGCTCCATACGTCGGGCGTCGTGCTGAGCAGCGGATGCGTCGCCGAGTACACGGACGCAAAGAACTCGAAATGGCCGACTTCCCCCTGGACTTTGATGTTTTCGAGACGTTCGAACCAGGAGTCGAAATCGACACTGGCGGCGCCCGCGCTCTTCACTTCATGCAGCGTCTCGATCACTGCATCGTAGAGATGCCCCACGTGATTGGGAGCGATGCTGCCGCCGAGAGAATCTTTTAATTGGTCGAATAGCGGCGGCGATCCGTCGTCCGTAGCGGGTTCCGTCATTGCGTCCGGCGCGGCTTCGCAGTACGTGAACTTCGCCAGGCTGACCGGGCTCAGCGGCGCGAGCTCGAATGGGAACGGATAGATATCTGTCTCGTAAGGAAAATCCTGGCGTGAAAGCACCGGTGCGGCACCCAGCTCCACCAGCAACCGATTCACCGCGCCGAGGTGCTGCATCTCTTCGACGGTGACTCCGAGGAACGACCGCGATCCGGGTTGCGGGTCGCCCACGAGCTCCGCATAGGCGGGTTTGAGAGAGAATGCGCCGTAGAGGTACTGGACCATGAGGTCGTGCTCGATCTCGGCGGCTTCCCGGAGCAGCCGGACGAGCTCGAGATACGGGTCCGCGAAGTCGCGGTAGATTGGAGACGTTCCGTGTGTGGCGGCGAGCGCTCCCCGTGAGCTCGCGGCTACTCCGACGGTGGCGATATTGGCCAACAGCGCACGGCGTGTGATGCCGTTTTCTGCCATCTAGAATCCTTTCGCTTATGGAAAATCCAGAAAATCCAGAATGCGAGGAAATCGGGATGGCAGTGTATGTAAGGATCGCCGCCCGGGGGATACGCAAAAGCTCAAGTTTTGTGGCGTGATTGCGCCGCCGCATCGGCAAAGGCCCGTGCGGCGGCCGTGCGAAAGGCCGCGGTAGAATGCTCCGTAGCCGTGGTCTGCGCCTCCTGTCCGGGAGGTGCGGGCTGCGGTTAGGGCCGGCCCGCTGTTCGCGCAGCGCGCCGGCCCGCTTCGAGTCGGGCGCGGGAAACGGCGCTCGGCCGGCTCGTCAGGCGAGCACGGCCGCGCAGAGATTCAGCAGCTGGCCGGGAAACACCCCGAGCACGAGCAACGCGAGCCCGTTCGCGCTGATCACGTATCGCATGTCCGGCGCGGCAACGAGCGCGGTCTCGTCGGCCGGCTCCGCGAAGTACATGTACCAGACGATCCGCAGGTAGTAGAACGCACCGATCACGGCGAACACGACGCCGAGCGCGGCGAGCCAGACGAAGCCCGCGTTGATCACGCTGTCGAGCACGTAAAGCTTCGCCCAGAAGCCGACCAACGGGGGCACGCCGGTCATGCTGAACATGATCAGCGCCATGATCAGCGCGAACCACGGGCTTCGCTGGTTCAGGCCCTTGAAGTCGTCGAGCTTCTCGGCCTCGAAGCCACGGCGGCTCAGCACGATGATCATGCCGAACGCGGCGGTCGCCATCAGCACGTACACGAGCGTGTAGTACATCGCGCTCGCGACACCGCTCTCGTCCCCGGCGATGAAGCCCATCAATATGAAACCGACGTGCGCGATCGTGGAATACCCGAGCATTCGCTTGAAATTCGTCTGGGCGATCGCGAGCAGGTTGCCGATCACGAGCGACAGCACACAGAGCACGATCAGCATGTCCTGCCAGTTCACGTGCAGCGGGCCCATGCCCTCGACGAGCACGCGCCACATCAGCGCGAACGACGCGATCTTGGGTGCCGAGCCGACGTAGAGCGCGATCGGCGTCGGCGCGCCCTCGTAGACGTCGGGAATCCACATATGGAACGGCACGGCACCGAACTTGAACGCGACACCGACCACGATGAACACGAGCGCGAGAATGGCCGGAACCGTGAGCGCGCCCGGCTCCGCGAGCGCCTGCGCAAGGGGCCCGAGCTCGATCGTGCCCGTGATCCCGTAGAGCAGCGAGATGCCGTACAGCAACATGCCCGACGCGATCGAGCCGAGAACGAAGTACTTCATCGCAGACTCGGCCGAGCGCGCCGAATCGCGATTGAACGCGATGAGGGCATACAGCGACAACGCCTGGAGCTCGAGGCCCAGATAGAGGACGAGCAGGTTGTTGCCCGAGACCATGATCATCAGGCCGAGAAGCCCGAAGAGCCCGAGCACGAAGAACTCGCCCTTGAAGAGCCCGTTCTGCTCCAGGAAGTCGCGCGAATAGAGGAAAACCAGCGCGACGACCAGGTACGCGAAGAGCTTCAGCGCGTTGCCGGCCGGGTCCGCGACGTAGCTGCCGCCGAACGTCGTCGCGGCCGCCTCGACGCCGAAGACCGCGGAGACGATCGCGGCACCGATGAGCGCGAGCATCGACAGGTAATACGTGATCCGCCGTTGCTCGTCGCGCAGGAACACGTCGACGATCAGCACGACGCAGATCGCGACGGTCAGGAAGATCTCGGGGGCGGCAAGCGCGTAGTCGATCATTACGAGTCCCGGCTAGAAAAAAGGGTCACAGCTTCGATTGCATGACCTGCTCGAGCAGGTTAGCGAGCGTCGCATCCATCGCCTCGACCAGCGGCGCGGGCCACACGCCGAGCAGCAGCACGGAGACGGCGAGCACGCCGAGAATGAAGAGCTCGCGCCGGTCGAGGTCTGGCATCGCGGCGACATGCGGGTTCGCGACCTCGCCGTACACGACGCGACGCACCATCCACAGGGTGTACGCCGCGCCGAGCACGAGGATCGTCGCCGCGAAGAAGGCGAGCCAGAAACTCGCCTGGTAGCTGCCGAGGATCACGAAGAACTCCCCGACGAAGCCCGAGGTCCCGGGCAGCCCCGAGTTCGCCATCGCGAAGAGCACCATGAAGGCCGCGAACTTGGGCATCACGTTCGCGACTCCGCCGTACGCGGCGATCTCGCGGGTGTGCATTCGGTCATACAGCACGCCGACGCAGAGGAAGAGCGCGCCCGAGATCAGGCCGTGCGAGATCATCTGCACCATCCCGCCCTGCAGCGCGAGCTGCGCGCCCTGCCCGTCCCCGGTCTTCGCGACGACCTCGAAAATCACGAAGAAGCCGAGGGTGACGAAACCCATATGCGCGATCGATGAATACGCGATCAGCTTCTTCATGTCCTGCTGCACGAGCGCGACGACGGCGATGTAGACGATCGCGATCAGCGAGAGCCCGATCATCAGCCAGTCCAGAGCCTGGCTCGCGTCGGGTGCGATCGGCAGCGAGAAGCGCACGAAGCCGTAGCCGCCCATCTTCAGCAGGATCGCCGCGAGAATCACGGATCCGCCGGTCGGTGCCTCGACGTGCGCGTCCGGCAGCCACGTGTGCACGGGCCACATCGGCACCTTCACCGCGAACGCGATCAGGAACGCGAAGAAGATCAGCATCTGCTCCGTCATCGAGAGCGGGAGCGCGTGCAGATCCGGGATCGAGTAGCTGCCGCCCTTGAGATACATGTAGATCAGCGCGACGAGCATGAACACCGACCCGAGGAAGGTGTACAGGAAGAACTTCATCGTCGCGTAGATGCGCCGCTCGCCGCCCCATACGCCGATGATGATGAACATCGGCACGAGCATCGCTTCCCAGAAGATGTAGAAGAGCAGCCCGTCCACGGCGGCGAAGACGCCGATCATCATGCCTTCGAGCAGCAGGAACGACGCGAAGTACTGCGCCGGTCGGAGCTTGATCACCTCCCAGCCCGCGATCACGACGAGCGGCGTCAGGAACGTCGTCAGCAGGATCAGCGGCATCGAGATGCCGTCGACCCCGAGGTGATAGAAGACGTTGAACCGCTCGATCCACGGCGCACGCTCGACGAACTGCATGCTCGCCGTCGTCGTGTCGAAGCCGGTGAAGAGCGGAATGCTCAGAACGAAGGTCAGCACGGACGCGCCGAGCGCCACCTGCTTACCGAGCAGTGCCCGGTCCGAGCCGAGCGCGAGCACGACGACGCCCGCAAAGATCGGCAGCCAGATCAGAATGCTGAGGATCGGCCAATCCATCGCGTCAACCCTTAAGCGCGAACCAGCCGATCAGCACGGCCAGCGCGATGACCATCGCGAATGCGTAGTGATAGAGATAGCCCGACTGGAGCCCCCGCGCGACGCTCGACACGACACCTACCGCGCGTGCGCTGCCGTTCACGATGAGCCCGTCGATCAGGAGCTGATCACCGACCCTCCAGAGCACCCGGCCCACGCCGCGCGTCGCCCGTGCGATCACGTTCTCGTTGACCCAGTCGAAGTAGTACTTGTTGACGAGCACCTTGTGCAGCACCGCCAGCCGCTCGAGCAGCACGCCCGGCAGCTCCGGCCGTTTCAGGTACAGGAACCACGCAACGAGCGCTCCGGCCGCGGCGAGGTACACCGTCACCGAATGCGTCAGTGCGTGCAGGATGAACGCGCCCGCGCCATGGAACTCCTCGCCCACGGTCGCGAGCACGTCGTGCTCGGGCCGCACGAAGATCGCCCCGTCGAAGAACCCGCCGAAGAGCACCGGGCCGATCGTGAGCCAGCCGATGATCACCGACGGGATCGCGAGCGCGATCAGCGGACCCGTCACGACGGCCGGCGTCTCGTGGAGATGCTCCTTCGTATGGTGATCCATCCGCTCGTTGCCGTGGAACACCACGAAGAGCAGGCGGAAGCTGTAGAGCGACGTCACGAAGACGCCGAGCAGCACGCACCAGTATGCGTAGCCGGACCCGGGCAGGCTCGAAGCGTGCACGGCCTCGATCAGCGCGTCCTTCGAGAAGAAGCCCGAGAAGCCCGGGAAGCCGATCAGCGCGAGCGTGCCGATCACGCAGGTCCAGTACGTGATCGGCAAGTATTTGCGCAGCCCGCCCATCTTGCGGATGTCCTGCTCGTGATGCATCGCGATGATCACCGAGCCCGCGGCGAGGAAGAGCAGCGCCTTGAAGAACGCGTGCGTCATCAGGTGGAAGATGC
>CAZKNH010000084.1:0-17828 GCA_964553875.1 uncultured Gammaproteobacteria bacterium | reverse complement strand
CTCCTCGAGCGCGGCGACGAGGTCGTCGGTCTCGACAACCTGAACGAGTACTACGATGTCTCGTTGAAGCACGCCCGGCTCGCGTTGCTCGAGCCTTACCGCAACTTCAAGTTCGTGAAGCTCGACGTCAGCGACCGCGACGGCATGGCGGATCTGTTCGCGCAGGAGCGCTTCGACCGGGTCGTGCACCTCGCGGCGCAAGCCGGCGTGCGCTACAGCATCCAGGCGCCTTTCGCGTATACCGACAGCAACGTCACCGGCACCCTTTCGGTGCTCGAGGGCTGCCGCCACAACGGCGTCGAGCACCTCGTGTTCGCGTCGACGAGCTCCGTGTACGGGGCGAACACGAAGATGCCGTTCTCGGTTCATCAGAACGTCGACCATCCGCTGTCGCTTTACGCCGCGACGAAGAAGGCGAACGAGCTGATGGCCCATACCTACGCGAGCCTCTATCAGCTGCCGTGCACGGGCTTGCGGTTCTTCACCGTCTACGGCCCCTACGGCCGCCCGGACATGGCATTGTTCCTGTTCACGAAAAATATCCTGGCCGGAAAGCCGATCGACGTCTTCAACTACGGCAAGCATCGGCGGGACTTCACGTACATCGACGACATCGTCGGCGGCGTGGTCGCCGCGCTCGACAACGTCGCGAGTCCGAATCCCGAGTGGAGCGGCGACGCGCCCGATCCTGCCACGAGCGCCGCGCCTTACCGGATCTACAACATCGGCAACCAGCGGCCGGTCGAGCTCCTTCGTTATATCGAGGTGCTCGAGGAGTGCCTCGGCCGAAAGGCGGAGAAGAATTTTCTGCCGCTCCAGCCCGGGGACGTCCCGGACACCTGGGCCGACGTCGAGGACCTGGTCGCCGACGTCGGATATCGGCCGAGCACGCCGGTCGAGGTCGGTGTGCGGCGCTTCGTCGAGTGGTATCTCGACTACTACGATGTGAAGCTGTAGCGGCGAGCGGGCGGCACGCCCGTCCCGCGGGCGTGCGTTTGATTTCCCGGTCCGCGCGTGCCACGGTTTTCGTGCCTCCTGGTTCGAAGGGAACCGCGCTCATGGCCGACGACGTCTACGGTCCCCGCACGCCCGCCTGGCGGGCGCTCGCGCATCACGCGGGCGTCCTCCGAGGCACGTCGATTCGTGTCCTCTTCGATGCCGATCCGGATCGCTTCGCGCACTTCTCGCTGGAGCGCGAAGGTGTGCTGCTCGATTTCAGCCGACAGCTCCTCGACCGGCACGGGCTCGACCTGCTCGTCGAGCTCGCCGAGCAGACCGAGGTGCCGCGTTGGATCGAGCTGATGTTCGCCGGGCATCCGATCAACAACACCGAGGACCGGCCGGCGCTCCATGTCGCGCTTCGGCGACCGGCTGACCGGCCGCTCACGGCCTACGGCGAGAACGTGATGCCAGCCGTCGAGGCGGAGCGGCGAAAAATGCGCGAGCTGGCCGACGCGCTGCACGCCGGGGAGCTCAAGGGGCATACCGGTCGGCCGATCACGGACGTCGTCAACATCGGCATCGGCGGATCGGACCTCGGCATCGTGATGGCGATCGAGGCCCTCGCGGAGCTCAAGAAGCCGGGTCTCGGCGTGCATTGCGTGTCGAACATCGACGGCGTGAGGCTCAGGCAAGTGCTCGCGCGCGTCGACCCCGAGACGACGCTGTTCGTGATCTGCTCGAAGAGCTTCACTACGCTCGAGACTCTGACGAACGCGCGCGTCGCGAGGCAGTGGCTGCTCGAGCACGGCGGCGAGCGCGCAGTGGCCGCGCAGTGCGTCGCGGTGTCGACGAACCACGCCGCGATGGACGAGTTCGGCATCGCGCCGGATCGCCGGCTTGCAATGTGGGATTGGGTCGGAGGGCGGTACTCGGTGTGGTCTGCGGTCGGCCTCACCGTCGCGCTCGCGATCGGCTGGCCTGCCTTCGAGAAGTTTCTCGAAGGAGGACATGCGCTCGACGAGCACTTCAGGCATGCGCCCCTGCGGGAGAACCTGCCGGTGATCTTGGCGCTCGTCGGGATCTGGAACCGGAACTTCCTCGGTGCATCGAGCCACGTGGTGTTGCCATACGACGACCACTTGCATCGCTTCCCGGCTTACTTGCAGCAGCTCGAGATGGAGAGCAATGGGAAATCGGTGCGCCGCGGCGGCGAGCCCGTGGAGTGCGCCACGTGCCCGATCGTGTGGGGCGAACCCGGATCGAACGCTCAGCACAGCTTCTACCAGTTGCTGCACCAGGGCACGGAACGCGTGTCGATCGACTTCCTGCTGCCCGCGAAGTCGGCCGTCGGCGCGCAAGAGCAGCAGGATCTCGCGGCGGCGAACTGTCTCGCGCAGGCATGGGCGCTTGCGGAGGGCGACCCCTTCGGGCAGAGCGGCAGCCCGCACTCGCGATACCCCGGGAACCGGGGAAGCACGCTGATTCTCTTTCGAAAGCTCGACGCGGGAACGCTCGGGCGGCTCGTGTCGCTGTACGAGCACAAGGTGTTCGTGCAGGGCGTGATATGGGACGTGAATTCTTTCGACCAGTGGGGAGTGGAGCTCGGAAAGCGCCTCGCTTCGCGGCTCATCGAAAGCGTCGGGTCGAAGAGTGATCGTCCTCGCGCCATCGCAGGAGCGCTCGCTCACCTCGAAAAGCTGCGATGATCCGGCGGGCGCGGTTGCGACGCCTGGGCTTTCTTGTTCCCCCGCCACCTCGCCGATATCATGCGCCTGCTTCTCGAGTGAACCGTGCATCACCAACGCAATGAGCGATCGACAATCGGACGCATGAGCGCCAGGAATCTGCTTCGCCGCTCGATAAGCTGCCTCATCGTTTGCGTGGGCATTTTGATCGGGTTCGAGATCACCGCTCAGGTGCCGATCCCGATTCAGGAGCAGATCGAACGCTTCAACTCGCTGCCTCCGGCCCAGCAGCAGGCGCTGATCAGAGAGCTGCAACGGAATCTGCCTCCGGCTCAGCGGCAAGCCATCGTCGAGATGCTCATGCGCGAGAGCGGAATCTCGGCGGGTGGCGGAGCGGCACAGACACAGGCTGCACGTCCCGACGAAGCGCGGCGCGGTGAGCAGCTTCCGGCCGATTTCGAGGACATCGATCTCACGCGCATCGCGCCGGAAACTTTCGAAGCCGAGGATTGGCTCGTCATCGAAGTCGAGGAGCGGGAAAACGCGCGTGCGGGCCTTTCGAGCGCCGACGTTCAGAAGCTCGAGGATCTCCAGCGCCGGCTGCGCGAAGGTAACCCCTACCAGCTCGATCCGACCGGCCAGTTGCTCCTCCCCGGCGTGCCGGCGATCGCCCTCGGCGGGCTGAACGCAGAGCAGGCGAACGCCCGCATCCGCGCGGAGCCCGCGCTTCGGCAGCTCGAGGTCGTCGTTACGCGCCTCCCGCTGCGGCCGGTGGGCACCGCTGCGCTCCAGCCTTTCGGATACGACTTCTTCAAGCGGACCCGTCAGTCGGTCGGAGCCGATGATCTGCCGGTGCCCGTCGACTACGTCATCGGGCCCCGCGATTCCATCAACGTTCAGCTCTTCGGGAACCGCAACGACGAATTCTTCCTGACGGTCACCCGCGACGGCGTGATCAACTTCCCCGAGATCGGGCCCATCAACGTAGCCGGGCTCACGTTCGATGCGGTGCGCGAGACGATCAACCGCATCGTCAGCGAGCAGATGATCGGCGTGACGGCGAGCGTGACGCTCGGCGAGCTGCGCTCGGTGCAGGTTCACGTGCTCGGCGACGTCGAGCGTCCCGGGTCCTATCTCGTGAGCAGCTTCTCGACGATAACGAACGCGCTGTATGCGAGCGGCGGCGTCAAGGAGATCGGCTCGCTGCGCAACATCGCTCACATACGGGACGGCCAGCAGATCGGCACCCTCGACCTCTACGACCTGCTGCTTCGCGGCGACACGACCAATGACGCGCGGGTGCAGTCGGGGGATGCAATACTGGTGCCTCCGATCGGCCCGACGGTCGCCGTCGACGGCGAGGTACGGCGTCCCGCGATCTATGAGATCCGGAACGAGCAGACGGTGAGCGAGCTCGTTGCGCTCGCAGGCGGATTCAAGCCGAACGCCAACAGAACGACCGTGAAGCTCGAGCGGATCGTCCCCAACCGGGGCTTGACGGTCGAGGACGTGGACCTCACGACGCCTGCCGGTCAGAACGTGACCGTGCGCGACGGCGACACGGTACGCGTGCTGCAGAACATCGAGCTCTTGGAGAACGCCGTTCGACTGACCGGGAACGTCTACAACTCGGGGCTTTATCAATGGTTCCCGGGCATGCGTCTCAGCGATCTGCTGCCCTCGCCGGAGCGCGTGAAGCCGATGTCGGATCTGAACTACGTGATGATCCGGCGGGAGGTCGAGCCGAACGTCCGCGTCGAGGTGCTGTCGGCCGACCTGATGGGGATCTGGCAAGGTTCTCCGCTTGCCGAAGATCCGGTCCTTCAGCCGCGCGATACGGTCTACGTCTTCAACATCGAAAGCGGCCGCCAGCAGATCGTCGAGCCGATCATCGAGGAGCTGCAGGCGCTCGCCGGCTCGAACCAGCCGTCGCCGGTCGTCCGGGTCTTCGGCCGCGTCAGGGCGCCGGGGGAATACCCCCTCGAATCGGGCATGCGGATCAGCGATCTCGTTCGCGCGGGCGGCGGATTGCAGGAGTCGGCGTACGTGCTGCAGGCCGAGCTCACCCGATACGAGATACGGAACGGGGAATATCGGGAGACGCAGCTCATCACGGTCGATCTCGCGGCGGCGCTCCGCGGGGACGAGCAGGCCAATCTGCTGGTCACGCCCTACGATTACCTCAACATCATGGAGCTGCCGCGGTGGCGCGAGGAGGCGAGCGTCACGTTGCGTGGCGAGGTGAAGTTTCCGGGCACGTACGCGATTCGAGCGAACGAGACCCTGTCCTCGGTCATCGAGAGGGCCGGCGGACTCACGTCACGCGCTTTTCCCGAAGGCAGCGTCTTTACTCGCCAGGAGCTCAGGGAACGCGAGCGCGAGCAGCTGCAGACGCTCGCGAGACGTCTCGAGGCCGATCTTGCGTCGTTGTCGCTGTCCGACCCCGCGTCCGGCGATGCCATTTCCATCGGCCAGTCGTTGCTGAACCAGCTCCGGAACACGCAGCCGACGGGAAGGTGGGCCATCCGGCTGGACGAGATCCTCGCGGGCGTCCCGGGGAGCGACATCCTGCTGCAGGACGGCGACGAGCTCTTCGTGCCGCAGTACAGTCAGGAGGTCACGGTGCTCGGCGAGGTGCAGTACCCGACGTCGCACGTCTTCCGACGCGGAATGAGCCGGGACGACTACATCGCCCGAAGCGGCGGCGTGACCCGCCGAGCGGACGAGAAGCGCACGTACATCGTTCGGGCCAACGGCGAAGTCGTAGCGAGCCACGGCTCGAGGACGTGGTTCCGCAGGAGAGCCGACACCGAGATTCGTCCGGGCGACACGATCGTGGTGCCGATCGACGTCGACAGAACCCGGCCGCTTGCGCGCTGGAGCTCGATCACCCAGGTGATGTACAACCTCGCCATTGCCGCGGCTGCGGTCAACTCGTTCTGACGGGGGCGCGATCGGCCTGGTCGGGGTACAGTCACGGGCGATGACCGAATGCTGGACAACGTCACTACCCATCGGCACGACGCTCCTGCTCGAGATTGGATCGATCTCGGCGGCGTGCTTGCCGCCGCCGGGCGCGGCTGGTGGCTTGCGGCCATCCTCGGGATAGTGAGTGCGGCCGGCTTCGGCATTCGCGCGAAGCTGGCCACCCCGATCTACCGCTCGGAGGCGCTCGTCATGATCGCCGACGAGGCGGGCCAGGGCATCGGAGGGCTGGTCGGAGGCGGGCTCGGCTCGATCGCCCAGCTTGCAGGGGTCGACCTCGGCGGCACGCAGGAACGTCGCGCCGAGTATCTGGCGCGGCTCACGTCCAGGGGGCTGATCCGCGACTTCATCGTCCGCGAGGACCTGGTGAAGGTGCTCTTCGCCGATCGCTGGGACGAGGAAAAGGGCGTCTGGCGGGAATCCTTCTGGTATGACGTGCCGCCTCCGCTCGAGGATGCCGTCGAGAAGTTTCGCGACGACGTGCTCCGGGTGATCCAGGACCGCGACACCGGCATCATCACCGTCCAGGTCGAGTGGCCGGACCCGAAGCTCGCCGCCGAATGGGTCACGAAGCTCATCGCTCAGGTCAACGAGCAGGCGCGGCAGGCCGCGATCGCGGAGGCGGAAAGCAGCATCGCGTTCCTGAACGACTCGCTGGCCGAGAACCCGGCGCTCCAAGTGCGCGAAGGCATCTATCGCCTGATCGAGGCCCACCTCGGCCGGGTCGTCGTCGCGAGCAGCCAGCGGCAATATGCGCTCAAGGTGATCGATCCACCGACGACCTCGGATGAGCGACGTTACGTCCGCCCGCGTTTAGCGTTGGAAACGGTGCTCGGCGGTCTCCTGGGAGCCGTGCTCGGGGTTCTTGTCTCGCTCTGGATGCATCGCCGGACGTGGTGGCCCGGTCCGCAGTGAGCGAGCCGCGGGTCCCGGAAAGGCGAGGCTTGAGGTCCGTCTTCGGGAACACGGTCTGGGTCGCGGTCTGGCAGGCCTCGAATCAGCTGCCGATCCTGCTCACGCTGCCGTTCATTGCGCGCGCCTTCGGTCCGGAGACGCTGGGGCTCTACGCGCAGATGCTCGCGGTCGGCGTCTACACGACCCTGGTCATCGATTTCGGCTTCAACATCACGGCGACGCGGGAGGCCGCGGGTAAACGCGACGACGTGCACGCGTTGCGCACGCTCGCGGGCGAAGTGCTGGCGTCGAAGGTTCTGCTCAGCCTCTTCGCCGGCGCGGTGCTCGCCGTGGTGCTCGCCGTGCTCGACCTGCCGGCGCACGAGACGCTCGCATTCGCCGGAGTCGTGCTCGCCGCGATGCTGACCTCCCTCACGCCCGGCTGGCTGTTCCTCGGCCTCGAGCACGTGAGGCCGTTGGCGCTCGCGAACGCCGCGTGGAAGGCCCTGGCGACCGTGCTGATCATCTGGGTCGTCGAGCGCCCGGAGGACATCCTGATCGTCGCGGCGGTAAACGCCGCCGCCGCGCTGGCCATCCTGCTGCAGAGCAGCTGGACGATTCGGCACGTCTTGTGGCCGCTGCACGTGCCGAGCCTCGCCGAGACGTCGCGCCGGATGCAGCACGGTTCCCCGCTGTTCATCGGCAACGTGGCCGTGAACGTGTATACGGTGTCGGTCGTGCTGCTCGTGAACCTGCTGCTCGGTGCGGCGGCCGCCGGCATCTACGCCGTTGCCGATCGGGTGCGGCAGGTCGCCCTCGGCCTTTTCGGCCCGATCTCGCAGGCCCTGTACCCGTCGATCTGCCGGGCCGTGCTGGTCGGCGAGACGAGGCGCGAAGGCGATGCGCGCATCATCCTGTTCAGGGTCATGGTCGGCGTCGCTGCCGCGATATCCGTGGGGCTGTTCCTGGCGGCGGAGCCGATCGCGAGGCTCTTCGGTGGCCCGGGATTTGAAGGGGCGGCAGACGTCATCCTGATCATGTCGCCGCTGCCGCTCTTTGTGACACTTTCTAACATTTTGATCACGCAAACGATGTTGCCGAACGGCCTCACCCGTGAGTATCTCTACTTGACTCTATCGGGCGCGGCCTTCAGCGTGATCGCCGTGGTTCTGCTTGCACCGCCATTGGGGGTAGCGGGGGCCGCGACTGCCGTGATGCTGACCGAGGGCCTGATCGTGATCGCGAGCGCCTACATCGTGGCGTCGAGGCGGCTGGCGGCCGGGATCTTGTGGCGCGCGGCCGAGTAGCGTTTGCGAATGGTGTAACTGTGAAAGACCGCTATTACGGTGTCAGCTTCTACGACGGCCTGGGCCAGGGCTCCCTGCGCTCGGCCAAGGTCACGCTCGCGAAACTCTTCGAGCTCTATCGGCCGACATCCGTGGTCGACTTCGGCTGCGGCGTCGGGACGTGGCTCCGGGCGGCCCGCGATCTCGGTGTGGAAGAGATTCTCGGCATCGACGGCGACTACGTCCGGAAGAAGCAGCTGCAGATCAGCCCCGACGCGTTCATCGCGGCGGATCTCGCGCGAGAAACCGTTTCGCTCGATAGAAGGTTCGACCTTGCGATGAGCCTCGAGGTCGCGGAGCATCTCCCGAAGGAGCGCTCGGAGGCGTTTGTCCGCCAGCTCGTCGACGCGTCCGACGTCGTGCTGTTCAGCGCGGCGGTGCCCGATCAGGGCGGCCGGCACCACGTGAACGAGCAATTCGCTTCGTATTGGGTCAAGCGATTCCGCGCAGAAGGCTACGAGTGCTACGACGCGGTGCGTCCGCTGATCTGGAGCGACGACCGCGTGGAGTGGTGGTACCGCCAGAACATTCTGCTGTTCGCGAAGGATCGGGTGTTCCCGGGACAAAAGAAAGCCGCAACCGACTACGACATGATCCATCCGCAGATGTGGTTGAATCGCGGTGCGATCGGCAGGCGGATCGATCGCGCGGCAAGAGGGCTCAGGCATTTCCTCTCGCAGTCGGCGCCGCCGTTCGCAACGGCGCTCGTGCGCGGCAGACACGCAGCTCGTCCACGACTGAAACCATGAACGCAGCACGGCAAGCACTCGAGGCCGCCGCAACCAACGGTGCGGCGAGGCCGGTGGTCTCCATCATCATCCCGACCTGGCGGCGGCGTAAGTCGCTGCGGCGGCTGCTTTTCACCATCGCGAGGGCGGAGTCTCGGTTCCCGCGGGAGGTGATCGTAGTCGACAGCGAGAGCGGCGACGGAACGGATGTGCTCGTCGAGCGGTTTTCGCGCCGCGTCTTCCCCGTGCGCCTGGTCCAGACGTACAACGCATTGGCCGCGAAGCGGAACGCCGGCGCGGCTCATGCTTCCGGCGACTACCTCGTGTTCCTCGACGACGATCTGCGCATCGCCGACAAGGACGCGCTCGACGCGGTCGTCTCGGAGGCCGCCGGGCAGGAAGCGCCGGTTTGCTTTCGCGTGAGCTACCCGCCCGACTGGGTGCAGCGATCCAACTACTACCGGTTCAAGCAGTACGCGCACGACGTCACGAATCAGGGACCGCGGGAGATCCCGCCGTTTCGCTTCGTGGCGATGGCATTTTGCATACGCAAGGATCTCTACGAGCGCTGCCAGGGGTTTTCCGAGCAGTTCCGCACCTATGGCGGCGAGGATCACGCGTTCGAGTTCGCGCTGAGGCGGATCGGCGTCGTGCCGGTCTTGAGCGAGCGTGCCCGGGTGCTGCACTACGAGCCGTCCGGCGACCTCGGGGCATACCTGCACAAGAAGATCGTCGTGATGGTGCGGGATGCCTTTCCGTTGTTCTTCGCGAGTTATCCGGAAGGTCGGCCGCGCTCCGCGAAGGTGCTCGAGTCGAAGCCGGTCGCTGCGCTGATCCGCCTGATTCCGAAGGCCGTATGGGCCGCGCTCGTCGACGCGGCGGGTTGGGCAATGGAACGAATACCCGCATGGATGCCGGTTCGCGTGCTGCGGCTCGTCGGATCCGCAGGGGCCTTGTTCGCTTACTGCCTCGCGTTGAAGTCCCGGCGGTAGCCGACCGATGGTCGAGCTCTGGTTCCTGAGCGTTCAGCTGCACGGGCTGTCCAGACTCTCAGGCGCGTACTCCCTCGTGATCGTGGCCGCGACGGCCGCGTGCCTGCTGATGCACCTGCGCAGGCGCGTACCGCCCGACGTCTTCGTCTGGGTCACGGCGAACGTGTTGGTCTTGGGCTACGTGATCTGGATCGACACGTTCGTATCGCGCGCTCTGCCTTCGCCCGGCAACATCGTGCGCGTCACGACGCCGTTCGCGATCGCGATCGTGATGGCGTTGTCGGTGCGGTCGCTCACGCAGGTCGCCCGGCTGTCGATCGTGTATCTGGCCGTCGCGACGCTCGGTGCCCTCTCCCTGTATTACCAGATCGCGTTCGGGCCCGTCGCATGGTTCGCCGACGCGTCTTCCCGATCCGGAGTGACTCGCTACGCGACGCTGCTCGGGAGCCTGACGATTTTCGGTACCGCGGCGCCTTTCGCGCTGCTCTGCCTTGCCCGCTACGTGAAGCCGGCGGTCCCGTTCGCCGTCGGCGCGGTCCTGCTCGGCGTGGCGGCGATGTTCTCGCTGCAGAAGGCGGCCATCGCCGGGATGGCGATCGCGGCGCCGTTCATCGTGCTGCTCGCCCGCCCGAGGGGGCTTTTCTTGACGGTCGGACTGTCGCTGATTGGCGGCATGACGGCGATTCAGCTGGTTCCGCCGCAATATCTCCCGTACCTCGAGGCCGGGATCCGATACGTGCTTAGAGAGCAGTCCGATGACTTCTCTATAATGGAATCTATTGTCGATCGGTTGGTAATGCTGCCAGGGAAGGTGGTCGACTTCGTCGGTTGGGATTCGCTGATCGCCGGGGCAGGTCTGCGCGGCGCGGGCGGCGTGTTCGGGTTCGACGACCTGCCGATGGCTCACAACGGTCTGGTCGACTACGTCGCCGTGGGCGGCGTGCTGTTTTTCGCGTATGGGACGTGGGTATGTGCCCGCGTTGCCTGGTTCGGCATCAGCCTGCCGTGGATGGTCCGGCGTGAGTTGATGAGCCGGGACGATGCGTTGTTTCTCGGCGGTATGGCGCTCTTGTACCTCGCGAATCTGCCGTTCGCGTCGGGAGTGCAGTTTCACCCGAACATCAGCTGGGTGTTCGCGATGATCATCGCAGTGCAGATGGCGTTGAGAGAGTCGGTGCAAGACGAACGGATCGGCCAACTTACACCAAGCGGGCAAGCGGCTTCCTAGGATGTTCACGGGCAAAACACTCTTGATCACCGGCGGAACGGGCTCCTTCGGAAACGCCGTTGCGAAACGCTTCTTGTCGTCGGACGTGGGTGAAATCCGCATCTTCAGTCGCGACGAGAAGAAGCAGGACGACATGCGCAAGCGCTACAGGAGCGACAAGCTCAAGTTCTACCTCGGCGACGTGCGCGATCCCCGAAGCGTCGCCGCGGCCATGCGCGGCGTCGACTACGTCTTCCAGGCGGCGGCTTTGAAACAGGTGCCGTCGTGCGAGTTCTATCCGATGGAGGCGGTGCGCACGAACGTGCTCGGCACGGAGAACGTGCTCGAAGCCGCCATCGCGGCCGGCGTGAAGCGGGTGGTTTGCCTCAGCACCGACAAGGCCGTGTATCCCATCAACGCCATGGGCATGTCGAAGGCGCTGATGGAGAAAGTCATGGTCGCCTTGTCCCGCAATCTCGAGGGCACCGACACCGTGATCTGCGGGACGAGGTACGGCAACGTCATGGCGTCTCGCGGGTCCGTGATCCCGTTGTTCGTTTCGCAGGTCCTGAACGGGCAGCCGATCACGATCACGAACCCGGAGATGACGCGGTTCATGATGACGCTCGACGATGCGGTCGAGCTCGTCCTTTATGCGTTCCGCCACGGCAACAACGGCGACATCTTCGTGCAGAAGGCGCCGGCCGCGACGATCGCCGTGCTCGCGCAGGCGATCCTCGAGATCATGGGCAAGCCCGATCATCCGATTCGGGAGATCGGCACGCGGCACGGCGAAAAGCTCTACGAGGTGCTTCTGAGCCGCGAGGAGTTCGCGCAGGCCGAGGATCTCGGCGATTACTACAGGATTCCTCCGGACGGGCGGGACCTCAACTACTCGAAGTACGTGGAGGAGGGAGAGGGGCGCTTGAGCTCGACCGAAGAGTACAACTCCCACAATACCCGCCGTCTCGACGTGCAGGGAATGAAGGAGCTCTTGTTGAAGCTCGAGTTCATGCAGCGGATTGCCCGCGGAGAAGCGGCCTCCCCGGAGGATTGACGGCATGCGGATAGTGGTCACGGGAGCAGACGGGTTCATCGGCAAGAACCTTCGCGTGCGTCTCGGCGAGCTCGGACACGAGGTTCTGCCGATCACCCGCGCTTCGACGCGCTCCGACATCGCCGCCGCCGTCGCGGAGGGCGACTTCGTGTTCCACCTGGCCGGCGTGAACCGCCCGCCGCGGGAGGAGGACTTCGAGACGGGCAACGTCGGCGCGACGGCCGTGCTCTGCGAGGCACTGGCGGAGAGCGGTCGGCGGGTGCCGGTGGCCTTCTCGTCGTCGATACAGGCCGAGCTCGACAATCCTTACGGGCGAAGCAAGCGTGCCGCCGAAGAGGTGCTCCTCGGGCACCGCCGGAGCACGGGCGCGCCGGTATATCTGCTCCGTTTGCCCAACGTGTTCGGGAAGTGGTGCAGGCCGCACTACAACTCGGTCGTCGCGACGTTCTGCTACTCGATCGCCCGGGGCCTGCCGATCACGATTCATGACCCGTCCTCTCCTTTGAGGCTCGTGCACGTCGACGACGTCGTCGCCGCGATGATCGGGTTGCTCGACGGGTCCGCCGAGCGCGACGGCTTCATCGACGTGACGCCGGTGTACGAGACGACGGTGGGCGAGCTCGCCGAGGCGCTGCGGGCTTTCGCCGAAAGCCGGGAGACGCTGATGACGCCTCGCGTCGGCTCGGGGCTCCTGCGCGCGCTTTACTCCACTTACATCAGTTATCTGCCGACGGAGCACTTCAGTTATTCCGTGCCGCGGCACGCCGATCCGCGCGGGGTGTTCGTCGAGATGCTGAAGACGCCCGACTGCGGCCAGTTCTCGTACTTCACCGCAGGCCCCGGCGTCACGCGGGGCGAGCATTACCACCACACGAAGACCGAGAAGTTTCTCGTCCTTTGCGGAACGGCCCGCTTCGGTTTCCGCAATATCGACACGGGCGAAAGGCACGAGATCGTCGTCAAAGGCGGCGACGGCCGAATCGTCGAGACCGTGCCCGGATGGGTCCACAGCGTCACGAACGTCGGCGACGACGAGCTGGTCGTGATGCTCTGGGCGAACGAGGTGTTCGATCGGGCCCGGCCCGACACCGTCGCGAGCAAGGTCGCCGTATGAAAAGGCTCAAGGTCGTCACGGTAGTCGGGACTCGGCCCGAGATCATTCGGCTCTCCCGCGTCATCAGCCGCTTGGACGAGCACTGTGACCACGTGCTGATCCACACGGGCCAGAACTACGACTACGAGCTGAACGAAGTCTTCTTTCGGGATCTCGAGCTCCGCAAACCGGACTACTTCCTGGGCTGCGCCGGGGAGACGGCCGCGGAGACGATCGGCAAGCTGATCATCGCCGTGGACCAGCGGCTCGCCGAGATCGAGCCCGATGCCATGCTCGTGCTCGGCGATACGAACAGCTGTCTCGCCGTCATACCCGCGAAGCGGCGCAAGATCCCGATCTTCCATATGGAGGCTGGCAACCGCTGCTTCGACCAGCGGGTGCCGGAGGAGATCAACCGGCGGATAGTGGATCACACGGCGGACATCAACCTGACCTACAGCTCGATCGCTCGGGAATACCTCCTGCGGGAAGGTTTGCCGCCCGATCTCGTCATCAAGACGGGCAGCCCGATGTTCGAGGTGCTGACTTACTACCGGCCGCGCATCGAAGCCTCGGACGTCCTCGAACGTCTCGAGCTCCGGCGGGGCGAGTTCTTCGTCGTCAGTGCCCATCGCGAGGAGAACGTGGACGAGCCTCGCACCCTCTCGAAGCTCGTCGACGTGTTGAACATGCTCGCGGCGGAGCACGGGTTGCCGGTCATCGTATCGACGCATCCGCGTACGAGAAAACGCCTGACGGAGGCCGGGGCGTCCTTCGAAGGCGACGTCCGGCTCATGAAGCCGCTCGGTTTCCTCGACTACGTGAAGCTTCAGCTTTCCGCTCGCGCGGTGCTGTCCGACAGCGGAACCATCACGGAGGAATCGTCGATTCTCGGTTTTCCGGCGCTCAATCTTCGCGAGGCACACGAGCGCCCGGAGGGCATGGAAGAAGCCGTCGCGATGATGGTCGGACTGAACGTCGACCGCGTGCGGCAGGGGCTCGCAGTGCTCGCGAGCGGCGGCAACGGGAACTTACGGCTGGTCGCCGACTACAGCGCTCCGAACGTATCGGAGAAGGTGGTTCGAATCATCCATAGCTATACCGACTACGTCCGGCGCGTGGTCTGGCGGCAATACGACTGAAAGGTTGGGATTGCGCATCTTGATCGTAAGCCAGGTGTTCTGGCCGGAGAATTTCCGGATCAACGACCTGGCGACCGAATGGGCGGCGAGGGGCCACGAGGTCACGGTTCTGACCGGCCTTCCGAACTACCCTGAAGGGCGGGTGTTCCCCGAGTTTCGTCGCGAGCCTGCACGTTACGCGGCGCTGGGCGGCGCCGAGATCGTGCGCGTGCCGCTGATACCGCGAGGAAGTCGTCGCTTCACGCTGGTATTGAACTACTTCAGCTTTGCGCTGAGCGCGTCGATAGTCGGCGCTTGGAAGCTTCGCGGACGTTCGTTCGACGTCATCTTCGTGTTCCAGCCGTCGCCCGTCACCGTCGGCCTCCCGGCGGTCGTGCAGCGCGCGCTGAAGCGAGCACCGGTGGCGTTCTGGGTGCTCGATCTATGGCCCGAGACGCTCCATGCGGTCGGCGCCGTGAGGAACGAGTGGATCCTGAAGGCCGTGGGGAAGCTCGTCTCGTTCATCTACAAGCGATGCGATCTAATCCTCGCGCAGTCGAGGTCCTTCATCCCGAGCATTGCCAGGTATCACGCCGACGCGAACATCGTCTATTTCCCGAGCTGGGCTGAAGGCGTGTTCAGCGATACGGCCGTGCGTCCCGCTCCGGAAGTGCCCGAGCTCGTCGGCGGTTTTACCGTGATGTTCGCCGGCAACATCGGCGAGGCTCAGGACTTTCCCACCATTCTGCAGGCGGCGGAGTACCTGAAGGAGCACTCGCACATCCGGTGGGTCGTCGTCGGGGACGGACGCATGGGCGCGTGGGTGAGGGAGGAGGTGGCCCGGCGCGGTCTGACCGGGAACGTGCTCCTCGTCGGGAAATACCCGCTCGAACGGATGCCTTCGTTCTATGCGCACGCGGATGCGCTGCTCGTATCGCTGCGTGACGAGCCGATCTTCGCGATGACGATTCCCGGAAAGCTGCAGTCGTATCTTGCGGCCGGCATTCCGATCGTCGGAATGCTGAACGGCGAAGGCGCCGAAGTGATCCAACGTGCGCGAGCCGGTGTGACGTGCCGGGCAGGCGACGCACGCGGCCTGGCCGACGCCGTGCTGTCGCTCTCGAAGCTTTCGCGGGAGGAGAGGGACGCGATGGGCAGGAACGCTCGCGCGTTCAGCGCCGCGGAGTTCGACCGCAGCCGGCTGATGTCGGAGCTCGAGAAGATGTTGGAGGACCTGCATCGACAGTTCGATGCAGCGCGTGCGACCCACGAGGCGAACAGGTAGGCGACAGTGAAGGCGGTGCTGATCATCGGAGCCGGCGGACACGGTCAGGCCGTAGCCGAGGCGATGCAAGCTGCGAACGAGTACGAACCCGTGGGCTTCGTCGACGATGGGCAAAAAGGCTCCGTCGTGGGGCTGCCGGTGCTCGGGACGACTGCCGATCTGCCGGAATGCATCGCGAAAGCACGACTCGCCATCGTCGCAATCGGTAAGAACTCCATCCGTGAGGATCTCCAGCGTCGGGCCGAGTCGATCGGGTTCAAGCTCGTGACCGTGATTCATCCCCGAGCGTCGGTTTCGCCCTCCGCGAAGATCGGGCGAGGCTCTGCGATCATGGCGGGAGCCGTCGTCGGCACCGCCGCAGAGCTCGGCTCGGGCGTGATCGTCAATTGCGGCGCCATCGTAGACCACCACTGCAAGGTCGAAGACTTCGGTCACCTCGGCACAGGGGCCGCGATGGCGGGAGGAAGCATCTTAGGGGCTCGAGCCTGGATGCAGGCAGGTGCTTCTTTGGGATACGGTGTACACGTGGCTGCGGACGAGATCCTGCTGCCGGGTGAAGGCAGAGTGATCGAACGATGATCGTCTTGACCGGTTAGCTCACCGTCTTGCGGACGTCACTCGTGAATTCTAGAATCCGCAAACTTATTCGCCCTGATATCACTTTCCTTCGTGCTTGCAGGCGGCTGTCTCCGACCGCACGTTGTCGCGGGAAGGAGACAACTCACCTTGTCTTTCCTCCTTACTTAACCTAGATTTAGGCGTTACGGTTTCAAGACGTAGGTCCATAGCGCAACATGCTCCCGAAGAGGCTGGGAGCCTATCCGAACGAGCAGCGAGACCCAAATGACGCTTATCAGCGCGTTCTTGGCGTTCGTCATCACAATCGCTTTTATGTTCTCGTTGCGGCCGGTCGCAGTTGCGGTGGGACTGGTGGATGTACCCGGAGGGCGTAAGCGCCACGATGGTCCGGTCCCCGTGATCGGCGGCATTGCGATGGTCATCGGGCTTGGAACCGCAGCAAGTCTGGTCGACCAGCCCGAATATTGGAATACGGTCCTAATGGCGATTCTTCTTATGGTCGCCATAGGGACGATCGACGATCGTTTCGACCTTCCGGCGCAGACTCGGTTGATCGCGCAATGCTGCGCGGCGCTCCTCGTCACATTCGGCGCCGGCGTGGCCGTTCAGCATCTGGGGCAGCCGTTCTTCTTCGATCTGCCGCTGGGCCCGCTCGCGCCGCCCTTTACCGTGTTGTTCATCGTCACGCTGATCAACGGGTTCAACGTGATCGATGGCCTCGACGGGCTCGCGGGCGGCCTCGCTTTCCTCGCGCTCGTCGCGCTTGCCATAGTCGGTTTTGGATCCGAAGTGTTTCCGCTGATCGTCATTCTCGCGACGGTCGTTGCGGCGTTCCTGACGTTCAACCTGCCGCTGGGCTTCAACCGCTCCGTCCGCGCCTTCATGGGCGATGCAGGCGCTACGGCTCTCGGTCTCGCCATCGCGTGCTTCGGCATCGCGCTTTCGCAGGGTGAAGCAGCGAGAATCTCGCCGGTCACGGGGTTGTGGTTGATCGCGATTCCGGTCTTCGACCTCTTCTCGGCGATCATGCGGAGAGTCGCCGAAGGCAGGTCACCGTTCGATCCTGATCACGAGCACCTTCATCACACGCTCGTCGTCGCCGGCCTCAGCAGGCCAACCGCGCTCGTCGTGATGCTCTCGATCGGGGTGATTCTCGCCGCGGCGGGCGTCGTCGCACATTTCCTCGGGCTTCCCGATGGCGTTCTGCTGATCACGTGGGTGGCCTGCGGCATTCTCTATTATCAAGCCATGCGCAAACCGCACGCGCTCGTGCGGGCGATTCTGGCGATGCAGGCTCGTGTCGCGCGGTCGCTGCAGACGAACGCAAGCGACGTCAAAGAAGTGCCTTGACGAAAGCGGCTTCGACCCAACCTCATCGCAGATAGTTGCAAGGCGAAGAGAACTTTTTTCTTCCAACGCCTTGCAATTCCTCGTTATGTAGCAAAGAATTGGTCACCCGCTGACCAGATCTTCTGGGTCTCGGTGCAGCGGTGCACCGCGGTCGTGCGTCGGCCGCAGCCCGCGTGGTCCATCAGCGCACAATGGACCGACGCGCGGCGAGTGCGCGACCAGCAAGAGTGGGGTAATCGGTTGTTTTCGAGCAGGCAGAGGGGCGTCGCTCGTCTGTCGCTTCAACGCTTCGTGAGGTGGGACTAACGAGGCTGCGGATTGATCCTTGGCTCGCCTGCGCCTCGGCGAAGCGTCCGCATTGCCTTTACGCGCACGCACTGTTCCTCGCGTGAAACACAACGCGGGGCGGGATCGGTTCGGCGATTGCCGAGAAAAGTGGGAACTTGACGGGCGGTCCGGGCACAAGCTTGCCGGGGTTCGTGACCGACCGTCGAAAGGAGAAATCTCTCCGGAGGGGGGCAAGTCCGGATGACCCGTGAAGCGACCGCGCGGGAAGCGTTTACT
>CAZKNH010000083.1:6965-17837 GCA_964553875.1 uncultured Gammaproteobacteria bacterium | reverse complement strand
AGTCGTAGTAGAACGCGCCGGCCGTCCAGTCGAAGCGCTCGCCGATGCTGCCGGTGAACTGCGCCTCGATCTGCGTCTGCTCGTGCTCCTGCAGATAGTCGGTCTGCTGGATCGGGAACGGCATCCGGTCGGTATCGCTGCTCCAGCGCGTGTCGTAGGTCCGATAGCCCGTGATCAGCTTGAAGTGCGTGCGCTCGGTCAGGTCATAGTCGAGCACGATCGACGTGCCCCATGCTTCCATGTCCGACTTCGTCGGGTACGTCTGCCCCTCGAACGGATCCGCATGGGTCGAGTAGTTCGAGTACGGATCCGGGCTCAGGAACCTGTCCGTGTTGATGAAGCGCACACCGTAGTTCGCGAAAATGACCGCGTTCTCGTAGCGCTGATCCGCGGACGTCGGCGCGACCATCACCGGCGAAAGCTGCGTCTCGACGTTCGGGTCGTCGCTCGTGCTCGAGAAATCCGCGCTCACGGTCACCTCGAAACGATCGGACGGCATGATGCGAAGCATCATGCGTCCGGCCTGCGTCTCCTCGCCGCCGAGCGTGCCGAGCGTGCAGTCCCCTTGCCGCGGATCGCGTGCCATCGGCATCGCGAACCGGTTGTCCTCCGGGCTGCCGACGGGCACGAAGACCGGCTCGTAGATCGGCACGAAGAAGGGTGCGGTTCCGGGGTCGACGAGCGTCGCACCGCCGATGCCGTCGTTGATGCCGGCGAGCTCCGGCGTGCCGCGACGCACCATCTCGCACGCGAAGTCGAGCCTGCGGCCGTACCCGTCGCGGCGCTTGCTGACGCCCGTAAGCCGCACGTAGATATTTTCGGTCAACGCGAAGTCGCCGGTTGCCCGCACGTCGAGGCGGTCGAATTCCCCGACCGTCAGCTGCACGTTGCCGGTGTTGTCTCCGGACGGCGGCCGCGAGATCAGCCGCATCGCGCCGCCGAGGCTGTTCTTGCCGAACAGGGTTCCTTGCGGCCCCCGCAGAACCTCGACGCGCTCGAGGTCGACGAGGTCCATGTCGGACCCCGTGATCGTGCCGTGGTAAATGTCGTCGATGTAGATGCCGACCGCCGGCTCGAACGAGTAGCTGAAGTCGACCTGGTTCAGACCCCGGAGCCCGATCGTGTTGTTCGGTCCGTAGTTGCCGACGTTCTTGCGGAAGAACGCGTTCGGCACGATCACGCCGATGTCCTCGACGTTGTCGATGCTGCGCAGCGTGAGCTCTTCGCCGGAGAACGCCGAGATCGCGATCGGCGTCGTTTGGATGTTCTCCTCGCGGTAGCGGGCCGTGACGACGATCTCCTCGAGGCCGCCACTACGCTGGCCTTGAGCAGATCCGATCGTCGGAGCTGCGGACAAGAGCGCCGCCGAGACGGCGAGCGCCAACGGAGCACGGCAGGACGCGCGCGACTGCCGAGCGTCGTCGATCATTGACATCAAGATCTCCCCCCTGGATGCGGTGATCCGTGCGCTCATGGGCGCAGTGTTGGCCGATGTACCGGCCGCGACGGCCCTGTGAAGCGGAACACGGGTCTCGCCGCAAAGTGTGCCCCAACGCAACACCATCTACAATGAGCGGCGAATAGCTGTTGCGCGGCCACCACCGACTAGCACCGGGCGGCTTCGCCGATCGGCGGCTGGGGTCGGAAGAGCTCTCGGCAGCTGGGATTCGAAAGAAGTGTCGGCCGCCGCGTTCACGTCCGAGGTCAGCCGCGGCTACCGCACCTTCACGCAGGATCCGATCGATATGATCCCTCCCGTTACGATCCTCGCGTTCAAGCCGCCCCGATGCACGAAAAAGCGGACGACTTCCCGGTGTGTGTTCCGCGCCCAAGTCGCACACGGCTCGCACAGCTCGATACCCTCGAGCTCACACTCGCCGACGAAGAATCGCTTCCCGACGAGCGCATTCAGGTCGATACCCCTCGTTACGAGATTCCGCCTCGGGGCCGCCGGGTGCATCGGGAGACCCGTTTCCTCCACGAACCTTTCGATCTGCTCGATCTCGATGAGCGTCAGCTGCTGCCCCGGCTCCTTGCGATGCTTCGGATCCGAGTAGCGATCACCCTCGAGCCCGGTCTCGGCCACGGCCTCGACCGAGTCCACCGCCTTACAGGGCGCCCCTCTTTCCGGGGCAATGAATATGTGCTCGACGCGACCCATGCTTCCCTCGGAGCTTCCTAACCCGCATTACTCGTGCCGCAGTGCCTCCATGGGCACTACGGCGGCCGCCCTCCGTGCGGGAACGAAGCTCGCGGCGACCACGACCGCGCCGAGCACCGCGATGCTCGCAGCGAGCACCACGGGATCGCGACCCGATAATCCGAACAGGAGCCCTTCGGCGACACGGCCCAAACCGACCGCCGCGACGAGACCGACCATGAGTCCGATCGCAGCCATGCCGACCACTTGTCGCATGACCATCCAGCGAAGGCCGGCCGGTCGCGCCCCGAGCGCAAGCCTCAGGGCGAGCTCCCGCGCTCGGGCCGCGACGCTGTACGAGATGACGCCGTAGAGCCCTACCGCTGCGAGGAGCGTCGCAAGCGCGGCGAAGCCGCTCGAGAGCATCGCAACGAGCCGATCGACGAACACTCTCTCGCGCGCCAGGCGACGCAGCGTCTTCAGGCCGTCGACAGGCAGCGTCGGATCGATCTCTGCGATGACGGACGGAATCGTCCGCAGCAGCACGTCCGGATCGACGCCCGTTCGAACGTAGAACGTCGGGGCCGCCGAGCCGGGGAGCAGCGTGATGTCCAAAGAGCCCACCGGCACGAAGAGCTGCGGCGGAGCAGCCTCCTTGATCTCGCTGTATGCGGCATCGGCGACGACGCCGACGATATCGACCGGCTCGTCGAGCATCATGCGCATGCCGATCGCGTCGCCCCCGAGGCGATACCGTCGCACGAACTGCTCGTTGACGAGCGCGACATTGCGCCCGGCGACGTCAGCGAAATCCCGGCCTTCGACGAGCGGAATGCCCACGGTCCTGAAGAACGACTCGCTGACCACATTGAAGCTTGCGCTGACCGGCTCCTGCACGCCATCCGACCGCTCGAGCGGGAACATCGCATTGAACGTACCTCCCGCGAGCACCGGAACGAACGCAGACGCGACATCGACGACACCCGGCTGCGCGGCGAGCGCTTCCTCGATTCGCCGATGGAGCACGGACGCTTCCTCCGCCTCATAAGCGTAGGGATCCGGCGCGACGGTGAACGTCACGAGCGAATCGACGTCGATGCCGAGGTCGATCCGAGCCACGTTGAGCAAACTCCTTGCGAAAAGCCCCGCAAGAACGAGCAGCACGAGCGAGAACGCGATCTGCACGGTCACGAGCGCGGCACGAAGTCGAGGCGCCGCATGCCCGCCGAGCGCGTGCGCGGAGTGCCGCTTCATTGCGAGGGCCGGCTCGATGCGCGCGGAACGTACGGCCGGAAATACGCCGAAAAGCACCGCCGAGGCGATCGTTGCGACGACTGCGAACCCGACCGCCGTCGAGCCGGGCGTCAGCGTCAGTCCGGCGGCAAGCCCCGGCGGGAGCACCGACCCCGCGGCGGCGAGGATGAACGACGCGACGGGCAATGCGAGCACCCCGCCGATCGCCGCGGGAATCGCGCTTTCGACCAAGAGCTCCGCAACGAGCCGTCCGCGGCTCGCACCGAGGGACTCGCGTACCGCGATCTCCCCGGCCCGCGCGGCGCCGCGAACGAGCAACAGATTCGCGACGTTCACGCAGACGATCAGGAGCACGAGCAGCGTGAGCCCGAGCAGCAGCGTCAACGAGCCTCGCGCGCCCTCGATCGCTCCCTGCCCCCGAGCGCCCGGCAAAAGCTCGAGCCGCTGCGCGAGCAGCTCCCGCCGTTCGTCTTCAGTGGATCGAAGGGGCGCCTCGATCTCGGCGAGAATGCGTTGGTGCAGGTTGTTCAGACCGGCCGCGGCCGCGTCGATCGAGACGCCGGTCCGGAGGCGCCCGAACGCAAACATCCACCTGAACCCTCGATTGGTCTCGCTGTCCTGGCCGACGAAGCGGCCCATCAGCTCCCGACGCATCATGATCGGGACGAAGACATCGGCGCGAAGACCGAGCCGTGTGCCCGAGAACCCTTCCGGCGCAACACCGACGATGGTCAAAGGCCGCCCGTTGATGTTCAGCACACGGCCGACGACATTCGAATCGCCGCCGAAACGGCTTCGCCAGTACCGGTGGCTCAACACCGCGACGGGCGACTCGCCGAGCCGAACGTCATCCTCGGGGCCGATCAGCCGCCCGAGCGCCGGACGAAGGCCGAGCACCTCGAAGTAGCTGCCGGTGACGAACACGCCGGGAACCCTGTGAGGACCATCGCCGAGCACGACGTTCGCCGTGAACGGCGAGTAGGCGGCAATGCCGGCCAGAACGTCCTGATCCGCTTCGAGCTCTCGGAACAACGGGTAGCTCAGTGCCTCGCCCCGCGAGAGCTCGACGTTCACGAGTCGATCAGGCGCCGGAACCGGCAACGGCTGCACGAGCACCTGATGGAACATCGCGAAGATCGCCGTCGCCGAGCCGATGCCGAGCGCGATCATCGCGATCACGGTCCCCGCGATGCCCGGACGGAGGATTAGCTGGCGAATCGCATGCTTTAGCAGTGTCATGATTGCCTCACTCCGCGCCTCAGCGGCGGCACCTCCGGTTCCATGCGTCGTGCCGGACGGCGGGGTCATTGTCCCCAACGCGTGGCGATTATCGTGCCATGGCACGGACGACCATAAGTCGACGCTCCGGCTCGAGCGTGCCGTCACCGACAGAGGCTCGATCGTCCCGAATCCGGACGGTACGTCCCGCGCGCGGGACGAGCCACCGAGCCGCGGGATCGTGCTGCGCGAAATGGCGATGGTGGTCGGGATCGGGCTGATCGTCGGGCTCGGTCTGGCCGCGATCGGCGCGCAGACGATTCGCGCTCTGCTTTATCAGGTCGAACCGCTCGATCCTGCGGTGCTCGCCACGGTTTGCGCGTCGATCCTCGGGTGCGCGTTGCTCGTCAGCCTGCACCCCGCCCTCGAAGCGGGGCCGCTGAACCCGATGCGAACGCTGCGCGAGGAGTGATGCGCGCTCAAGCATCCTCGCCGCGCTCGCTGTACCTCCGTGTCAACGCGAGCTCGAACCCGTGAATCCGCTCCTCCTGCAGATCGACGTCGCGCACGAGCTTGCGTGCCGTCTGATCGGAGATCCGGTGGGCGCGGGCGAGCGCATAGATCGCCTCGCGTTCCGCGCGGAGCGCCGCCACGCGGAGACGAGCTTCGATGTGATCGGCCAGGCGCACGCGAGCGGCGTTCTCGCACGCCGTGTACCCCTCGAGGCGCCGCCGGTAGAGCTCCATGACCCGTGCGCCGGCCTCGGCATACACGTCCGCGTCGGTATGACCTTTCGCCATCTCGTGCAGCGCCGCCTCGATCGCCGGAATCGCCGCCTCGGCGGCGGCCTGGCGCGCACGCTCGATCTCGGAGTCTTCGGCCGGCTCCGCGGGCTCCTGTAAGCCGCGCAATAGCGGCGGCAAGAGCACGCTCGACGCCACGAGCGACATGATGATCACCCCCGCAGCGAGGAAGATCGTGAGGTCGCGAGCGGGGAACTCCGTGCCGTCCGCGAGCACGAGCGGAAGCGTCAGCACGCCCGCGAGCGTGATCGCTCCGCGCACGCCGGCCACGGACATCACGGCCACCAGGCGCAGCGGCATCTTCGTGTCGACCGTCTCCCCCCGCCTCCGCGCGAGCCACAGCGTCAGGCGACCCGAGATCCAGACCCACAGGAAGCGCAAAGCTGCGAGGCCAAAGTTGATCGCAACGACATAGACCGCGAGCCACCACGGGTTCTCGTGGTTCGACTCGCGCACGGCTTCCATCGCTCCGGCAAAGATCCCGGGAAGCTGCTCGCCGAGCAGCACGAACATGATGCCGTTCAGCGCGAACTGGACCGTGTCCCACACGGCCGTTCGCTGCACGCGAGTCGACGCCGCGGTTCCGCCTGCGAGCTCGATGTAGCTCATCGTGATGCCCGCCGCCACGGCCGCCAGGATTCCCGAGCCGCCGAGATGCTCCGCGACCTCGTAGGCGCCGAACGGAACCAGCAGGCTGATCAGCACGTGCGAGCCGGATTCCTCGCCGAGGCGACGGCTGATCCAGCCCTTGACGAACATCACGACGAACGTCAGCGCGACGCCGGCAGCGATGCCGACGACGGCGAGCTGGACGAACGTGACGGCCGCGCCCGGAAGGGAGAACACGCCGGTCAGCGCCGCAGCCACCGCGAAGCGAAAGCAGACGAGACCCGACGCATCGTTCAACAGCGACTCGCCTTCGAGGACGTGCATCACGCGCTTCGGCATCGGCACCCGAGACGTAATCGCCGAGACAGCGATCGGATCGGTCGGCGTCACGATCGCCGCAAGCGCGAACGCGACCGGCAGCGGCATGGCGGGAATCATCCAGTGGATGAAGTACCCCATGCCCACGACCGTGAAGAACACGAGGCCGAGCGACAGCTCGAGGATCATTCCCTTGTCGCGCAGCAGCCCTTCCTTCGGTATCCGCCAGCCGTCGAGAAACAAGAGCGGCGGCAAGAACAGCAGGAAGAAGACCTCGGGATCGAGGCGCACCTCGAAGTCCGAGAACGCGGCAACGAGCGCACCGAGCCCGATCTGGACCAATGGCGTCGGCACGCCGAGCGGCAGCGCTCGGACGACGATGCCGCTCAGCACGACGGCCGCGAGCATCGACAGGACGATGCCTATCGTTTCCATTCGAGTCCCGGAAGTTAGCGGGGCGATCCTAACGCCGGACCGCGGGCGAGCGACACTCTTGACATGATGCCCGCCATCGGTTTGCGGGCGCGGACAACGCGTCCCAGTGGTCGATCGACACCGGTACGTAGGCGGCAGGCAATGCCAGAACGCTCCGCGGGCTTGGACGGGTCACGTTCGACGTTCAGAGGTCACGGCCGAAATTCACGCAGCTCGACCCGTCGGAGTCGAAATAGACCTTCTCCATCCAATCGGGCAGCAAATAAACGATCTCCGAGCCGCTGACGAGCCCGCAGGTCTTGGAGTGGATATAGCTGGCCTCACGGTCCTTGTCTGGCGAATTTCTCGTTCCCTGCGGATTCTCGAACGGACTCTCTATCCGTCACCCCCTCCACCACTCGAGAACCCGTCGATCAGCACGTCGCTGTCACCGCGTCCAGCTCGACGCTTCGCCCGTGCCTGCTCCGCTCTCTGCGTTGCGGACTTCTCGTACGCCGCGTCGAGCGCGGCCCGCTCTTCTGCGGTCAGCAGCAGCTCCTCGGGGAGCAGCGAGCCGCATGACTCGCACCTCGGCACACGTCGATTGAAGATCCGGAATCCGCACTCCGGACATCGGTACTTACTCATCGTCGTGTCCCGTACAAGCTGCGTGTCACTCATCACGCGTCGGTCCCTAGCGACGCGCCTGACGCGGCCGGGCCGGCTCCGATCCGGCCCGGCCGCGAGCGTCGACCTACTCGACGCGGAAGAAGCGGATTACGACCTCCTCGGGGTAGCGCTCCCCGACACCGATGATCACGGAGCGGACGAGCCACTGCAGCTCGGGCGCGGCCGTTTCGAACTTTGCCATCGTCCTGAAGTAGACGAGATCGGGGTCTACCGGCTGACCGGCATTGAGCTGCTGCATGATCTCGGGCGGCGCGTGGCGGATGCCGGCGTTCTGCACGTAGACGATATGGCCGTCGTCCGTCTCGAGCGCGTAACGCGTGTCGAGCTCGGAGAAGCCGTCCGGCTGCACGATCTGCCAGTCGGCGCCGCCGGGCAGCACGCGTCCCTTGATCTCGGGCCCTTCGAACGTGCCTCCGAGGATCTCGATGATGCGGCGCCGTCCGTGCAGCACGTCGCCGACGACGAGCGGCTGCCCGACCTGCACTCGTGCCTCGAACGCGAACGAAAGCTTCGGGGGCTGCGGGGTCACGTCATCACCTTGTGCGTACGCGGTGCCAACCGCGAGAACGGTGAGAAACAACCAGGACTTGCGTAAATAACTCATGCTCACGAGATCCCTGCTCCATCAAAAACCGAGGCCTCTGACCGTCCATCCGCCGCCCAGCCATCTGCTGTCCGAGCGTCGGCTGCGAATGCGTGCATGCAGATCGGCGCGGCGGTCGGCGAGCCAATCTTCCTTCGAAATATCGAGCGGCAACCCGCGATTGCGCCGGCGCTCGATCTCGGTCTCCCGAAATCGCACGAACTCCTCATAGGCCGCGAGCTCGTCTGCCATCAGCCTCAGCACGAGCTCCGCAGCGATCGCGTCGTCGAGGAATCCAAGCCCGGGTGTCTGGTCCGGTATCAGGTCGTTCGGGTTCACGAAGTAGGCGAGCGCGTGCAGGATCCGATCGACGTCTTCCTGCGGGAGCTTCCACGTGTCGTCTTCGACCATCGCAATGAGCTTACCGAGCCCCTCGATTCGGCTGCGGATGAAGCCTTCCGGATTGCGCTCGGCTGCCGAATCCACGAGCTTGCGCGTCTCCGCGAGGATCTTCTCTCGGCCCATCGATTCTGCGACCTGTCGCGCCTCGTCGAACATCGCTCGGAAGCGTTTGAGATCCTCGTCATCAAGCTCGAACTCGATTTTCACGCTCATTGCAACTTTCCTCGACGTGAAGCGTTGCGGACTGAATACTAACGGATCTCGGACGGATCGCGCTCGACGTGCCGCGAGGCCGATTCGTCGTCTCCCGTCTCCGCCGTCTCGTCGATGAACGACGGCCGGATGACGAGGACGTCGCCGCCGTCCATACGCAACACGCGCTCCGCCGTGCTTCCGACGACGATGCGCGCGATCGGTCCGCGCTGCACGGTACCGAGCACGAGCAACGTCGGCTCCGGACCGGATGACTTCTCGACGAGCACGTCTGCGGGCTTGCCGTCGATCAGCGTCGCGGCCTCCCTCGGTACGCCGGCCTGGTCGAGCAACGCGTCGAGCTCCCCCACGAGCTCGGCCCTGATCGTTCGTTCGACCTCGCCGAGCGCCGCGCCGTCTTCCGTGGCGAACGACCGAAGCGGCGGCAGGCAATGCACGACCTCGAGGCGTGCGCCTGCAAGCTCCTGCATGCTCCGGGCAAGATCGAGAATCCTGATGTCGAGATCGGCCGGCTTGTCGTGGGCACGCACGGGATCGACGGCAGCGACGACGCGGGCGTAAGGTCGCACTGCCTTGTCCCGGACGACGAGCACCGGCGTGGGACAGACGGACACGAGCCGCCACTCGTCATTCGAAAGACCTCGCGCGTCCTCCGGCTCGAAGACGACGAGATCGACATCGGGGTCGGCCGCTTCACGCGCAACGGCAAGGTGCGGGCGTCCCCACAATGCTTTCGTGTCGCAGCGCAGGCCGCGCGCGGCCAGGTCTCGTGCGATCGCGCGCAGGCGCTCGTTCCGGTCCGCGACCACGCGCTCGCGCAACGACGCATAGATTTCGGTGCGGCCGAGATAGCCCTCGAGATGGGGGTCATACGCGACACCGAGCAGCCTGATCGCTGCACCCGCCCGCTCCGCGAGAGCCACCGCCCTCGCGATCGCCGACCGTCCTCCGTCGTCGGGCTGCCCGACGGGCACGAGGATCGTACGGATCATCTTCAGTCCCTCCCGCGGCTCAAGCCGCCGCCCATCGCGGTAGTCGTCGCATGCAAGCGGTGAGCCGGCGGTATTAATGCGCGCGCCCCCGTGGGGCGAGAAAAGTCGGAGCGACGATCCGCTCCGACTCGCTCCGCGCTCACGCGAGCGCCGTCTCGAAGAGCGCGAGCAGCCTGCTCCAGGCGCGCTCGGCCTGCTCCTCGTTGTACACGGGCATATCCGGCGGACACCAGCCGTGCGCGGCCCCCTCGTACACCTCGATCTCGGCCGAAAGTCCCGCGTCGTCGAACGACTTGCGCAGCACGTTCTTCACGTCCGGCTCGCGCTCGTCGTCGTTCTCTGCGATCGCGATCAGGAATGACGCCTTCATCTGCGGGATCAAGAGGTGCGGGCTGTCTTCGCCGGACGTGACGAGCCCACCCCCGTGGAACGATGCTGCCGCGCCGATGCGATCCGGCAGCGTAGCCGCGGTGCGCATGACGATCGGCCCGCCCATGCAGTAACCCGTCGTCCCGACCTTCCTCCCGGTATCGACGGCGTCCTGTCGGTCGAGCCAGGCAACGAACGCACGCGCATCCGTCACGTGCGTCTCCGGCGTCAGCGACTGCATCAGCGGCATGACGACGTTGCGCACGGCTTCGTCCTGGAACGTCGCCCCTTCCGGCACGACCGGTGCACGGCGTTGGCGGTAGAAAGGATTGACCGTCAATACGCTGTAACCCGACTGCGCGAGCCTCTTGCCCATCTCGCGAAACGCCGGGCGAAGCCCGAGCGCGTCCGGCCAGACGAGCACGGCGGGGTGGGTGCCTTCGGCCGGATGGACGAAGTGGGCATCGGCTACGCCGTCCGGCGTCTCGATCTCCACGTCGCGCTCGACGACGGCCTGCGCGTCGACGACGGGCGGCAGCATCATCGCGATGCCCGCTCCCGCGGACAGGGCACCGAATCTCCGGCGGGTCAGACGGTTGGCATAGCGCTCGAGGTCTTCCAGAAAGTGCTCGTCACACATGGATCGTGATCTCCCCTGGACCTCCGGTCTCGCCGGAGCTCCGTTTTTCTTGTCGGTAGGCTCACTATACCGGAGACCTCATGGACACGCGCCTGCGGCTCGCCGCACCCATCGCGTTCGATCCCGGGGAGCACTAGTATCGAGCGCACGCGCGAAACGCTCGGTTTGATCGCACCCGACACCGCCGCCCGCGCGTCGCACCGCGATGCAGGAGGATCGACGATGAT
>CAZKNH010000083.1:0-6865 GCA_964553875.1 uncultured Gammaproteobacteria bacterium | reverse complement strand
CGCGTTCGCGGAGGGCCGGACCGACGACGCCGTCGCGCGGATGCAGGCAGCCGCGGACGCCGAGGACGCGACGGACAAGTGAACTAGCCCGTCACGGAAACGACCGCCGCGACGCGACGTCAGGAATCGCCGCCTCGGGCTCCGGCTCATCGTCACGACGAGCACGCTTCGGGTCGACCGAGACGTCGTCGAGAACGAGATCGTCGCGGGGGAAAGCCCTGTTCCGCCGCGGCAAAACGGCCCCCTTTCGCCGATTGCTCCCCTTTCCGGCCGCCATTAGTATCGATCGAAACGACTATAGGGGGAGATCATGAAGCTCGGACATTCGTGCCGGTGCGCGGTCGGCATGCTCGCCTTCACGGCGCCGGCGCTCGCGACGGCCCAGTTCGGCGCCGGCTACGGGCCGCCGCTCCAGGTCGTTCCGCCTCCGAAGGAGTTCGCGACGTCCGAGGAGCACTACCGTTATCTGCTCGAGCAGGCGGGCGGCGGCACAGAGCACACGATCGAGACCGTGCCGCGCTGGGATGGCCTGTGGCAGACCGCGGGCAACACGATGATGGACATCTTCGTCGACGCGCCCGGCTTCACCGGCAAGGTCCGCGAGGGTGTGCTGACGCCCGAGTACGAGGCGGCGTACAAGGAGCGGTGGCGCGAGCAGGTCGAGCTCGGCGAGGTGCAGTACGATCGCCTCGCGCACTGCGAGCCGCCCGGCTACCCCCGCTTTCTGCTCGAGCCCTACACGCACGAGTTCATCAACCTGCCGCACCAGTCCTGGCAGATCAACGATTTCGACAGCGGGACACGGCGCATCTACATCGGCCAGGAGCACAAGAACCTCGAGGGCACGCATTCCTGGTACGGCGACACGATCGGCTTCTGGGACGGCGACAAGCTCGTCACGCACACCGTCGACGTGCTGCCGGGCGACTTCACGCGCTGGGCGCCGATGACGAGCAATCAGTTCGAGTCGGTCGAAATATGGGAGCTCAAGCAGTATCCCGACGGCACCGAGCGGCTCGAGGTGCAGGTAACGTTCTACGACTCGTACGCGTTCGTGAAGCCGGTGCACGCGGTCTACGCGTTCCGCCGCGCGACGCAGCTCGAGGAGGCGGGCTACCGCGTCCGACATTGGGAATGCGAGCTGTCGAGCAACGCGTTCCTCGACGAGGACGGCTCGACCGGCTTCAAGCTGCCTGGAGAGGAAGGCTTCAAGGACGCGAGGGGCACGACGCTCTTCCCGCACCTGCCTGGCCAGTCGCGGGACCCGATCTACAACACCACCTTGCCGACGTCCGACTGAAGGAGAGGCAATGAGAAGACTCGCGTGTGGCTCCGCCGCCGTCGCGGCCTTGATGCTCGCGGCCGCCGCCGGCGCGCATCATTCGTTCAGCCAGTTCGACCGCAGCGTGGAGATCGTCAAGACCGGCAAGGTCGTCCGGTGGCAGTTCAACAACCCTCACTCGTGGCTCTATGTGAACATTCCGAACGAGGACGGCACGGAGACCCTATGGGGCTTCGAAGGGTCGGCGCCGGCGTCGCTGATCGGACGCGGAATCACCGGGAGCACGTTCGAGCCGGGCGACACCGTGACGCTGATGTTTTGTCCGCTGCGCGACGGACGACCGGGCGGCGCGATCGGCTGGGCGCGCCTCGAGGACGGCACGTTCGTCAATCCCGCGGACGGCGGCTGCAGCGGCAACCAGGCGACGATCGACCGCTGGAAGGTCTGGCTCGAGCAGGGCTATACGTCGAACGCCGAAGCCCAGGGCCAGTAACGCTCGCCGCTGTCATCCGAGCGTAGGCGGTCCGGGACGCGGACGGACCGCCGCGCTGCTCGCGTTCGACGCGAAGTCGCTCGCTCTCGCCGCACGCAGCCCGCCAACAGCTCGCCCTCTTCGGCACTCGCGCAGCCTGGCTACGTAACGCCGGGAAAAATTCCCGAGACGCGGCGGGAATGCGTCCCGACCGTCGTGCTCGCCGTTCCCTTCTCTCACGAAAGCGCTTCTCATCGAAGGATCCGAGGAAAGCTGGTCGTCGTCTCGGGCGACGCGGTCGCGCTTTTCATTGGGAGGAACGTCGATGAGAAAACCGCCGTTTTTCGCGCCGCTGGCCGCAGTGATCTCGTCCGCGTGCGCGGCGCATGCCTTCGGACAGGAAGACGACGTGTTGCCCACGATCTACGTCCGGGAGGTCGTGCCGCAAGACGTGAGGCTCACGCCCGGCGCGGCGGATCGGCTGACGAGCGCGGACATCGAAACGATGCGCCCGTACTCGCTCCATGACGCGCTCGACTTCGTTCCGGGCGTGCGCACGATCGACGACGACGTGCTGGGACGGCGCAGCGCGATCGGGATCCGCGGCGCCCCGCCCCGCCGCTCCCGCAAGACGCTGCTGCTCGAGGACGGCACGCCGATCAACGCGTCCACGTATCTCGATTCGAGCGCTCACTACACACCGCCGATGGAACGGCTCGAAGCCGTCGACGTGCTGAAGGCCGCGGGACAAATCGTCCACGGCCCGCTCAACAACCACGGCATCGTCAACTTCCGCAACAAGCGGCCCACCACCGAGCCCGAGACGACGATCGACATCGCCGGCGGAACGCTCGATACGCTTAAACGCCACGTCATGCACCGGCGCACGGTGGGCTCCGTGGGCCTCGTCGGCAGCTACACGGCAATGGACGCCGACGGGAGCTTCGACGTCGAGGACACGAGCTTCGACGATTACTACGGCGCGCTCGAATGGCAGATCGACGACGCGCGCCGCCTCGCCGTGTCGCTGACGTACTTCGAGGAGCGCTCGCACTACGACGAGAGCAACCTGACGCCGCCCGAGTTCGACGTCGCGCCGCGAACGAAGCGCGGACGCTTCGGGCAGGAATACAACACCTTCGCGCTGAACTACACGAAGGCGGACATCGTCTACGACGTCGTCGGCGAGAAGCTGTCGATCTCGACGAAGCTCTTCGCGACCGATGTCGATCGCCCCCGCTTCACCGTCGTGCCGGGCGATTCGCCGATTTCCGCGCTCCCCGAGATCGTGCCGGAGGATCCGTTCGTGGTCGGCGTCGAGGGCCGAATGGAGAGCCGCAACCGCCACTACGAGACGCTCGGCATCGAGACGCGGATGGAGCTCAACTCCCGCGGGCCGCATACCGTCCAGTGGGGCCTGCGCGTCGAGGAGCACCTGTTCGACGATATGCGCAATCGTGCGGACGGCGGACGCGTGATCACGGAGAGCGACCGCGGCGCTCTGATCCGGCGCGAGCACTACGAAGCGAACGCGTTCTCCGTGTTCCTGCAGGACGTGATGCGGCTCGGAGATTGGATCGTCACGCCGGGCCTGCGCGCGGAGCGCTTCACGCAGAGCAAAGAGCGTAAGGCGCTGCCGCTCGATCCGGGCCCGCACGACCCGAAGGAGTCCGACCGCAACTCCGTGCTCCTTCCGGGCATCAGCGTGCTCTACACGGGTTTGCCCTCCGCGCAGGTCTTCGGCAGCGTGCAACGCGGCTACTCGCCCGCGATCGCACGCACCGCCGAGGGGTTCCCGCTGCTGCCGGAGATCGGCTTGAACGCGCAGATCGGCGTGCGCTCGTCGATCGGCCGAGGCAGCTACGAGGCGGCGATCTTCTACAACCGTCTCGAGGACACGCTCGTCCGCCAGGCATTCACGATCGACGGGCTCAACGTCACGCTGAACTCGGGCGATTCCCTTGCGCGGGGACTCGACCTCGGCGTGCGTTTCGACTCGGCAAGAGACTCCGCCGCAGGCGGCAACGCATTCGTCGAGCTTGCGTACAACTACACGGAGGCGGTCTTCACCGGCGGCCCGCTGAGCGGCAATCGGGTGCCGGAGATCCCGCGTCACGCGGGGAGCCTCACGCTCGGATACGAGCACGCGGCCGGCTGGCACATCAGCGCCACGGTCAGCCACTTCGGCGACTTCTACACCGACGTGACGAACACGGAAGCGCTGACGCTGGTCGACGAGGACGATCTCGCGCCGCTCGGGCCGGACGACGAGTTCAGCGTTCGCGAGCCGGTCGTCGTCGGACGCGTCCCCTCGCACACGCTGGTCTCCGCCCGCGTGAGCTACCGGCTGCCGGGAAGGGACACGATGATCTGGCTCCAGGGCCGCAACCTGACGGACAAGCTTTATATCGTCGACGTCGAGAACGGGTTGCGCCCCGGCGCCGAGCGAACGGTGGTCGCCGGAGCCACGTTCCGGTTCTGAGCATGCAGATGCTTCACGACGGCGGACGCGGCATGATGCTGCGCGATGAGCCTGCGTTTTCGACTCAATCTGCTGGTCTCGCTGCTGTCGCTCGCGATCCTGGCGCTTGGGGCGTGGATGGTGATCCACAATGCACGCCGCGCGGTGTTCGAGGAGGTGCAATCGACGGCTAGCCTGACGTTGCAGCTCCTCGACGTCGCGGCCGCAGTCCCGGCCGACGCGGCCGCTCCCGACCTTCGCTCGCGCGTGCTCGCGCGGCTCGACGGGCTCGACGAGATCCGGCACCTGCGGATCGTCCTCGCCGAGAACGGCACCGAGCGGCCGCTCGCCGGCATCGTTCGAAGCGAAGAGCGCATCGATGCGCCCGCATGGTTCGAGCGCCTCGTCGAGCCTCCACCGATGGAGTTCCGCCTGCCGATTCCGGCCGCTGCGACCGAAACGCCGACGGCCGAGATCGTCGTCCGCACCGACTCGACCGACGAGATCGCCGAGGCGTGGACCGATGCGCGCGTGCTGCTCGGGCTCGTGCTCGGCTTCGCCGTGGTCGCGAACGCGGCATTCTTCGTCGCGGTCGGCCGCTGGCTGCGTCCGCTCGACCACGTGGTGGCGGCGCTCGAGCGCATCGAGCACGGCAACTACTCCGCGCGGCTGCCGGCGTTCGACCTGCCGGAGCTCAGCGTGCTCTCGGATAAATTCAACCACATGGCGGAGAAGCTCGAGCGAAGCCGCGACGAGAACCGCGAGCTCACCCGCCGCTCGCTCGCGATCCAGGAGAACGAGCGTCGTCACCTCGCGCAGGAGCTTCACGACGAGCTCGGTCAGTCGATCAGCGCGATCAAGGCCGTCGCCGTCACGATCGGCAAGGGATCCGGAGCCCGTGACGGCGACGTCGAGCGAGCGTCCGCGACGATCGCCGACATCGCGACCGACGTCTACTCCGTCGTGACGCGCCTCATCCGCAGACTCCGGCCGCTACGGCTCGACGAGTTCGGCCTCGTGCCTGCGCTCGAGGAGCTCGTCGACGGCTGGAACGAGCGCCACCCCGATGCGTTCTGCAGCTTCACCGCTCACGGCCGTTTCGACGACCTCGGCGAGGCGCTCGAGATCGGCATCTACCGCATCGTGCAGGAAAGCCTCACGAACGCGTCGAAGCACAGCCGCGCGAACGACGTCCGGATCCTGCTCGAGCGCGCGGAGGAAACGCTGCGCCTCGAGATTCGCGACGACGGCATAGGCTTCGACCCGAATCGCACGCGCTCGGGCCTCGGCCTGCTCGGGATGCGAGAGCGGACCGATGCGCTCGGGGGCACATTCGACGTCGAGGCCGCTCCGGACGCCGGCGTCGCGATCCGCGTCGCCGTCCCGCTACGATCGAACGCCATTGCGACGACATGACCGCGAACAAGGGCCGCATCAGAGCGTTGCTCGTCGACGATCACCCCGTCGTCCGTGCAGGCTACAAGTTGTTGCTCGAGCAAGGCGGGGAAATCGAGGTCATCGCCGAGGCGGACAGCGGCGAGGCCGCGTGCAGGCATTACGTCGATCACGAGCCCGATATCGTGATCATGGATCTGTCTCTGCGCGGCATGAGCGGGCTCGAAGCGATCCGGCGTATCGTCTCGCGCGACGCGAACGCGCGGATACTCGTGTTCTCGATGCACGAGGACACGATGTTCGCCGAGCGGGCGATCTCGGCAGGCGCCCGCGGCTATCTGACGAAGAGCAGCGCGCCGCACGCGCTGGTCGACGCCGCGAAGGAGGTCGCAGGCGGCAGGCTCTACCTCGATCAGGACATCGCGCGGCGGCTCGCGTTCCAGAGCGCCGGAGGCCGTTCCGCGGCGCTCGAGGCGCTGTCGACGCGCGAGTTCGAGATCTTCTGCCTGCTCGCGAGCGGCGAGACGAGCGCCGAGATCGGCAAACGGCTCTCGCTGAGCGCGAAAACGGTCGCGAACTACTCGACGCAGATCAAGGCGAAGCTCGGCGTGAGCACGACCGCGGAGCTGACGCGGCTCGCGATACGCCACGGTGTGCTCGAGCCTTGATGGAGCCGCGATCGACGCAAACCTTGGTGGGCGACGAGCCCCGGCGGAGCCCGATGAGCCGCCCGTGACGGCCGGCAATGTCGTGCCGTCACGAGCGCCGAGAGCGGGGTGAACGCTATTCGAAGCTGAAAATGTCCTCTTCGTCGTCGCGCTGCATGCCCTGCTCGTGGTACTTCTCCCACATCTGGGCCCACGGCCGGCCGTACATGTCGGGCACCTCGTACTGGATCACCGTGCCCGGTGAAACCGGCGTCGCGGTGCCCTCGATCGGGAAGATCGTCTGCACGCATTCGATGAAGACGTACGGATTGCCCTTGTTGTAGTCGCTCGTCTTCACGTAGTTGCGGACGATGCGGACCGGCTCGACGAGCGCCTCGGGGTCATAGAAGATCGCCTCGTGATTGAGGCCGACGAAGCTGCCGTTCTCGTCGCGGTTCGGCGTATAGATCTCGATCGTCTGCATCTGGTTCGAATGCTCGAACGCGGCGTGCGTCTTCCAGCCCTGGATGTTCGACGTCCACGTGATCAGCGTGTCCTCGTCCCAGAAGCCGATCGTCTCGCCGTACCACCGCGGCACCTGCTCGCTC
>CAZKNH010000082.1:0-18742 GCA_964553875.1 uncultured Gammaproteobacteria bacterium | reverse complement strand
GTTCGCCGAGGCCGCCGCGGGCGGCAAGCCGTTCCCGATCACGCTCGACGAGATGGTTCACGGCGCCGCGGTGACCGAGGCGATCATCCGCTCCGCGGAGACGCACCGGCCGGAGAAGGTCGGCTGACGCGGACGTCGCTTCGCCTTGCCGTGCGGCACCGGGCAGGGATTGCCCGGCGAGGATCGCGCGAAGGACCGTTTCCGCCAGAACGAAAAGGCTCGAGGGGGAGGTAGTCGATGATGCGCTTGCGGCATGTCGTGCCGGCCGTCGCGCTCGCGTTCGGTGCTCCGGCGCTCGGTCAGCTCAATAATCTGGACGAGGCGTTGCGCACGACGCCGATCACGGCGGAACGGCTCGGCGACGGGCTGCACGTCCTGTTCGGCGTCGGCGGCGCGATCGTCGTGTCGATCGGCGAGCAGGGCGTGCTCGCGGTCGACGATCAGTTCCCGGAGATGGCGCCGAAGTACAAGGAGAAGATCCGCGAGCTCGGCGGCGGCGACATCGACTTCGTGATCAACACGCACTGGCACTTCGATCACGCGGACGGGAACAAGGCGTTGGGCCCCGAAGGCACGTGGATCGTCGCGCACGAGAACTCGCGCCGCATGATGATGCAGGACAACGTGATCAATCTCGTCGCGGCGGAGCGCGAGCAGCCCGCCTACCCGCGGGCGGCGCTCCCCGTGATCACGTTCGCCGACGGCATGATGTTCCATTTCAACGGGGAGCCGATCGAGCTCCTGCACTTCGGCCCGGCCCACACGACCGGCGACACGGCCGTGATCTTCCGCGGCCACAACGTCGTGCACATGGGCGACGTGTTCAACAACGCGGGGTATCCCTTCATCGACGCGGACAACGGCGGGAGCCTCACCGGCATGATCGAGTTCTGCCGCCGCGTGCTCGAGCGGATCGACGAGCGGACGGTCGTCGTGCCCGGCCACGGTCCGCTCGCGACGTATGCGGACCTCGTGGCATACGTCGAGATGCTCTCCGCCGTGCGGGACCGGATCGCGGGCCTCATCGCGAGCGGCGCGAGCTTCGAGCAGGTCGTCGCCGCGCGGCCGACGGAGCCCTTCGACGCGCGCTACGGGAATCCGGCGAGCTTCGTCGATCGCGCGTACGCGAGCCTCGTGCGGGACCGCTGACGCGGCGGCGTCGCGGTGCGACGATCGCGTCCGGCGCCGTCGCCGCGGGAAGACGCATCCGACGCGATGCTCATTGCGGCCGGATCTCGACGCCGCATTCGCGTTCGACCCAGCGCACGAGCTCGCTGACGCTCGCGCCCGGCGCCGCCGCGGCGCCGGCGCGCTGCCACAGCGCGCGGCCGTGCGCCGAGAACGGCATCGGCACGCCGCTCTCGTCCGCGAGCTCCATCGCGATCCGGATGTCCTTGTTCATCAGCTCGAGCTTGAACGGATCGTCGAACGTTCGGCTCGTCACGCGCTGCTTGATGTGCGTCCGCGACACCCACGATCCGCCGGTAGCTTCATTCAGCACGTCCGTCATCACGTTCGGATCGAGGCCGAGCTTCGTGCCGAGCGCGAGCCCTTCGGCCGTCGCGAGCAACGTCATCGCGGTGATCAGATTGTTGATCGATTTCATCGTGTGGCCGGCGCCGACGCCGCCGAGATGAAACACCTGCCGGCCCATGACGTCGAGCAACGGCCGCGCGCGCGCGACGCTCTCGGGCGTGCCGCCGACCATGAACACGAGCTCGGCGCGCTTCGCACCCCATTCCGCGCCCGAGACCGGCGCATCGACGGTATCGACTCCGCGCGCGCGCAACGCTTCCGCCGTCACCGCGGTGAACGCGGGCTCGGACGACGACGTGTCGATCAAGAGCGCTCCGTCGTCGAAGCCCTCGATCAGCCCGTGCTCGCCGAGCGCGACGTCGCGCACGTACTCGCCGGACGGCAGCATCGTGATCACGATGTCCGAAGCCGCGGCGACGTCGCGCGGCGTCGCGGCGATCGTCGCCGCCGGATGCGCCGCCGCGAAGCGCTCCGCCTTCGCCCGGTCGACGTCGAGCACGGTCAGCTCGTAGCCCGCCGCGGCCAAATGTCCTGCCATCGGCGTGCCCATCACGCCGAGGCCGATGAACCCGATGCGTCGGTCCATACGAGCTTCGTCTCCTTGTACGATCCGTCCGGTCGCCCGATGATAAACGAAGCGCCGATTCGGCCGGCGCGAGGGTGTGCCGCGTGAAGCCTCGAATCACACTGCTGACGCTCGGCGTCGACGATCTCGATCGTGCGGTGCGTTTCTACCGGGATGGCCTCGGCTTTCACACCGAGGGCATCGTCGGCACCGAGTTCGAGCACGGGGCGGTCGCTTTCTTCGAGCTCGAAGGCGGCCTCAAGCTCGCGCTCTGGCCGCGCGAGAGCATCGCGTTCGATTCGGGCGTCGCGGCAGGCTCACGTGATCCCGCCGCGTTCACGATCGGGCACAACGTGGCGTCGAAGGCCGAGGTCGACGCGGCGATGGAGCAGGCGCGGCGCGCCGGCGCAGCGATCGTGAAGCCGGCGGCCGAGACGTTCTGGGGAGGTTACGCGGGCTATTTCACGGATCCCGACGGTCATCTCTGGGAGGTCGTATGGAATCCGAACATCGCGGTGCCGCCCGGGACGGACGACGGGAGCGCGTGACGCACGAGGGGGCCCGTTCCCGCGCGACGGAGCCGCAGCATGCGCGTTTTTCGCCCTTACGCGCGATCCGCGACCTGCGTGACGCCCTCATGATGCGCGCAATGCGCGCAGCAGAACATCGCGTCGCCGGCCTCGATGCCGTGCCCGATGATTCGATTGCCGCAATGACGGCACGTCGGCGCGAGCGTATTGATCGCACATTCGAACGAATCGAACGTATGCACGCCGCCATTCATCGTGATCGTGAAAGCCTTGTCGTAGTCGTTCCCGCACTTCTCGCAGCGTGCCATCGCGTTCACCTCTTGGGATTGCAGTTGTTTCCTGCAACGTGAAGCGCGGCTTTACCGAGCGCAATCGGCAAGTGCCCCTACCGAGCGGACCCCGGTTCCGCGGTGCTTGAAGCGGACGCCGACGTCCCGCAGCACGCGACTCAGAACGGCCAGAAGATCGGCGCGAGAACGACCGTCACGGCGCCGACGAGCAGGTTCAGCGGGACGCCGAACTTGACGTAGTCCGAGAACCGGTAGCCGCCGGGGCCGTACACCATCAGGTTCGTCTGGTATCCGATCGGCGTCGCGAAACCGGCCGACGCAGCCATCATGATCACGAACACGAACGGCTCGAAGCTCACGCCGAGGGTCTCTGCGGTCGCCGCGGCGATCGGGAAGACGAGCACGGCCGCCGCGTTGTTCGTCAACACCTCGGTGAAAACATTCGTCAGCACGTAGAGGCCGATCAGCGCGAGCCACGGTTCCTGGCCGAACGCGCCGATCCAAGTCTCGGCGATCGCCGCGGCCGCGCCGGTCGACGTGAGCGCCTGCCCGATGCCGATCGACGCGCCGATCACGATCAGCACCGACCAGTCGATGCTCGAGCGCGCCGAGCTCGTCGTCGTGCAGCCGGTCGCGATCATCAGCGCCGCTGCGACGAGCGCGGCCTCGAGCATCGACATGAGTTCCGCCGTAACGAGCGCGACCATCCCTGCGAGGATCGCGGCCGCGACCCATGCACGCTCGTGCCGCGGGATATGCGCATTCTGCACTTCGCTCATGAGCAGGAAGTCCTTCGAGTTGCGCTGCCGCTCGACGAACGACGGGCGGCACTCGAGGAGCAGCGTGTCTCCGGCGCGAAGCTCGATGTCGCCGATCTTGCCGCGCAGGCGCTCGCCGTTACGCGCGGCGGCGATCACGACCGCGTCGTAGCGCGTGCGGAAACGGCCCTCGCGGATCGTGCGGCCGACCAGCGGGCAGCGCTCCCCGACGACGACCTCGACGAGACGGCGCTCGGGACGGGGCGCGTTGAGCTTGAAGAGCTGGTCCGGCGCCGGATACAGACCGCGCATGCGCAGGAGGTCGACGAGCGACTCGACGACGCCGACGAAGAGCAGCCGATCGTTCGCGCGTATCGTCTCCGTCGGCGCGACGGCCGGAATCAGCATGCCGTCGCGATCGATCTCCGCGAGAAACGCGCCGGGCAGATTGCGGAGGCCCGCCTGCTCGACGCTCTTGCCGATCATCGGGCTCGACTCCTCGACGAGCATCTCGAGCGCGTATTCGCGCGTCTGCCCGATGTCGCGCAGCGGCGGGCGGCGCTCCGGCAAGAGCCACCGCTGCGCGACGAGGATATAAAGCACGCCGATGATCGCCGCCGGCAGACCGACCGCGCCGATCTCGAAGAAGCCGATCGGGTCGAGGTCGCTGCGCTCCTGTGCGAGGCCGTAGACGATCACGTTCGTGCTCGTGCCGATCAGCGTGCACGTGCCGCCGAGAATTGCCGCGTAGCTCAACGGCATCATCAGCTTCGAGACCGCGATACCGGTGCGCTTCGCCCAGTCCTCGACCACCGGCACGAGCATCGCGACGATCGGCGTGTTGTTCAGGAACGCGCTCATCGCGGTGACCGGCACCATCAGCCGCGTGAGTGCGCCGTGGAGGCTTCTCGGGCGGCCGAGCAAACGCGAGCCGAATGCGTGCACGGCGCCGGTATCGGTGAGCCCGGCGACGACCGCATACAGCACGCCGACCGTCGCAAGCCCCGGATTGGCGAGCCCGGACAGCGCCTCCGCCGGCGACATCACGTCCGCGACGATCAGCAGCGTCAAGGCGCCGACGAGGATCAGATCCGGCGATACGCGTGTCCCGACGAGGAGCAGCATCATCACGGCGACGACGGCCAGCGTCAGCCAGGCATCGACTTCCAAAGTCGGTCTCCTTACGGCGGCGAATCTTCCTTAATGACGTCGTGCCGGCCGTCTTTCTGTCATCGTGCGTGACGGTCCGGCTCGGCCGATGCGAGGCCGCGGCACGGGGGGCGCCGATCGGCGGGCGCTCACTATACAGCAATCGGCGCCGGCTGCCGGAGGCCGCGGTGGCCTGCCGGTCGCACGCTCGGCCTGCCCGCTTCCCGACCGGGCCTGCGGGTAAGTCGGTTCCATTACTGGAACACTCCGTCATCCCGCATGTTTGGCCGCAAACCTTCCGCGATTGCAAGCATCGCTTCCAAATTTCGCGATGGCGATCGTCGGAACCGGGCGTCGCGGGGCGGCTTTGCGGTCTCGAAGCCGTGGCATGGAATCTGCATCGCCAGTCACGACAGCAACGACAAGCAGCAGATCCATCCGCGCTCCGTTCCGGGCTCTCGATTCACTTGGTCTTTCGAAGGCTCCGAGCGGTTTGCGGCGAGGTTCAGAGCGAGGGGCTTGCTCTGGCGACGCATGCGCTCCCGCTCGCTGTATCTGCCGGCACGTTTCTAGAACGCGGAGAAGAAAGAGATGAAGGATGCGATTTCGCCGGCTCGACCGGGACGGGTAACAGGTGACCATGCACAGCGACCGCGGCGCATCGTGAGCTCGATCGCCTTCGCGCTGGTCGGAGCTTCGGGCGTAGCGTCGGCCGATCATCAAGGCCTGCCGTTCACGGAGTCGTTCGACGACGCTCACCTGATGGATCCGGCGCGCACGAACGCCGATTGGGGCGCTTCGTCGCCGGGGCGGCTCGTGCTGCCGACCGCCGAGCCGTTGATCGCTCCGTTCGATCCGATTGCACCGGGCGAGGTCATCGGCACGACGGCACATACGACTCGTGCGCTCGCGCTCGGCGATCTGAACGGTGATGGCTGGCTCGATCTCGTCGAAGGCTCGACGGGGCCGAACGGTGTCTATCTGAACGATGGAGCCGGCAATTTTCTGCCTCGCAGAAATCTGACGAGCGACACCGGGAACACGCGCGGCGTCGCGATCGGCGACGTCGACCGTGACGGCGATCTCGACGTCGTCGTCGCGAATTTGAACGCGCTCACGAGACTTTATCTGAACTCCGGCAACGGTCTCGACTTTACCGGGTACGACGTAGGGCCGGAACCCGCTCGCGCGGACAGCGTCGCGCTCGCGGACATGAACGGCGACGGCTGGCTCGACGTCATCGTCGCGACCCACGAGTTCCGCAACAGCGTGATCCATTACCATACCGGCAACCCGTTGGAGCCGTTCGGTCCTCGGGGCGTGCCGGCACAGCCGATCGATACGAACGGGCTGCATACGCAGGCCGTGCTGGTCGGCGACCTCGACAACGACGGCGACAACGACATCGTCCTGATCAACGAGATCGGACCGAACGTCTATTTCCTGAACGACGGCGCGGGCAACCTGAGCGCTCCGGTCGCGATCGGCGCAGAAACCGACAATTCGCAGGCGGGCGCGCTCGGCGATCTGAACGGCGACGGCTGGCTCGATCTCGTCGTCGGCAACTACCTGCCGGGTCTCGTCAGCAAGATCTATTTCAACTCGGGCAACGCGGCGGCGCCGTTCTCGGAAGCGTCCGTCCCCGTCGATCTCACGGCCGTCGATGATCCGTCCTACACGCACCACGTCGCGCTCGCAGACGTCGATCGTGATGGCGACCTCGACATCGTGCTCGCGACGGCGGGGCTCGAGGCGCCGCAGCCGAACGTCACTCGCTTCACGAACCGGCTGTACCTGAACGATGGTGCGGGCGGGTTCTCTGCGGCCGGCGCGATCGGCGCGGACATGGACGTGACGAACGTGATCGCGATCGGCGACGTCGACCGCGACGGCGATCTCGACGTGATCGCGGGTAACGAGGAACGCGATGCCGCAAGCGTCGCGGGACCGCAGGTGAACCGGCTCTACCGCAACGTCGGCCAACCGTCCGGGGCGTCGGCGGTCCGTCAGTTGTCCGGCTATGCGACGTCGCTTCCGGTCGACACGGAGACAGGGTCGATTGCGTCCGTCGAGCTCGACGCGGCGTTCGCGATGGTGTCCGCTCACGACGATGCCGAGTTCTGGGCGTCGAGCAACGGCGGAGTGAACTGGGTGCACGTCACGCCCGGCGGCGGTCAGGTGGTGTTTCCGGAGACGTTCCGAGGGTCGGATCTCGTCTGGCGCGTCGAGCTGCGTTCGAGGTCGCCGTTCACGGCGGCCGCGCTCGCCCTCGACAGCGTGAGCCTCGCCGCGGACGCGCCGTCGTTCACGAGCGCACCGCCGCGCACCGCAACGGTCGGCACACCCTATGCGTACGACGTCTCCGCGATCGATCCGAACGGCGATGCGCTGACGTTGACCGCGTCGACGCTTCCAGCGTGGCTCACGTTCGTCGATAACGGCGACGGCACCGGCGCGCTGACCGGGACGCCCGCGCTCGAGCATGTCGGCGATCACGGCGTCGTGCTCGACGTCGCGGATGCGACCGGGCTCACCGATCAGCAGCAGTTCACCGTCTCGGTCGTGACGGCGGGTCCGCCGACGTTCACGAGCGCACCCGAGACGTCGGGCACGGTCGGCACGGAGTACCGCTACGACATCGTCACGACCGATCCGGACGGCGAAGCCGTCACGATCACCGCGTCCGTGCTCCCCGCGTGGCTCACGCTGACGGACAACGGCGACGGCACGGCGACGCTCGTCGGCACGCCGTCGGACGCCGACGTCGGCGATCACCAGGTCGTGATCGACGCGACGGACGCGAGCGGCGGCACCGCGCAGCAGGCGTATACGATCACGATCGGCGCGGCACCGGCGCCAGAGAATTCCGCTCCGAGCTTCTCGAGCTCGCCGGTCGCGTCGGCGACGCAGGGCAGCGCGTACAGCTATGCGATTCAGGCGACCGATCCGGACGCGGGCGATACGCTGGCGATCAGCGCGCCGACGCTGCCCGCGTGGCTCACGTTGACCGACAACGGCGACGGCACGGCGAGCCTGTCCGGGACACCGGGCGAAGGCGACGTGGGCAGCCACGACGTCGTGCTCCGCGTGAGCGACGCGGCGGGCGCCGTCGCCGAGCAGGCCTTCACGATCACGGTCGCTGCGGCGCCTCCGCCGTCGTCGAATCCGAACGAGCCGCCTCCTCCGCCTCCGCCGCCGCCCTCGAGCGGCGGCGGAGGCGGAGCGAGCGGCATGCTCGAGCTTCTCGGCCTCGCGCTCGGTGCGCTGGTCGCGAGACGGAGACTCACGGGACGCACGCGCCGCTGAGCGGGCCCCGTCGACGGACGTGTCAGACACCTTTTCGAACGAAAGTGTGTCTGACACATTGTCGTCGACCTCATCGTCGCGGGGCGGAACCATGCAGCTCAGCGTGCTTGCGGAAACGTCGGACGCGATCGCCGCGACCCGCAGCCGGCTCGAGAAGGTACGCCGCCTCGCCGAGTTCCTCCGTGCCGTCGATGCCGACGAGCGGGCTACGGCCGTCGCGTGGCTCTCCGGCGTGCATCCCGGCGGCCGCCTCGGTATCGGCGCGGCCGCGCTCCACGCGCTGCGCGACGTGCCCGCCGCGAGCGCGCCCATGCTGTCGATCCGCGAGGCTCGCGCCGCGCTCGACGCGCTGCGCGCGATCACCGGCAAAGGATCGGCCGAGCGTCGCCGCGACGCATTGGCCGCGCTCCTCGCGAAGGCGACCGACGGCGAGCAGCGCTTCCTCGTGCGCCTGCTGCTCGGCGAGCTGCGTCAGGGTGCGCTCGAAGGCGTGATGGCCGACGGCATCGCCGCGGCGGCGAATGTGCCCCCTGCGGCCGTGCGCCGCGCGATCATGCTCGCCGGCGACACTGCCGCCGTCGCCGACGCGGTGCTCGAGGAGGGTCCCGCCGGCCTCGATCGGTTCAGGCTCCGGCTCTACGAGTTCGTTCGGCCGATGCTCGCGAGCCCGGCGCCGGACGTGGGCTCCGCGATCGAAAGCCTCGGCGAGGCCGCGCTCGAGTACAAGCTCGACGGCGCGCGCGTGCAGATCCACAAGGGCGATGCCGGCACGCGGCTTTACTCGCGCAGCGGCCGGGACGTGACCGACAGCGTCCCCGAGATCGTCGCGCGGCTCGACGCGCTGCCCGCGAGCGGCTTCGTGCTCGACGGCGAGGTGCTCGCGCTCGAGTCTTCCGGCAGGCCTCGGGCGTTCCAGGACACGATGCGCCGTTTCGGCAGGAAGCGCGGGATCGAGGTCCACGCCGATGCGCTGCCGTTGTCGCTCTTCTGCTTCGACTGCCTGCATGCGGGCGGCGAAGATCTGATCGACCGTCCGACGGTCGAGCGCTCGGAACGGCTCGCCGGTCTCGTTCCGGCCGAGCTGATCGTGCCTCGGATCGTGACGTCGAGCGTCACTGAGGGCGAGCGGTTTCTCGCCGCCGCGCTCGACGCGGGGCACGAAGGGGTGATGGCCAAGGCCCTCGATGCGCCCTACGAGGCGGGGAATCGCGGCGCGGCGTGGCTCAAGGTCAAGGTCGCGCATACGCTCGACCTCGTCGTGCTCGCGGCGGAGTGGGGCAGCGGGCGGCGCCGGGGCTGGCTCAGCAACCTCCATCTCGGCGCGCGCGATCCGGACGGCGGCTTCGTGATGCTCGGCAAGACCTTCAAGGGGCTGACCGACGAGATGCTCGAGTGGCAAACGAAGCGGCTCGGCGAGCTTGCGGTCGCGACGGAAGGACACGTGGTCCATGTGCGTCCCGAGCTCGTCGTCGAGGTCGCGTTCAACGAGCTGCAGGCGAGCCGACGTTATCCGGGCGGGCTCGCGCTCCGGTTCGCTCGCGTCCTGCGCTATCGCCCTGACAAGCGCGCGGAGGACGCCGATACGATCGAGACGGTCAGGGCGATCGCGGCTCGCGACGCCGTGACGCGGCTTGCATGATCGGTCCTCGAGGGATCAAATAGCCATTCGGAGCGGCTTCGTTAGCGGCAGGCGGAGCCGAGGGGGTGGGCCCGAATGCGAATACGCGACGAAGAAGAGCGGGACCGGCCGGCCGTCCGCGAAATCATCTCCGCGGAGTTCGATACCGGTGCCGAAGCCGACCTCGTCGACGCGTTGCGCGACGAGGCGAGCCCTTGCGTCTCGCTCGTCGCCGAGGAGGATGGAGTCGTCGTCGGCCACGTGATGTTCTCGCCGGTAACGGTCGACGAGCATCCCGAAGTCAAGATGATGGGCCTCGCGCCGCTTGCCGTGCTGTACGAGTACCGGGGCCGCGGAATCGGCTCGGCGCTCGTCCGCGCCGGGCTCGAGCGTTGCCGGGAGCTCGGCGCGCTCGGTGTCGTCGTGGTCGGCCATCCTGACTATTACCCGCGTTTCGGTTTCGGTCCCGCCTCGCGCTTCGGTCTACGCTGCGAATACAACGTGCCGGACGGCGCATTTCTCGCGCTCGAGCTCGTCCCGGGGGCGCTCGCCGGGAAGGCGGGGACGGTTCGGTATCACGCGGCGTTCGGCCGCCTATAGGCTGGAATCAGGGCAATACCGCCGGTCGTTAGATCAGGAGAACAACAAATGGCGATCTCGATTCATCCCTCCGTGGACCATGGCATCAAACCGGGAGCGAGCGACTTTGCAGGAGGCACGTTGCGGTGCCTCTGCACGGACCGGCCAGTCGAGGTCAGAGTCGACAGCCAGAGCGCGCACAACCACATCTGCGGCTGCACGAAGTGCTGGAAGCCCGAAGGCGCGTTGTTCTCGATGGTCGCGGTCGTGCCGCGGGCCAAGCTTCAGGTCACCGCGAACGGCGACAAGCTCGAGGTCGTCGACCCGAGCGCCGTGATCAAGCGTTATGCCTGCCGTGACTGCGGCGCGCACATGTACGGGCGCATCGAGGACCAGAACCATCCGTTCTACGGCCTCGACTTCATCCACACCGAGCTCTCGCCGGACGAGGGGTGGTCGGAGCCGAAGTTCGCGGCGTTCGTGTCGTCGATCATCGAAGCGGGCTTCCCTCCCGAGCGCATGGACGAGGTACGCAACCGCCTGCGCGAGCTGGGCCTTCCGCCCTACGACGTGCTGTCGCCGGAGCTGATGGATGCGATCTCGGAGCACAAGGCGAAGCAGATGGGCATCACGCCCGGCAGCGCGCCGGCAGCCGAGGCCTCGAGCGCGTCGGCATCGTCCGCGTCGGCAGCCCAGCCTGCGGCGGCAGCGGCGCCGCAGGCCGAGAGCAAGTCGAACGGCGGCTTCCTGTCGTTCCTGACCGGCCTTTTCAAGAAGCGGCGCGCCTGAAGAAGGACCGTGCCTCCCCCGCACGGTCGCTGCGGGGGAGGGCATCGTCGGCGCGCATCGTGATCCGCGTCCGGTCGGACGCCGACGCGCGGCGATCGACGATCCTCTGCTTCTAACGCGCATCGACGTCCGGCCCGACCTGCTCCGTCGGACGCACCGACGGGTCCTGGACCGCGATGTCGATGTCCTCGACGTCCTCGGCAAGCGTATCGGGGTCGCCCGGGTCCACCTCGTAGATCACGTCGATCGACTGCACGGTGCCCGTCTGCGTGCGGAGCCTGAAGCGCTCGCTGATTCGATAGATCAGCTCGAGACCCGAGAAATCCTCGAACAAGCCGTACCGGTAGCGGAGGTAAACGTCGCGGCCGAGCTGGCGCCCGGCGACGACGGCGCCTTCCTGTTGCCCGGGCGATTGCACGCCGAGCTCGTCGAGGCCGAGCGCAGTGCCGATGCGGCCGAGTGACGGAAGCGCTCGGCTGAGGCCCAAGTCGAGCGCCGCCCGCTCGAGCGCTTCCGGGTCGCCCTCGTCGAGCTCCGTCAGCGAGCGGCCGGTGAGGAGCTGCGCGAACGCTTCGCTCTCCGAAAGTCCCGCTTCGGAGAACACCTCGCTGCGCGGATTCTCGGCGGTGCCGGTGACGGCCAACGTGATCACCGCGTCGTCGACGATGCGCGTCGCGCGGATATCGAGCGCGGGATCGCTCGGCGGACCGGTGAAGACGAGAAGCCCTTGCTCGATGGTCAGCGTCTGCCCGTAGGCACCGAACGTCCCTTCCTCGACGAGGGCGGTGCCCTGCACGTTCCATTCGCGGCCCGGCATGCGCTCCACTGCGAGCGTGCCGGCGAGCTCGACGTCGAGGCCGAGTCCCTCGAAGCGGACGTTGCCGAGCGACGCGTCGACATCGATCGAGAGCGGGATCGGCACGCGTTCCGTTTCGTCGTCAGGCGTCTCGCGGCCGTGCACGACGGTCTCGCGGGCGGGCCGTACCGCGGACCGCGGCACGTCGTCGATCTCGATGGCGCCTTCCGGCACTGCGATCGTCCCCGTGATCGCGGCACGCTTGGGGGTTGCGCGGACGTCGAGCCTCGGCGTCGCGACGGCGCGGAGCTCGGGCCGATCGACGATCAGCACGTCGTCGCCTTCGACGATCGCCGTCAGCGACCAGCCGGCTTCGCCGGTCGTCGCGACGCGGCCCGCGATGCGTGCGCATCCGGTCGAGCAGAGCTCGATGTCGAACGGCACCGCGTCGAGCGTCGCGAGATCGGCGTTCTCCGGAAGTCCCGCTAAGAGACGGCCGTCGCGGACGGCGATGCCGAGCGCAGGCAGCTCCGCCGCGAGCGCCGTAACGCTCACGTCCGCCGATACCCTCGGCGACTCGAGCGTGCCGGACACGGCGAGCTGCGCGGCGACGCGGCCGGACAGCGCGTCGACGCCGTCGACGAGCGCGCCGATCGGCGCGAGCTCGGTGAGCCGAGCGGACACGGTGCCGTCGAGACGGCCGTCCGTCGCGAGCGGCGAGAGCGTCAGCCTCCCGGCGACCGCCGACGGTGCGAGCAGCGACGCGCGCGAGTCGGGCGGCCGCGCCTCGTCTTCCGACCCGCTGGCGAGCTCGATCGAGAGCGCGTCGGCATCGAGCGCAGCGCGGAGCACGACGTCGCCGAGATCGAGCAGCGGCACCGGGTCGCCGGCCGCGGCGTCTCTGCTCCGGACGCCGATGCGGAGCCGGTCGTGGTGCAGCGTGATCGCGGCCATGTGCGGATCGGACAGTGCGACCTCGGCATCGGCATCCGTCGTGCCGGTGACGACGAATCGTTCCGGCAGCCACGGCTCGGCGAGCGCGTTCGGCACGCCGCGGGCCGTGACCGAAAGGGTCTCCCGGTCGAGCGCCGCGCAGATTCGGGCGTCGGCGGGACCCGAGACGCAAGTGGGCTCGAGCAGGACGTCATCCGGCGACGCCGAGTAATGTCCGGGCGTCGCAAGGCGCCACACGCCCGCATCGCCTGCGTCGAGCACCGTCTCGACGAGTCGGCCGTCGACGCCGCCGTCTTCATAGCGCTGCTCGGCCTCGACGAGCACGTGTCCGACTGCGCTTTCGACGTCGACGCGCAGCGCATGCGCGGAGCGCGTGCCGTCGACGCGGAGCGCGACACGCTCGAGCGGAGGCATTCCGGCGCCGTGCCACGCGAGATGCCGGCCGTCGAAGTCGATGTCGACGCGCGGGTCGTCCGTGTCACCGACGATCGTGCCCGTTGCCGTCAGCGACCCGGCCGCGGGCGGATACCAGAGGTCGATCCGCGGCACGTTCGCCGAGAAGCGCAGGTCGGCCGAGTCGCGCGACAGGAGGCCGTCGACGACGATGCGGCCGTCGTCGAGCGACAGGTCGCCGCGCTCGATCGACAGTGTGCCGTTCGAGTAGCTCGCGACGAGCCGCCCGTCGAGCGGGCGGTCGGCGATCGCGCCGGCGATGCGGCCACCGCCTGCGATCGTGAGCTCCGGGGAGGTCGCGACGGCGACGTCGATGCGGCCATCGAGCGCGCCGTCGATCGGTGCGTCAAAGAATGCCGGGTCGACGCCGGCGTAATCGACGCTGACGTAACCGCTTCGCGTGTCGACGTCGAAGGCGCCCGTCGCGAGCGCTCGAGCGTCGCCGAGCCCGATGCGCGCGTGCCGGATGTCGACGGTTTCGGTCGACACGGCGGCGCTCGCCGTGATCGACGCGGGCGCGGGCAGCAGATCGCCTTCGAGCGTCGCGTCGAGCGCGACATCGAGCGCGGGGCTCGGCCCGAGGCGCACGGCGATGCGGCCGTCCCGGCTGACGACGCTCTCGCCTTCGGGCCCGTGCCATTCGAGCCGCGACCACGCGAGCGATGCGCGCGAGCGGCCGTCCTCCGCGTCGTCGTCGAGTCGGAACGATGCATCGAAATCGACACGTTGCGCCGTGCGGGGCGGCGTCGACGCCGGGGCGTCTCCCGCCGCGTCCGGGGCGCCTCGGCGTGCGGGATCGCCGTCGGCCGGCGCGGCATCGGCCGTGCCGCTCGGCAGCGTCACGGATCCGCGAAGCTGTCCCGTTGCACGTCCGAGCGCGAGATGGGCGCCGCCCGACGCGACGAGCGTCGCGCCGGCGCCGCCGATCTCGATGCGCGCGACCTCGAACGTGCCGCCGAGGACCGCGCCCCGCAGCGTTCCGATCCGGATCGGCGGGCCAGGTGTTTCGACGTCGACATTCGTGATGCCGACCTCGCGGACGACGATACGGGGCGAAATCGCGGGCACGCGGAATCGCGGTGCGACATCGCCGCCCGATCCGGCCGGCCCGTCGGATCGATCGTTCGGCGGATCGAGCGCGATGTCGGCGATCTCGACGCGTCCGTCTGCGATGTGCACGCGGTCGAGCGCATAGCGGCCGTCCGCGAGGTCGCGCCAGCTCGGGTCGATCGACAACGACGCGAAGCGGGCCGCAACGTGCGCGTTGCGGAAGCGGACATCGCGGAGCTCGACGCCCGAGTAGAGGCTTCCATCGACATCGCCGACCGAGAGCTCGCCCGGCAACCGCCCCGCGGCGACATCGATCGCGAGCCGCGCGCCGAACGTCGTCGTCGCGATCACGAGCAGCGCGGAGGCGGCGATGGCTGCGACCGCGGCCGTGCCGATGGCGATGACGATGACGGTCCGGCGCACACGGGTCATCGCGCTACAGATCCGGCCCGAGGCTCAGGTGCAGCTCGGGCGACCGGCCCGAGCCGTCGAGCGGCCACGCGATGTCGAAGCGGATCGGGCCGAGCGGCGAGAACCAGCGGGCGCCGATCCCGGCCCCGGTCTGCGGCTCGAAGCCCGCATCGAGGAACGCGTTGCCGGAATCGACGAACACCGCGGCGGACCAGTTCTCGCGCAACGGATGCTCGTACTCGACGCTCGCTTCGATCAGCCGGTTTCCGCCGATCAGATCGCCGAACTGATCGCGCGGGCCGAGCGATTGGTAGTCGTAGCCGCGGACGCTGTTGTCGCCGCCGGCGAAGAAGCGCATCGACAGCGGCACGAAGCCGAACGGCCCGTCCTCGATGAGCGCGCCGAGCCGTCCGCGCACGATCACGCGCGCGTCCCACGGCATCGCGGTGATCCATTTGCCGCGAAAGTCGGCGCGAAGCAGCGAGACCTCGGACCCCACGCCGCCCGCGAGCACGAGGGCGAGCCGATGGCCTTCGCGGGGGCGGACGAGATCGTCGCGGTAGCTCCTGAGCCACGAGATCCCGGGGATCAGCATGCTGCTCGAGAACGAGAAGTCCGCGATCTCGTCCTGCTCGAAGAGCGCGTCGATGAAGCGCGTCGCCGTCAGATGCTCGCCCGCCTGCGTGCGTTGCACGCTGAAGCGCGCGGCGGAGCTGACGCCGGCGATGAAGTCGTCGCGCTCGAGGCCGAGCCCGAAGCTCCGCCAGTCCCGCTGCGGATTGCTGATCGGCACGCGGTACTCGAGCACGGCGGTCTGCGTGACCTGCGCGAGCGTCGCCTGCGCGTGCAGCTGATGGCCTGCCCGGTTGCGCCGGTCGTTGTCGTACGTGAAGCGGATGCGCGGGCCGTCGTCCGTCGAGTAGCCGCCGCCGATCGTGTAGCTCCGCGGCTCGCTCGGCACGGCGGCGACTCGGATCGGAATTCGCTCGTTCGCCGCGCTGCGCACGTCGGCGGTGACGAGCGCGCGCGCGAAATACCGGCTCGCGACGAGCTCCTGCTGCAGCCGTCCGACGAGCGACGCATCGTATGGGTCGCCCTCGGCGAATCCGAGGAAGTTTTCGAGCACGTCGTCCGCGAGTGCGCCGTCTGCATCGAAAACGATGTCGCCGAAGCGGTAGCGCGGGCCCGAGTCGTAGACGAGCGTGATGTCGGCGGCCCGCGCGTCGACGTATACGTCGATGCGCTCTGCGGTGAACTCGCCTTCGAGATAGCCGCGCTGGCGCGCGAGCACGTCGACGCCGTCCTTGAATTCGCGATAGCGCGCATGCAGCAGCGGATCGCCGGGCTCGAGCGGAAACGCCGAGAAGAGCGCGCGCATGTCGGCATCGTGTTCCGCGGCGCCGGCGAGCCGCACGGACGTCTCCCGCACCGCGACCTGCGGACCCGGGTCGATTGCTACGCGGACACGCCAGCAGTTTTCGCTCCGCCCCTCGAGCGTCGCCGCGACCGCGGCCTCGTAATGCCCGAACGCATCGAGCGCGGCGCGGAGCCGCTCGGGCAGCGCTTCCGCGTACCGCGCGACGGTCTCCCCGTCCGCGTCGCACGGCGGAGCGTCCGGCAGATACGTGCGGACGTTATCGAGAAGCTCGCCCTCGACGCCCGACACCTCGACGTCGGCGGCGGTCCGGACCGACACGGCCGCGAGCAGCGCCGCCGCCGCGCAGCCATGAGCGCACCGGAGCGAGTTGGCGTGGCCGAGCGGCATTGGAACGAAGGGCGAGCAATGTCCGTGCCACGGTGCGTTCGGGCTGCGGACGAACCCTTTGATACATGCTCCGCCCACGCCGGGCAGCGGCAAGCCACGGGCGTCAGCGGGAGGCTAGGGTGTCGGTGGGAAGCTATGGTGGTGGTGATGGGTGGAATCGAACCACCGACCTGCGGGTTATGAATCCGCCGCTCTAACCAACTGAGCTACATCACCACAGGGCGCCGCATTATAAGCGAGGATCATACGCAGGGCGATCCTCGGCCGCTTCCCGCCCGCGTTCCGCCCTCCGGGATGGAGGACGGTGCGAGCGCGAGTGCCGATTCGAGTCGAGACTCCCGCCGCCGAAACGTTGCCCGCAGGGACCATGGCCCCTAGGATGGCGAACCACCGCGGCCGCACGTTCCGCTCATGCCTGATGTCAAGCCGAATCCCGGGGGGCGACCTCCCCGGCGGAGAGATCGGACCTTTTCTCCGATCGGGGGCGCCGAATGTTGACGCGTTCGATCCGGAAGACGTGTCCGACCCTGGCGTTGCTCGTCCTCGTGGCCTGCACGGAGACGGAGCAGGCGCCGCCGTCGGGCGGGGATGCCGAATTCGTCGGCACGGCGGTCTGCGCAGGCTGTCACGTGAAAGAGGCCGAGCTCTGGTCGGGCTCCCACCACGATCTCGCGATGCAACCCGCGACGCCCGAGACCGTGCTCGGCGACTTCGACGACGCGGCGCTGACGCATCACGGCGTCACGACCCGCTTTTACACGCGCGACGGCGAGCTCTTCGTTCGAACCGACGGCCCGGACGGCGAGCTGCACGATTATCGGATCGCGTACACGTTCGGCGTCGAGCCGCTGCAGCAGTACCTCATCGAGATGACGGATGGCCGGTATCAGGCCTTCGGTGTCGCGTGGGACAGCCGTCCGGCGGAGCAGGGCGGACAACGCTGGTTCCACCTCTATCCGGACATCGAGCTCGACGCGTCGGACCCGCTCCACTGGACGCAGTCCGTGCACAACTGGAACGGCCGTTGCGCGGCCTGTCATTCGACGGCGCTCGAGAAGCGCTACGCGCCGGACGAGGACCGCTTCGCGACGCGATGGAGCGACATCGATGTGGGCTGCGAGGCGTGCCACGGACCGGGCTCCCTGCACGCCGCTGCGCCCGAAGTCGTGCCGGCGGGCTTGCCCGCGACCGAACGGGCGTGGCGGCGCGGCGCGGACGCCGCGACGGCCGCGCGCACGGGCGCCGCGTCCGGCGCCGGCGAGATCGACGTCTGCGCGCAGTGCCATGCGCGCCGCGCGCAGCTCGACGACGCGCTCGCGCCCGGAGAGCCGCTGCTCGACCGGTTCGTGCCCGCTCGCCTCGACGAGGGGCTCTACCACGCGGACGGGCAGATCCTCGACGAGGTCTTCGTTTACGGCTCGTTCGTGCAAAGCGCGATGTACCGGGCGGGCGTCGTCTGCAGCGACTGCCACGATCCGCACTCGACGCGCGTCGTCGCGGACGGCAATGCACTCTGCACGCGCTGCCACGCGCCGAGCGTGTTCGATACCGCCGGGCACCATCACCACGAGCCGGCGACGCCCGGCGCATTCTGCGTCGACTGTCATATGCGCGCCGAGACCTACATGATCGTCGACCCAAGGCGCGACCACAGCTTCAGGGTGCCGCGGCCCGATCTCTCGGCATCTCTCGGCACGCCGAACGCGTGCGGCGATTGCCATCGCGACGAAGGGGCCGAGTGGGCTGCCGCACGCGTGCGCGAGTGGTTCCCCGACGGGCGCAGCTCGACGTTCCATTACGGCGAGGCGCTCGCCGCCGGCCGGACGTGGAGCGTGGACCGCGCGGCGCTGCTCGCGCGCCTGACCACGGACGCGGAGCAGCCCGCGATCGCGCGCGCGACGGCCGTGACGCACGTCGCGGAGCAGGTCGACGGCGATGCCGTCGAGCTGATCATGCGCGCCCTCGACGACGACGAGCCGCTCGTGCAGCTCGCCGCGCTCGAGGCGCTCGAGGCGCTGCCGGCCGATCGTCGCGCCGCGCTCGGCCAGCGCTTCCTGACGCATCCGCTCCGCGCGTTACGCGTGACCGCGGCGCGCGTGCTCGCGCCGGTCCGGGCGGATTTGAGCGCACGCAGGCAGGCCGATCTCGATGCGGCGCTGAACGAGTACGTCGCCGTGCAGCGCTTCAACGCGG
>CAZKNH010000081.1:0-18817 GCA_964553875.1 uncultured Gammaproteobacteria bacterium | reverse complement strand
ACAAGGAAGGCGGCATGGTGTACAACGAAGTGGCCGACCGCCGCTCATGGCACTCGCTGATGCAGTTCCTGGAAGAGACGCTGCGGTGAATCGCATGCCGGTCTCCGGTGCGTCGCTCGCGTGGGTCGAGCAGGGCACCGGACCGCCGGTCGTCCTGGTTCACGGCGCGCCCTCCGATCACCGGATGTGGCTGCCCCATTGTGCATGGCTCGCGGCGCGCGGGTTCCGGGCGATTGCCTTCACGCAGCGTTACTTCGGCATGGATCCCTGGAGTCCCGACTGGCCGGCGTTCGGTACGCGCGTGCACGCGGACGATCTCGAGGACCTGCTTTCGGCTCTGAAAGAGCCGGCACATGTCATCGCATGGTCGTACGGTGCGCACGTCGCCCTGGCCGCAGCCATCGAGCAACCGCGGCTAATGCGGAGCCTCTTCGTCTACGAGCCTGGGTTTCCGACCTGGGTGAGTGATCCGGAGCAGCTCCGCGAGTTCTCCGCGGATGCCGAGCGCATGTTCGGCCCCGCATCGGCAGCCGTTCAGCGGGGCGACAGCGAGGCTGCGGTGCGCGCGCTGATCGACGGCTCGAGCGGCGGCGACGGGTACTTCGATTCGCAGCCCGAGGAGCGCCGTCGGATTCAGCTCGACAATGCTCGGGTCATGCCGAAACTCTTCTCGCAATCGCCTCCCGTCGCGATTACCTGCGAGCAGCTTCGTGCGCTCGAAGTGCCGACCGCTGTCGCGTGGGGTGCACGGACACGGGCGCTGTTCCGAGTAGCTTCGGCTGCGGCCGCCGCGTGCGTCCGAGGCCCGCATGCGGGTGCGGTCGCGAACGCCACTCACATGTGGCCGGAAGAGGATCCGAATGGGTTCTGCCGCCTTGCGGCGAGCTTTCTCGGGTAGGCGACTCGACCACTCCGCTTTCGAGCACCCGGCACCGACCGCGCGCAGTTCCCCGAGCGAGCGATCGCTCTGCTAAAGGGCCGCTGGTCGACTTCGATGCGCCGCACGGGCGCGAAAGGCTGAGCCGTACGCCTCGCGCCTGACGCAGCGGCAAGGCCGCTCGGCGACCTTCACCGACTTGACACCTAACAGAACCGAGATCACGATAATCGCGACCCCGAGTGTTTCGTCCGACGACTCCCGTACACCCTCCATCGCAACACCTGGGTGCTCGCCATGTACCTCAAGAGCTCGATAGCCGCGCTCGCGCTCGCGGCCACGACCCCTGCCGCCGCTCACCATGCTTTCTCGGCGCAGTTCGACATCGACAAACCGCTCACGGTCACGGGTACGGTGACGAAGGTCGAATGGCGCAACCCGCACACCTGGTTCTACATCGACGTCGCTGATGCCGACGGCAACATCACGAGCTGGGCCGTCGAGCTGGCGAGCCCGAATCTCTTGATGCGCAACGGCTGGAGCCGCAGCTCGATGCAAGCGGGGGACGTCGTCAGCGTCGAAGGCTACCGCGCGAGGGACGGCACCCATACCGCGAACGCGAAGCGGGTCGTGCTGACCGCAACGGGCCAGACGGTGCTGACGGGACGAAACGCGAGGGACGACCGATGAGCCCGATACGCTCTGCCGTCGGGCTCCTCGTCGGCGCCTGTGTAGGGACGACGTTCGCGAGCGCGCAGTGGGCTTCGCACGTGCCGCAATCCTTTCCGCGGACCGCGGACGGTGAGCCGGATCTCTCGGCGCCAGCTCCCGAAGCGCCCGACGGCAAGCCGGACCTCTCCGGGGTGTGGCTTGCGGACGCTGATCCCGAGATGGAGGTCGTGACCGTCGAGCACACGCAGCTTCCACGATACTTCATCGATATCACCGCGGACCTCGCGCCCGATACCGTTCGGATGCAACCGTGGGCCGAAGCGCTCTTCATGGAGCGGCGTCAAAGCCGAGGACTCGAAACGCCGACTGCTCACTGCAAGCCGACCGGCATTCCGTGGCTGAACACCTCGCCTCTACCGTTCAAGATCGTGCAGACCGCCGATCTGATCGTCGTCCTTTACGAGGAGAACAGCGTTTTTCGGCAGATCTTTCTGGATGGACGAGAGCGCGCCGACGATGCCGTGCCGCGCTGGATGGGCTACTCGATCGGCACATGGGAGGACGACGAGCTCGTCGTCGAGACCACCGGCTTCAACGACCGGCACTGGCTCGATGGCATCGGACATCCGCACAGTGACAAGCTGACGGTGATCGAGCGCTTCAGGCGGACCGACGCGGGCCACCTCGAGATCGAGATCACGATCGACGACCCGGGCACCTATTCTCGGCCGATCACGTACAAGCCGACGTATACCCTGGTCGCCCACGACGACCTGCTCGAGTACTTCTGCACGGAGAACGAGAAGAGCGCCGAGCACTACCGCTGACGGTCGACGGCCGGTAACCTTTGAGACGATCGAGGTCTATTGGGCTGGCCTGGACTTTCGCTCGAGTCGACCGCTGATGCTGTTGAGCCTGATCCTCATCCTGATCGTCGCACCGGTAGTTGCGCTGATCTATCTGCGGAAGCGAATTCCTCCATGGGCCTTCGCGTCGGTCGCGGCGGCGATAGGTCTCGGCATTTACGCGCTGGGAATCCTGTCCACGCGGAGCTGGTACGATGCGCAACTCGCGCAAGACCGTGTCGTCGACGGCAAGGGGCTTTTCGACACGTTCTTCTTCCTGTCGGCTTTGTCCGCACTGTGGTTGAGCTTCGCAACATCGAGCCTGATAGCAAACGCTCCCGTGATCCGCGGAAAGCGAATCGTGGAGTTCGTGAGCGCCTCGGCTCTCTTCTTGTTGACCCTCGTTGCAACGATTCCCACAGGCATTCTGGTCGGATTCGCTTTGGTCCGTTAGGGGCCAACGCCGCTCCGTGGACCATGCCGGCCGGTGCGCTCCCGGCCGGCCTGGTCGCGGACCCGGGACCTCGTCAGCGTGCTCCCGATCCCGCTGCCGCCGTCGGAATGTCGAGGTCGGCCGGGAGCTCGACGGTCGCCGGATCCACCGTGATCTCCTCGAGCCTCCGCATCACCTCGGGCGAGCCGCCCTCCTGGAAGCGCCCGTCGAGATGCATCGCGAGGAAGCGCTCGGCCGCCGCGAACGCCGCAAGGTTGTTCACCGGCCGCGCGAAGCCGTGGCCTTCGTCCGGCGCGAGCAGATACTCGACCGGGAAGCCGCGCTCGCGCAGCGCGACGACGATCTGCTCGGACTCGGCCTTCTTCACGCGGGGATCGTTCGCGCCTTGGATCACGAGCAGCGGCGCACGGATCTCGTCGGCCGAGAAGAGCGGTGACTGGCTAATCAGACGCTGCCGGTCCTCCGGATCCGTCGGATCGCCGACGCGCTCGTAGAGCATCTTCCGCTCCGCTTCCCAGTACGGCGGGATCGAGTTCAACAGCGTCAGCAGGTTCGACGGGCCGACCAGGGAGACGCCCGCGGCGTAGATGTCCGGAGTGAACGCCACCCCGGCGAGCACGGCATAGCCGCCGTACGAGCCGCCGAAGATGCCGACGCGGTCGGGGTCCGCAATGCCTTCGTCGATCAGATACTCGACACCGGCCGTGATGTCGTCCTGCATCGCCTCGCCCCATTCGCCGTTGCCCGCATCGACGAACGCCTTGCCGTACCCGGTCGAGCCGCGGAAGTTCGGCTGCAGCACCGCATAGCCGCGATTCGCGAAGAACTGCGCGATGACGTCATAGCCCCATCTGTCGCGGCCCCACGGCCCCCCATGCGGCACGACGACCGTCGGCAGGTTCCTCGGCTCGAGCCCTTTCGGCAACGTCAGGTATGCCGGAATCTCGAGGCCGTCCTCGGATTCGTAGCGAATCGGCATCATCGACGCGAGATGCTCGCGCGGCAGACGCTCGCGTATCGCGTACTGCAGCGTAAGCTCGCCGCTTCCGCGATCGAAGAGATACGTGCGCCCCGGCTCGACGTCGCCTGACGCGGTGATCATCCACAGCGACTCGTCGAGCGTCGACGAGCCGATGCCGATGTCGACCCCTGGAAGCTGCGCACGCAGCGCCTCGTAGTCTGCTTCCCACTCGTCGTTGCGCCAATGGATGCGGGGCCGATCGTCGACGTAGACCGTGGCAACGAGCTCGTCAGTAGCATCGGAAAAGATCGCACCGGCGAGGTCCACTCGGTTCTCGGGGTCGGATTCGACGAGCGTTTCGGCGCCGCTTTCGACGTCGAGCAGGGTCAATCGGACGAGGTCCGCGTCGTCGCCGCGGTTCGTGACCATGTAGATGCGGCGGCCGTCCCGATGGAAGCGCGCCGGCTCGCACGTCTCGAAGATGCTGCACGTGTAGAGCGGCGTGAAGCCGTCGTCGTCGACGCGGAGGATCTCCGTCTCGCCGCTCAGCAGCGAGCGCACCGCGAGCCTAAGCTCGCCTTCGAGGTCGAAGACCCAGCGGCTGATGCGCTCCGTGTTCTCGCGAATCAGTCGCCTTTCGCCGGTCGAGATCGAGAGCTCATAGAGGTCGTGCCACGCGGGATCGCGATCGTTCAATCCGACGTACGCCGTGTCGGGCCGATTCTTCGGCAACGAGTAGAGCGCGACGCGGACGCTCTCCGCTTCGGTCAGGTTGCGGGCCGGCGGCACGCCCCCTGCCGCGGGCTGCGCGCTCGGGTCGACCGCATAGAGATTGAAGTTCTCGTCGCCGTCGCGGTCCTGAATGAACAGGATGTAGCGGCCGTCCCAGCTCCAGAAGAACTGCGGGATCGGCCGGCGCTGGTCGGCCGTGGCGGGACGCGCCGCGTCGAACGGCTCTTCGGTGCGCTTCACCCAGACGTTGCGTACGCCGTTGAACGGCTTAAGGAATGCTATGTGCTCGCCGTCGGGCGAGAGCGTCGCGCCGGCGAGCTCGGGGTCGCCGAAGAAGATCTCGCGGTCGATCAGCGGCGGTAACGACGCGTCGGCGTTCTGTGCGGCTGCGGGGCGGGAGGCGGCGACGGCGGCGAGGGTCGAGACGGCGAGGAGGAGGACCGTGGTTTTTCGCGTCATAGGAGTCTCCTCATGCGTGCCTCTCGGCACGGTGGCGTGTGGAACGAACTGAACCGAGAGCGGGGGACCATGACCAGCATGCACCTACGGTGCGCCGTCCGTACAGCGGAAGAAATGCAGTCGACAACCGGCTCGGGGAACGCTGCAGCGCCGAGCAAGTGCCGCGCTTCGCTAGACGAATCGTACCCCTTTCAAAATCATCGACTTTGTCCCGCTGCCCGATCGTGAGCCTGTACAAAATTTCACTCCGCTCGTCTTGGCTGTGGGAGAACCTGCGGAGTGCTTGCGGACGCAACTCCGCGCTCGACTCAAAGCGTCAGGCAGAGAGGGGGCAGGGCGATCGATGGATGCCCTTGGGTGGTCGAGGGGCGCAATCCTTGTCCGCCGCAGGAGCTAGTGCAACGAAGGACGCGCTCGGATGTATGAAGATGGCCTCGGCTCCGAGAGGCGGGGCGTCTCAATCGGAGAACGTTGACGTTTCCGCGGAGGGACCGAACGCAGCGTCGGGCCTCCCGACTCCGCGGAAACGTCCTCGGACCTCCCTCAGAACACGACCTTCGCCGCGTCGCTCAGGATCAGCTCGCGATACACCGGCAGCGACCAGCCTTCACGCTCGAGCTCGTCGAGGCGGGCCTCGAACTGCTCGAGGTAACGCTCCTTCGTGCCGTAGAGCTCGCGCAGCTTCTCAGCGGGGAACGGCTCCTGATACGCGCTCAGGCGACACATGATCTGCGCACCCTGGAGACCGCCGTTCTTCGCGATCCACTCGTGCGGGTTATCGATCAGCGGCTCACGCGCCGTGTTGACCGGAACGTATCGCGCGACCGGGACGTCGACGTACGGGTTGCGGATGCCGCCGAGCGGGTTGCCGTGCGCGTCCGTCGCCATCATCGAGCCGTCGCCGTGCGTATCGCGATCGACGAGGATCCGAGGTGCGCGCGGCGGGACGATGCCTTCGTCGACCCAGCGGAAGAGGTGATGGAGCCCCACGGACATGTAGGCCTGCAGCGGGAACGTGCTGAGCGGCTTCGTGCACGGGTTCGGCAGGAGCCGTACGTTGTCGCGCGAGTCGACGTGCCCGATGCCCGCGACCTCGTACAGCCTGAACTGCTGGCCCGGCTCGTCGCCGTCCTGACGCCGCGTCACGTTGCCTTCGACCTCGTGCATCGTCGGCATCTGGATCATCGGCACGTCGACCTCGGGCGCGGTCGCGCCGGTCGACGTCGGGAAGTAGCCGTCGTAGATGTGCTGCATGTCCGGCGTGCGATAGACCGCGTGCGCCGGCAAGTAGTTGAGCAGCGTGCCGGAGCTCATCGACGTGCCGCCGAGCACCATCTTGCGCACGGTAACGTCGCCCAGTGGCCCGTTCGGGCTTTTCACGAGCGCGCCGACCTGCGCGAGGATATCGTTGGCCTGACCGTCCTCGATCTTCAGGGCGGCGTAGCGTTCCGCATTGAACTCGACGAACTGCCGCGGGGACGTCGTCAGGATCTCGACGGCCGCGTGCCCCGAGCTCATCGTGTAGGCGGCCGTGAACTCGTACGCGTGCGCGGCGCCGCTCGAGTGCATCGACTCGGCGAGGACGAGCCCGCTGAAGCGGCTCGGATCGCTCGGCATCCGCACGACGACGCGGGTCGTGTACGGGCTGCCGTTCGCGGTGCCGGACACGAAGTATTCCCGGGTCACGTAGTCGAAGTCCGCGGGGCCGAGGCCCTTCGCGTGCGAGGGCGCGGAGTCGAACATCGGCCCCGGCCCGGTGATCTCGTCGGACAACGTCGGCAGCGGCACGGCGGTGGGTTGGCTCGGTAGGTTCAGGGCCTGCGCCGGACGCTGGGCCCCCGGCCGTTGCCCTGCGCCCGCAGGCGGCTGCGCGAACGATACGGCCGTCGACAGGGCGGCGACGGCGGTCAGGCCGGCGAGCGCCGGCCGCCGCGAGAAGCGAAAGCTGGTCATGGCGTCCTCCCCTCGAAGGATGCGTCCGACGATACTCGAACGCGGGGAAGACAGAAAGGCGGTACCTGCTTTCTAGCGCCCCATATCCATGAGCTTCGCGATCAGGAAGCCGGCGCCGAACGCCGCGAGAACGCTGACGAACGGCCGCTCTTCGATGCCGCGCTCGAGGCGCTGCTCGGCGCGAGCCGCGTGCCGGGTGGCCTGCCTGCGGAGGTGCTCGACGTGCTCGAGCGCTTCCCTGCCTTTCTCCGCGCCGGTCTCGCGCATTGCGCGGGTCAGCGTCTTCAGATCCTTGCGCATCTCGTCGATCTCGCTGCGCAGGCGGTCGACGTCACGAGAGATTTCGATGGCCATGTCATGTCCTCCTCGCGCCTTGCCGGCGCACGCGTTCCGGACTTCGGCATGTCCTCGATTCTGACGCCGCGCCGGAGGCGCGGGTACCCGTAGGTTCCGCAGTGGCGCTATCGGTCGAGCGCAGCGACGAAGATCGCGAGCGCCTCGTCCAGCGAGCGGTCCGTCGGCGCAGTCAGCCGGGTCTCGTCGGCGAGCGGTGTCCGCGCGAGCACGGCATAGAGCCACTCCGCGCCGCGGTGAAAGTCGGGGGTAATGCCAGCCGAGGAGAACGTCTCGGCGATCTCGCGCATCTCCGGGGCGTAGCGCTTCGCCGTCGCGGCGAGCGTGGGGACCCGACGCGTCGAACGGGTCGCGGCCTCCGGCTGATTCGCGCGGATCTCGTCCATCAGCTCGGCCCGGACGCCGAGGCGTTCGGCCGCGAGCAGCACGCTCGTCAGCAGCGCGTCGAAACCCTTGTTGAGGGCCGCGTAGCACATCTTGATCGCGGACGCGCGGCCGACCTCGTCGCCCATGTCGATGACCTTGATCTCGGGCACGTCGAGCGCGAGCAGGGCGGCGCGCGCCCGGCCCGACACGTAGAAGCGAACCGGCGGGCGGTCCGCCCGAGGGGCGGGGCCTACGATGCCCGCGTCGACGAACGGCGTGCCGAGCGCGTCGAACGGTGATGCGATCTCGGCGACGGTCGCCGGCGCGACCGCGTTGCAGTCGACGAAGACGGGCCGCGCGCCGGTCTTCTCGAGCGCCGTCGCGACGGTCCGCGCGAAGCCGGGCGCGACGGCGGGCGGCACGATCGACAGCACGATCTCCGCGATCTCGACGAGGGTGGTTACGGAGCCGACGTCCTCGATGCCCGCCTCCGCCGCGAGCGCACGGCTCGCAGCGCTCCTTCCGGTGAGGTCCGTGATCACGCGGTGGCCGCGCCGAACGAGCGCGGCGCCGACGGCGCTTCCCATCTCTCCTGTGGCGACGACTGCAATCGTTTGCGGCATTTCCGATATCGAGCTGCACGGGAATCGCTCGATTCTATGTCGAAAGCCCCATCGCCGGACGCGTCGGCACACATCGAGCGCACGAGGGGAGCGCACGACGCGGCCAGCGCTTCGCGATTGGCACGATACGTGCTGAATCGCGCGGTGACCTTCCCGAGTTTCCTGGCCGGGTCAGTGATGCCGACGATCGTGCGCCGCGCCGCGAAACGCGAGGCCCAGCACGATGGCGCGACGGCGCCCGGGACCGCGTGACGGTGAGGCGCGAAGAGCGCGTCCTGTGGACGCTTGCGGCGAAGGTGTGGACGTTTCGCGGCCGCGTGATCGCCGCGGTCCTGCTCCTCGTCGTCGCGAAGATCGCTGCCGTTTCCGTGCCGATCATGCTCAAGCGGATCGTCGACGTGCTGAGCCGGCCGGAGACGCTTGCCGTGCTTCCCGTGTGGCTCCTGATCGGCTACGCGCTCGTACGGTTCTCGACGACGTTGTTCGGGGAGCTCCGCGATCTGATCTTCGTGCGCGTGTCGCAGACGACCGTAGCGGACTACACCGTCCGCGTGTTCCGCCACCTGCACGCGCTCGGCGCGCGTTTCCATGCGAACCGCTCGACCGGGGCGTTGACCCGCGACGTCGAGCGCGGCACGTCGTCGATCGGCTTCCTGCTGAACGTTGCGCTCTTCACGATCGTTCCGACGATCGTCGAGATCGCGATCGTCGTCGGCATTCTCACGGTGAACTATCCGCTCGGCTTCGCGCTGATCATCGCGGTCACGTTCGTGATCTACGCGATCTTCAGCGTCGTCTTCACGCGCCGGCGCGCGATCCGGCAGCGCCGCGTGAGCGAGCTCGACTCGAACGCGCACAGCCGCCTCGTCGACAGCGTGCTGAACTACGACACCGTGAAGTTCTACACGAACGAGAAGCTCGAAGCGGCGCGCTTCAGGTCGATCATGAACGACTGGATCGAAGCGAGCATCAACAACCAGCGCGCGCTGACGCTGCTGCATGTCGGGCAGAGCGGCATCATCGCGCTCGGCGTCGGCTCCGTGATGCTGCTCGCGGGCAGCGGCGTCTTCTCGGGCGCGATGACGGTCGGCGATCTCGTGCTCGTGAACGCCTACGTGATCCAGGTGTGTCTGCCGCTGAACTCGCTCGGGTTCGTCTTCCGGGAGGCGAGCGACTCGCTGGTCAAGGCGGAGCGGCTGTTCCAGCTGCTCCGCGAGCCGCCCGAGGTCGATCCCGACGCGGAGCTCCCGGCGCTCGAGGTTCGCGGCGGCGACGTGCGCTTCGAGAAGGTGAGCTTCGGTTACGAGCCGAACCGTCAGGTGCTCCGTGACGTCGAGTTCCGCATCGCGCCGGGCACGACGGTCGCGGTCGTCGGCGGCAGCGGCTCGGGCAAGTCGACGCTCGCACGGCTGCTTCTGCGCTTCTACGAGCCGTGGAGCGGGCGCATCACGATCGACGGGCAGGACATCGGCGGAGCATCGCCCGAAAGCGTGCGTGCCGCGATCGGCGTCGTGCCGCAGGAGACGAGCCTCTTCAACGACACGATCGCGTATAACATCGGGTACGGCCGCGTCGGCGCGACGCGCGAGGAGATCGTCGAGGCCGCGAAAGCCGCTGCCGTGCACGAGTTCATCAGCGCGCTGCCCGAGCAGTACGACACGATCGTCGGCGAGCGGGGACTGAAGCTCTCCGGCGGCGAGAAGCAGCGGATCGCGATCGCGCGGGCGATCCTGAAGAACCCGCCGATCCTCGTGCTCGACGAGGCGACGTCGGCGCTCGACATGCGCTCGGAGCGCGCGATCCAGGACGCGCTCGTGCGGCTCGCACGCCAGCGCACGACGTTGACGATCGCGCATCGGCTCGCGACCGTCGTGCACGCGGACGAGATCCTCGTGCTCGAGTCGGGCCGCATCATCGAGCGGGGCCGGCATCACGAGCTGCTCGCCCAGGGCGGCCTCTACGCGCAGATGTGGGCGTTGCAGGAGCAGGAGCGCGCGCTGCGCCGGTCGGAGCGGCGCGCGAGCCTGCAGCCGGTGAATTTGGCGACGCTGATCGCGGGCGCGGTCGATGCCGCGCGCCCGGACATCGACGCAAAAGGCTTGAACCTCTACACGACGCTTGGCCTCGACGTCGGGCTCGTGACCGGCAATCCCGGTGCGCTGCAGGACGTCGTCTGGGCGCTGCTCTCGCATGCGGTCGACGTGAGCCGGCCCGGCGCGCGCATCGAGGTCGGGGTCGAGCGGGTCGGGAACGAGGTGCTGCTGCGCGTGACGGACACGACGCCTCGCCCGGAGCCGTCGGCCACGGCGCCGGTCGAGGTCCCGGCGGCCGAGGCCGGGAGGCCGGCGTTCCGAGAGCTCGAGCAGCCGGCATTCCGGGAGCTCGAGGAGCCCGGGCCCACGCCGCTGGAGGTTTCGCCCGGTCCCTCGGTAACGGGCGTGTCGGTGCCGCCCGTCACGCCATTCGACTTCGAGACGATCGCGAGCATCGTCGACGAGCATCACGGCCGCATCGTCGTCGATGCGGGAGCTTTCGGCACGACGTATACCGTCGCGTTGCCGGTCCGCGCGGTCGCGGAGCCCGACGAGAGCACGCCGCAGGCCGCATGGAATGCCGCGCTCGACGCGATCGCGCTCGACGGCAAGCGCCTCCTCGTCGTCGACGACGACGAGGACGCACGCGAGACGCTTCGCGCGCTGCTCGAGGCACGCGGCGCGAGCGTCGTGAGCTTCGCCGCGGGCCGCGAAGCGCTCGCGCACCTTCGCGGCTGCGCGCGGGCCGACTGGCCGGACTTGATGATCTCCGACATCGGGTTGCCGGAAGAGGACGGCTACACGCTGCTGCGCCGCGTGCGGGCGCTCGAGGCGGAGCACCGGATTCCGCTCGCGGAGCGGATGCCGGCGATCGCGCTGACCGGCTACGCGCGCTCCGAGGACCGCGTGCATGCGCTCGTCGCGGGCTTCCAGGCGCATGTCGCGAAGCCTGCGCAGCCGGGGGAGCTGTTCGCGACGATCGGGCGGCTGCTCGGAATCGGCGAGCGTAGGGCGCTGAGCTGATCCTGCATAGAAGGACGCGATCGCGCAGCCGTAGGACCGGACTCGCGATTCAACGCCGGGCCGCCCGTTCCTCGGCGATCTCGCGGATCAGCTCGCGCAGCACGCTGATCTCGACCGGTTTCACGAAGTGATACCGAAAACCTTCCTCGCGCGAGCGGCTCCGGTCGGTTTCCTGACCCCAGCCCGTGACCGCGGCGAGGACCGGCCGCTTGTGGTCACCCGTCCGTTCCCGAATCCGTCTCGCGACGTCGTAGCCGCTCATCAGCGGCATGCCGATATCCAGCATCACGACGTCAGGTCTGAACTTGTCGATCACATCGAGGGCCGAAGGGCCGTCGTAGACGGTCACGACGTCCTGGCCGATCGCGTCGAGCAGGAGGTGAAGGCTGTCCGCGGCGTCCTTGTTGTCGTCGACGACGAGCACGCGCAGCCGCTTCGAGTCGCCGCCCGGATCGGTCTGCTCCGATGGCACGCCTCGGATCTCGTCGAGCCCGAGCGGCAGCCGCACGATGAACTCGCTGCCGTGCCCGACGCCTTCGCTGCGTGCCTGAACCATGCCGCCGTGCAGCTCGACGACCCGGCGCACGAGCGCGAGGCCGACGCCGAGGCCGCCCTGGCCCGGCACGGACTCCGGACTGATCTGCGTGAACAGGTCGAAGATCGATTCGAGGTGATCGGGATCGATGCCGCGGCCGGTATCGCGGACGCGGATCTCGACGTCCGTGCCGCGCCGCTCGACCTTGAGGCTGATGCGGCCCCCGTGCGGCGTGAACTTCGCCGCGTTGTTCAAGAGATTCACGATGACCTGCGTCAGCCGCAGCGAGTCGCCCTTGAGCCAGAGCTCGCCGTCCGGCACGTCGACGTCGAGGTGCTGTCCCTGCGCGTCGATCAGCGGCCGTGTCGTCTCGATCGAGCGCGACAGCACGGCGGTGAGATCGGTCGCTTCCTTGTTGATCGTGAACTTGCCGCGGGCGATGCGGTTCACGTCGAGGAACTCGTCGATGATTCGCGTGAGGAGGGCGCTCTGGCGATCGATCGTCTGGCGCATCGACTCGAGGACCGGATCGTCGAGCCCCTTGCGGCCCATCAGCTCGACGGCGTTGCGGATGGGCGCGAGCGGATTGCGCAGCTCGTGCGCGAGCATCGCGATGAACTCGTGCATGCGTTGCGCGCGGTCCGCGAGCGCCTCGGCATGCCGCCGCTGCGTCAGGTCCTGCATGACATGCGCGAAGCCGTACGGCCGTCCGTCCGCGTCGTGCAGCGCCGTCATCACGCTGCTCGCCCAGAACAGCGTACCGTCCTTGCGTGCGCGCCAGCCTTCGTCGGATACGCGGCCGATGTCGCGTGCCTCGGAGATCTGCCGCCACGGCTTGTGCGCGGCGACGTCCTCCGACGTGTAGAAATGCGAGAAGTGCTTGCCGAGGATCTCCGCGGAGGAATACCCGCTGATGCGCTCGGCGCCGCTGTTCCAGCTGCTGACGAAGCCGTTTCGGTCGAGCATGAAGATCGCATAGTCGTCGACGCCTTCGACGAGCAGCCGAAAGCGTTCCTCGCTCTGCGCGAGCGCCTGCTCCTGGCGGCGCCGTTCGCTCAGATCGCGCGTGATCTTCGAGAAGCCGACGAGCTCGCCGCTCGAATCGCGCAGCGCGGTGATCACGACGTTGGCCCAGAAGCGCGAGCCGTCCTTGCGGATGCGCCAGCCTTCGTCCTCGAAACGGCCTTCCATGCGCGCGACGCGGAGCCCGTGCTCCGGCCACGCGGCCTTGATCGCCTCCGGCGGATAGAAGCGCGACAGATGCGAGCCGATGATCTCGTCGGGTTCGTAGCCCGTGATCTGACGGGCACCGGTATTCCACGTCGTGACGAACCCTTCGGGGTTCAACATGAAGATCGCGTAGTCGTAGACGTGCTCGACGAGCGTGCGAAAGCGTTCCTCGCTTTGACGCAGCGATTCCTCCTGTTGCCGGCGCTCGGTCAGGTCGCGGGTGACCTTCGAGAAGCCGATGAGCTCACCGTTCGCGTCGCGCAGCGCCGTGATGACGACGTTCGCCCAGAACCGGGAGCCGTCCTTGCGGACCCGCCACGACTCGTCCTCGAAGCGCCCGTCGGCGGCCGCGCGGGTGAGCTCGTAGTCCGGCCATCCGCGGTCGACCTGCTCCTTCGGATAGAAGCACGAGAAGTGTCTGCCGATGATCTCGTCGCGCGTATAGCCCTTGATCGCCTGGGCACCTGCGTTCCAGCTCGCGACGCGGCCGGCCGAGTCCAACATGAAGATCGCGTAGTCGCGCTCGGACTCGACGAGCAGACGGAACAGTCGTGAGTCCTCCATCGAATACCTGAGGCCCGGGGGCGTCGCGTTGCTTTTGCTCATTCCGATCGACCGTGTGTTATCGGCCTCGGGAGCCGAAAGCGCAGCGCACGGGCCGGCGAGAGACTGTACCGGCGGAGGCGCGGGAACCTGGGCGGAGGATGTCCTTCTCCGCTTCGGGGCGCCGCAGGGGGGCGCCGCGGCTCGCATTGACCAGACAGTGTAGTGACGCGCCTCGGGCGAATCCATCCGAATGACTACATGGGACGAGATTCCGTGTTCAGGCTTTGCCGGGCAGAATGACGCGGGGCCCGCCCGGTATCCGTAATGAACGATCGAGTTTTCGCGCCCCTGCTCGCGTTGCTCGCCGCGAGCGGCTGTGCGGCGCTGATCTACCAGATCGTCTGGTTTCAGCTGCTTACCTTGGTGATCGGTGCGTCGGCGCCTTCGCTCGGGATATTGCTCGGCACGTTCATGGGCGGGCTCTGTATCGGCAGCGTGTGCGTGCCGCTCTTTGTCGGCCCGAGCGCCCATGCGCTTCGAGTGTTCGCGCTGCTCGAAGCAGGGATCGCGCTGCTCGGGCTCTGCGTGCTGCATGCGCTGCCCGGGCTCGAGGCGCTCTACGCCCGTCTCGGCGGCGGAGCGTTGCCGATCCGCGCGATCGCGGCCGCCCTGTGTCTCCTTCCGGCGACGATCCTGATGGGCGCGACGTTGCCGATCGTCGCGCGCTCGCTCTCCGAGTCATCCGAGCGCTGGCCGCGGGTCGGTTCGCTCTATGCCGCGAATATCGCAGGCGGCGTGCTCGGCAGTCTCGCAGCGGGCTTCTATCTGCTTCGCGTGCACGATGCTGCGGCCGCGACGTATGCAGCAGCGGCATTGAACGGCGTCGCGGCGCTCGGTGCGTTCGCTTTCGCGCGATCGTCGCGTGGGCTCGCCGCGCCTGCCCTTCGTCCGACGCCGCTTCGGCTCGCGCGCGATGCGTGGCCGATCTACGTGACGGCCGGATTGTCCGGTGCGACGGCGCTCGCGGCCGAGGTGCTGTGGACGCGGCATCTCGCGCTGATCTTCGGTCCGACCGTTTACGCGTTCGCGTTGATTCTCGCGATCTTCCTGCTCGGTCTCGGCGCGGGGAGCGCCGCGGGCGCATCCGTCGCCCGCCGCATGAATCCGGCCGCGGCGCTCGCGGCCTGTCAGTGGCTCCTGTGCGGCGGCATCGCCTGGGCGGCGATCGCGATTGCACGCTCGCTGCCGTATTGGCCGCTCGACGTGACGTTGCCGAGCGGATCGTGGGTGCTGCTCCATGTGGACTTGCTCCGCGCCGCGTCGGCCGTTCTCCCGGCTGCGGTCTTGTGGGGCGCGAGCTTTCCGCTCGCGCTCGCGGCGGCCGCGATGCATGGCCGCGCGGAGCCCGGTGCATTGGTCGGCGGGCTCTACGCGGCCAATACGCTCGGTGCGATCGCCGGTGCGCTCGCGACGAGCCTCGTGCTCGTCGTCGCGATCGGCGGGCGCGCGACTCAGCAAGCGATGATCATCGTGTCCGCATGCGCGGGTGTCGTCGCGCTCGTTCCTCTCGCGCGGCGCGTGTCGGCGAGGCATGCGCTCGCCGTCGTCTCAATCGCCGCGGCCGCGGTCGGTCTCGCCCGGATCGTGCCCGCGATGCCGGCCGATGCCATCGCGTACGGCCGGTTCACGCCGACGCGCGGCATCGGCGCGGACGTGATCCATACGGCGGAGGGGTGGACCGGGCTCTTCGCCGTCACGCGCGAGCCGGACGGCATGCTGACGTATCACGGCGCCGGCAAGGCGCAGGCGTCGACCTTTCCGCAGGACATGCGGCTCCAGCGGATGCTCGGCCATCTCGCGACGCTCGTCGCCGACGAGCCGAAGCACGCGCTCGTGATCGGTCTCGGCGCGGGCATCACGGCGGGCGCGGTCGGCATCGACCCGCTCGCGGAGCGCGTCGTCGTCGCGGAGATCGAGCCGCGCGTGCGAGACATTGCGGCGCAGCACTTCCGCGCAGAGAACTTCGGGGTCGTCGATCGTCCGAACGTCGAGCTCCGCTTCGACGACGGCAGGCACGCGCTCGCGACGAGCGACGAGACGTTCGATGTGATCACGTCCGATCCGCTCGATCCGTGGGTGAGGGGTGCGGCGAGCCTCTACACGCGCGAGTTCTGGCGGCTCGTGCGCTCGCGCCTTCGTCCGGGCGGCGCCGTCACGGTGTTCGTGCAGCTCTACGAGAGCACCGAGGAAGCCGTGCGGACCGAGATCGCGACGTTCTTCGACGTGTTTCCTGCGGGCGGCGTGTTCGCGAACACCGTGCGAGGCGCAGGCTACGACGTCGTGCTGCTCGCGCGGGCGGACGATGCGCCGATCGATGTCGACGCCGTGGCACGGCGGCTCGCGCGTCCCGAGTACGGGGGCGTCGCGGCGTCGCTGCGCGAAGTGGGCTTTCGCACGTCGGCCGATCTGCTCGGCACGTTCGTCGGCGGCCTCGACGATCTTCGCGACTGGCTACACGGCGCGGAAATCAACACCGACCGCAACCTGCGCCTTCAGTACCTCGCGGGCGAGGGCCTGAACGCGTATCGCGCCGACGAAATCTTCAAGCGGATGACGGCGGGCGGCGTAACGTTCCCCGGCCGGGTCTTCACCGGCTCGCCGGCGGAGCTCGATGCGGTGCGTCGGGCGATGCAACGGCGCTGAAATTGTGTCAGACACCTTTTTGTGCCGAGGCGGTACGGGGATCCGATGCGATCCCCAAGAAAAGGTGTCTGCCACAATTTGCGAAGAAAAAGGCGTCTGACACCAATTCTGGGGCCCTACGAAGGCGGCGGCGCCGTGCGGCACGGCGTCGGATTCCACTTGTCGCCGTTCGGCTCGCGCTTGAAGTGCGTGCTCGTGTAGAACGGCTCGGTCAGGTAGAGCGGATCCTCGACGATCGTCACGACGAGCAGCCACACGTCGCCGTTCGGATGCTCCGGCAGGCGGTGGAAGTACTCGGTGATCGTCGCATCGGCGCTGTACGGCACGCCGTTCTTGCGCAGATACCCCTCGCGGAAACCGGTCGTCACGACCTTGAGCGCGCCGCCGTCACTGATCGTGCTCGGCGGAGGCGGGCCGCCGCGCAACCCTCGGCCGCCGCCGCCCGCCGCGACGGGCCCCGTGCTGTTGCCGATCGGCGCGCGCACCGGCGCATTCGAGGGGGCCGGCGGGCGCTCCCACTCGGCGACGGAATAACCCTGCCACGTGCGCTCGTCCGGCGGCGGATTCGCGACCGGATCGAAATGAAGCAGGCGTGTTTGGGAGCCCGCGTCGAAATCGATCCGCAGCGTGTCGTCGTTCTCCCACGCGATGTGGAGCCTTCCGGGCTGGCGCATGATGCCGCCCACGCCGAACGCCTTGCACTCGAGTCCCGCCGCGTTGTCCCGCTCGAGATCCCATTGGTCGGCGACGCGGCGCCCTTCGGCGCTCAACGGCACGCTCTCGTAGTCGCCCTTGCGCGGCGTCGCCATCCGATGGCGCCAGTCCTCGGTAACGACGGAGACCCAGTAGCCGGTCAGATCGATCGGCGCGCTCGCGCGGGCGGACGGCGGCGCGGGGGCACGCTGGGCATCTCCGACCGCGGGCACGAGCGACAGCGCCGCGATCGCGAGCGCGGCCGCCGCAGCCGACGCGCGCGTCCGAGACGCGCGCGTTCGGCACGGCTCGGCGTCCGGCAACGCGAAGCGGTCGTCCGGCGTCGCCGCGTGAGCCGACGGGAAACGCGCTGTCGGGCGGATCGGGATCATCGGCTTCCCACCTTTCGTTGCAGGTCGCGATACACGGCCTCGATGAATGCCGCGCTGGTCCAGGGACCGCCTTCGTTGCCGTACCTCGTGTCATAGTCGAGCGCGGGACGCGCGGCGAGCACCTCTTCGAGCGACAGGCCTCGTTCGATCATGTGCGCGATCCGGTCACGGATGAAGAGCGTCATGTCGCGGTACTCGACGACGTCCGCCTCGTCCGACAACCGGCCGTGGCCCGGGATCACGTACGTGCCGCCTTCCTGAAGATACGCCGGCACCGTGAGGTCGAGGATCAGGTTCAACCCGTCGATGAAGCCGTCGATGCCGCCGCCCGAGTTCGCGTCGATCACCGGGTAATGCGTCGTCGAGAAGAGCCCGCCGGCGACGACGACGTCCGAGCCGCGGAAGTGCACGATCACGTCGCCGTCCGTGTGCGCGGTGGGGACGTGATAGAGGAATACCGCCTCGCCGTTGAAATAGAAATCGCGCCGGTCCTCGAAGAACGTGTTGAGCGGCAGCGCCGTGACCGGCGCGCCGGCCTCCGACATCCGCGTCAGCACGTTCTCGTGCGCGATGATCGCGGCCGGGTTGCCGTTGACCGTCATGCCGGCCTGCGAAATCGCTTCGTTACCGCCCGTATGGTCCGCGTGGAGATGCGTGTTGACGATCCAGCGGATCGGTCCGTTCGACAGCTGCCTGATCGCGGCGAGCACGTCGCCGCTTCGCTCGGCCGTGCCGGTGTCGACGACGAGCACGCCGTCGCTGCCGATTTGCACCGCGATGTTGCCGCCCGCGCCGACGAGCATGTAGACGTTGCCCTGCACGTGCACCGTCTCGATCGGCGGCCGGACGCGCGCGTCGCGCGTGCGTGCCGCGTTCGCGGCTTGCGCGGCCGCATCGACCGACTGCCCGAGCGCGGCTAGGGCTGCGAAAGCGGCCGCGGAGTGCGTTGCGCGCCGGCTCGTCGTTCCCGTTGCCGCACCGTGCGCGGCGATGCGTGCCCGAGCATCACGTGCCGCCCCCTTTTCGCCTGCCGCTTGCGCATTGCGCTTCGATCCTGCGTCGCGCTCCGCTCGCGCGTCCCCGGCCGGCCGCGCATGGCATCTTCGCATCATTGCGCCTGCCCGTGCATCAGCGCCTCGACCGTCGGCATGTACTCGGGATACATCGCCTCGGCCCCGGCCCACACCGCCTCGAACGGCAAACCGAACTTGTCCGCGAAGTCGCGAATGAACGGGTTCTCGCCGGGCAGATAGTGCGGCACGTCGTTCTTCGGCTTCGGCACCTCCATCGCGTACTCGCAGTTGTAGAGCCAGTTCTGATTGCCGCGCTCCATCAGCACGAACTCCTGGCTCGTGATGTAGGGCTC
>CAZKNH010000080.1:0-18929 GCA_964553875.1 uncultured Gammaproteobacteria bacterium | reverse complement strand
TGCACCAGGGTCAGATCTGCATGTCCGTCGAGCGGATCATCGTCGACCGCAAGATCGCGGATGCGTTCACGGAGCAGTTCGTGGCGAACACGAAGAAGCTGAAGACCGGCGATCCGCGCGACATCGCGAACTGCATCGGGCCCGTCATCAACGAGAAGCAGTTGAGGCGTATCGCCGAGCACGTCGACGACGCGGTCACGAAAGGCGCAAAGGTCCTCTGCGGCGGCAAGTATCAGGGTCTCTTCTACGAGCCGACGATTCTCTCCGGCGTGACGCCCGAGATGCGCGTGTTCCGCGAGGAGACGTTCGGACCGGTCGCGCCGATCATCGTCGCCGACGGCGAGGACGACGCGGTGCGGCTCGCGAACGACACCGAATACGGCCTGTCGGCAGGCATCATCACGCGAAACGAGGAGCGCGGTCTCGCGGTCGCGCGCAGGCTCCACACGGGCATGGCGCACGTCAACGACAGCTCGATCCACGACGAGCCGCACGTGCCGTTCGGCGGCATCGGCTCGAGCGGACTCGGCCGTCACGGCGGCCGGCCCGGCATCGAGCAGTTCACGGAGCTCAAGTGGATCACGCTCGAGCGCGGCGGACGACATTACCCGCCGATGTTCGTCGTGAACCCGGAGCAGCACTGACCTCTCGTGTCAGACACCTTTTTCCATTGGAAAAAGGTGTCTGACACGACGCTCAGCCCTCGAGCAACCGAGCCTGCGTGCGCTCGTGCTCCTCGGCCCAGAGGCCCGCGTCCCTGAAATACGCGATCGCGCCCGAGTGATAAGGCAGCGGGTTGTTCGACGGCAGGAGCGACGACCGCGGCACGTCGGCGAGGAGCGTATAGTCGCGTTGCAGCTCGTCCCACGAGCCGTGCAGCAGCTCGACGAGCCGATACGCGTCCTCGTCGTCGAGGTGCAGCCCTCCGGTCAGATACGTGTCGTACATCGCGACGCGGATGGAGGTCTCGATTCCGACCGTCGTATCGTTCGGCTCGATCGTATCGACCCACGCGCCCGGCATGATCTCGCCGACCTTCGCCTCGTCGCCGCCGACCGGGAGGAAGCGCAGTCCGCCGGGAATCGTCGCTTGCATCTGCAGCACGAGCGGCAGCCGATACCCCATCGCGACCGCATCCGCGCGCCCCTCCGCGACGAGGCTCGCGCCCTCGGGCAAGCCCGCCGCGGTCACGACCTCGACGTCCTGCTCGCGAAGCCCGGCCGACGCGAGGATCGCGCGGTTCAGCCGGCTCAACTGGACGAGGCTCCTGTAGTTCAGCACGACCCGTCGTCCGCGCAGGTCCTCGAGCCGACGGAGCCCCGACGACGCCTTGACCCAATACGCATAGCCGAGCGGGTAAACGGCCATCAGCGCACGAATGCGCGTGAGCGGTGCGCTGTACGGCGCCTCGCCGCGAAACGCGAGGTACGAATCGATGCCCGCGTTGATCCCGAGCGTGATCTCCCCGCGATGCAGGAGCGGCACGTACGCGGACGAGCCTGCGTACGGACGCACGATCGACGGGATGCCGAGCCTGCGCTGGATCAGCTGTGCGAAGCCGCCCGCGATCACGTTGAAGTTCGTGCCGGCCGGGTTCGCGCCGATCGTCACGCGGCGGAGCGCCGCCGAAGCGGTGCCGGGCAACATCATCGCGAGAGGCCATATCGTACCGGCCGCGACGACGGTCCTACGGCCGATCAGCTTGCAACGTCTCGTCATTCTTCGTGCGTCCCCCGCGGTTCGTTTCGTCCGAGTATATGCGCTCACGGCGCGTCGTGCGGCGCCTACCGGGGCCCGGAACGTTGGCGTATACTCCGGGTCCTCCCGCACGAAAACAATAACTTCTGAAGGCCATCCGGCAGCCAGCTACAGGAGGAGAACCCCGTAATGCCAAAGAAGATAGTCGACACTCTGCTTCCGACGACGATGGTCGGATCGTATCCCCGACCGCACTGGTTCCAGCATCAGCTGCTCGGCCGGGACGTTCGCGTCGCCTTCAAGGAAGTTGCGCACGAGGAGGCTTACACGGACGCCGTGGCCACGGTGATCCGCGAGCAGGAAGAAGCCGGTCTCGACATCGTGACCGACGGCAACATGTGGTACGACGATTACGTCGGCGTGATCGGCTCGTTCTGCTGGTACCTGTACGAGCGCATCCCGGGCTTCGAGCCGGCGCGCAACCCTCACCCGAGCTACGCCGGCGCCGATCCGAGCCAGGGCAAGACGATCATGGACGACTGGGGCGGCGTGATCGTCAGCGGGCCGGTCGATCAGAAGCCCGCGGCGCTGCGCTGGGGTGACCTCTACCAGATCGCGGCGAAGCACGCGCGCGTTCCGGTCAAGGTCTCGATCGGCGCCGGCCCCGCGAACCTCGCGTGGCACGTCTATTTCAACGAGAAATCGCACTACAAGAGCCCGAAGGAGCTGACCTTCGCCCTGGTGCCGATCTTCAACCAGGAGATGAAGGAGCTCGTGAAGCTCGGCGCGAAGTACCTGCAGATCGAGGACCTCGGCGCGTGGATGCCGCTGTTCTCCGGCAACGAGGACGACTACAAGTGGGTCCGCGAGAGCATCGAGGCGATGTGCGACGGCGTCGACGCGAAGATCGGCTGGCACTTCTGCTTCGGCAACGCATGGGGTAACGACATCCTGAGCGGCACGTTCCCTGAGGGCTACCAGACGGTGCTGCCGCACTACTGGAACACGCAGGGCATCGACGAGTTCGTGCTCGACTATGCGAACCGCAACATGGCCGGCGTCGAGTTCCTGAAGAACTGCCCGAAGGACAAGGGCATTCAGCTCGGCGTCCTCGATGTCCGCACGAGCATGATCGAGCCGCCGAACATGATCGCCGACCGTGTACGGCAGGCGCTGAAAGTGCTGTCGCCGGAGCAGCTCACGCTGAGCACGGACTGCGGCATGAAGCCGTTGCCGCGCATGGTCGCGAGGATGAAGCTCAAGAACCTCGCCGAGGCCGCCGCGATCGTCCGCAAGGAGATCGGCGCCGGCTGAAACAAAAATCGGGGTCAGAGCCCTTTTACTACGGGCTCTGCCCCCGGGATCGGAGCCCCTTGATCGATTCTAAGGGCTCTGCCCCCAATTCCCCGAGAAGGACACGACGAATCCGCCGTCGGTCGGAGCGGCGCTGACGGCAACGCGACGCTGGTCGATCCGGTCCGCGAGCAGGAACGACATCGCGGTGCCGAGCGCGGCGCCCGCGAGGACATCCGCCTCGTCGTGCTCGTCCGCATCGATACGGCTCCAGCCGACGAAGCCTGCAAGCACGTAAGCAGGCCAGGCCTTGCGCGCCCCGTACCGGCGATGCAGGAAGCCAGCCGCCTGAAACGCCACCGACGCGTGCCCCGACGGGAACGCATCGTCGTCCGAGCCGTCGGGACGTTCGTCGTCGACGACGGCCTTGAGCAGCAGCGTCGCGCCGGCGTTCGCGGCGAAAGAGCGATAGAACTGCCTGCGTCCTTCCCGGTCGTCCTGTCTCACGGTGACGGCGAGGGCCGCGGCCGGCAGCGCGATGCGAAGCACGTCCCCGGCCTTCTCGGAATCCGCGTGGGCGGCACCGCACGCGAGCACCAGCGCAAGCGCGGCAACGACGCCGCGAAGAATCGTGTCGCTCACGGATCTCATAAAGAAAAAGGTGTCAGACACGCTCGTCGAAGGACAAGGTGTCTGACACCGATCCTGGGAAGGCGCTCGCTCAGGAGAGGCCGATCGTCTCGCCGTTCTCGTCGATGTCGATGTGATCCGCGGCGGGCTTCCTCGGCAGGCCGGGCATCGTCATCATGTCGCCGCCGAGGACGACCATGAACTCGGCGCCGGCCGACAGGTACACGTCGCGTACCTTGAAGGTATGGCCACTCGCGGCCCCGCGGTCCGACGGATCCGTCGAGAACGAGTACTGTGTCTTCGCGATGCAGATCGGGAAGTGGCCGTAGCCCTCCTCCTGGTACTTGTCGATCTTCTTCCGCACCGCGGGATCGGCAATGACGTCGTCCGCACGGTAGATCTTGCTGGCGACTTTGCCGATCTTCGTCCAGAGCGGATCCGAGTCCTCGTACACGAACTTGAGCTCCGGCGCCGGTCCCGACAGCGCGTCGACGACCGCGTGCGCGAGATCCTCGGCGCCTGCACCGCCCTTCGCGAAGTGCTCGCAGACGACGGCCTTCACGCCTTGCGCCGCCATGTGGTCGATCACGAACTGCAGCTCCTTCTGCGTGTCGCTGCCGAAACGGTTGATCGCGACCACGACCGGCAAGCCGTAATGCTCGCGGATATTCGACACGTGGCGGTCGAGGTTCACCATGCCGCGCTTCAGCGAGTCGAGGTTCTCCGTGTTGAGGTCCTTGAGCTCCGTGCCGCCCTGGTACTTGAGCGCGCGAACGGTCGCGACGAGCACGACGAGCCCGGGCCTGAGCCCGCTCTTGCGGCACTTGATGTCGATGAACTTCTCGGCACCGAGATCCGCGCCGAAGCCGGCCTCCGTGACGACGTAGTCCGCGAGCTTGAGCGCCGTGCGCGTCGCGAGCACGGAGTTGCAGCCGTGCGCGATGTTCGCGAACGGCCCGCCGTGCACGAGCGTCGGCGTATGCTCGATCGTCTGCACGAGGTTCGGCTTGAGCGCCTCCTTCATCAGCACGGTCATCGAGCCCTGCGCGTTCAGGTCGCCCGCGTGGACCGGCTTCCCGTCGCGCGTGTAGCCGACGATGATCCGGCTGAAGCGCTGCTTCATGTCCTGAAGCGACGACGAGAGACACAGGATCGCCATGATCTCGGACGCCGCGACGATGTCGTAGCCGGTCTCGCGCGGCACACCGTGCGCCGACCCGCCGAGGCCGATCACGATGTTGCGCAGCGACCGGTCGTTCATGTCGACGACGCGCTTCCACGTGATCCGACGGAGGTCCAAGCCGAGCTGATTGCCGAAGTGAATGTGGTTGTCGATCAGCGCGGCGAGCAGATTGTGCGTGATGCTGACCGCGTGGAAATCGCCGGTGAAATGGAGGTTGATGTCCTCCATCGGCACGACCTGCGCGTAGCCGCCGCCGGCACCGCCGCCCTTGCTGCCGAAGCAGGGCCCAAGCGACGGCTCGCGAACGCAGACCATCGCCTTCTTGCCGATGCGATTCAGCGCGTCGCCGAGACCGACGGTCGTCGTCGTCTTGCCCTCCCCGGCCGGGGTCGGCGTGATCGCGGTGACGAGGATCAGCTTGCCGTCCGGCCGGTCCTGCAGCCGCTGAATGAGCCCCGAGGACAACTTCGCCTTGTAGTGTCCATACGGCTCGAGGTCAGCCGGATCGATGCCAAGCCTCTTCTCGGCCAGCTCGGTGATCCTTTCGAGCTTGGCATTACGGGCTATCGTAATGTCGTCGTTCATACCTGCCTCACTGGAACATCGAGAGCGGAGCCGAATCGTCCCTGACGAGGCTCTGCTCCCCTTCTTGCATCAGTAGCGATAGTGATCCGACTTGAACGGACCCTCGACGGGCACTCCGAGGTAATCGGCCTGCCTCTGTGTCAGCTTCGTGAGCTTCACGCCGAGCTTCTCGAGGTGCAGCGCCGCGACCTTCTCGTCGAGATGCTTCGGCAGCACGTAGACACCGAGCGGGTACTTGTCGGTGTTCTGATAGAGCTCGATCTGCGCGAGCGTCTGGTTCGTGAAGCTGCTCGACATCACGAAGCTCGGATGCCCGGTCGCGCAGCCCAGGTTCACGAGCCGTCCCTCGGCGAGCAGAATGATGCTCTTGCCGTCGGGGAACGTGATCCGGTCGACCTGAGGCTTGATGTTCTCCCACTTGTACTTGCGGAGCTTGTCGACCTGGATCTCGTTGTCGAAGTGACCGATGTTGCACACGATCGCGTTGTGCTTCATGCGCTTCATGTGCTCTTCGGTGATCACGTCGACGCAGCCCGTTGCCGTCACGAAGACGTCGCCGATCTCGCACACCTCGTCCATCGTGCGGACCTCGTAGCCTTCCATCGCCGCCTGCAGCGCGCAGATCGGGTCGACCTCCGTCACGATCACGCGCGCGGATTGCGCACGCAGCGACTGCGCCGAGCCCTTGCCGACGTCACCGTAGCCTGCGACGACGGCGATCTTGCCGGAGAGCATCACGTCCGTCGCGCGCATGATGCCGTCGACGAGCGAGTGCCGGCAGCCGTACAGGTTGTCGAACTTCGACTTCGTGACGGAGTCGTTGACGTTGATCGCCGGGAACAGGAGCTCGCCGCGCTTGTGCATCTGGTAGAGGCGGTGCACGCCGGTCGTCGTCTCCTCGGAGACGCCGCGGATCTCCTTCGCCATCTTCTCGAAGCGGCCGGGGTTCTCCTTGACCGCCTTCTTGACCTGTGCGAGCAGAACCCTCTCCTCCTCGCTCTCGGGCTCGCGGTCCAGAACCGACTGATCCTTAAGGGCCTTGTAGCCGAGATGCACGAACAGCGTCGCGTCGCCGCCGTCGTCGAGGATCATGTTCGGGACCTCGCCGTTGCCCCAATCGAGCGTGCGGTCGATGAATTCCCAGTACTCCTCGAGCGACTCGCCCTTGTACGCGAACACCGGCGTGCCGCGTGCGGCGATCGCCGCAGCCGCGTGGTCCTGCGTCGAGAAGATGTTGCAGCTCGCCCAGCGAACCTTCGCACCGAGCGCCTGCAGCGTCTCGATCAGCACCGCGGTCTGAATCGTCATGTGCAGCGCGCCCGAGATCCGCGCGCCCTTCAGCGGCTGCTTCGGCCCGTATTCCTCACGGATCTTCATCAGGCCGGGCATCTCGTGCTCGGCGAGCTCGATCTCCATACGGCCGAAATCCGCGAGCGAGATGTCCTTGATGAAATAGTCCTTACCGGCATTGCTCGCGGCCAGTGCCTCGTTTCTGCTCATTACTCTTACTCCTCGAAGTTCAAATCGATCGGCCGAAGCTTTCCTTGAAACGCTGCTCGAACTCGTCGCGCGTGAAGCGATGGTTCTGCGTGCCGTGCTTCTCGATCTTGATCGCGCCCATCAGGCTCGCGATACGTCCGGTCGTCTCCCAATCGAGATCGTTCAGGAACCCATACAGCAAGCCCGCACGATACGCGTCGCCGCAGCCCGTCGGATCCTCGATCGCCTTCGGCTTCGCCGCCGGAATGTCGTACACCTTGTCCTTCGTGTAGATCACCGAGCCCTCGCCGCCTCGGGTCACGATCAGCGCCCTCGTCCGTGCCGTGACGTCGGCGATGTCCCAGCCGGTCCGCTCCTTCATCAGCTGCCACTCGTAGTCGTTCACGGTGACCCACGTGGCCTGATCGATGAAGCGCCGCAAATCCTCGCCGTTGAACATCGGCAGGCCTTGACCCGGGTCGAAGACAAACGGAATGCCAGCCTCGGCGAACTGCTGCGCGTGCTCGATCATGCCGGCGCGGCCGTCCGGAGAGACCATGCCGATCGTCACGCCTTTCGCATCGGAGACCTTGTTGCGCTCGGAGAAGTTCATCGCGCCCGGATGGAACGCGGTGATCTGGTTGTCGTCGAGATCGGTCGTGATGAAAGCCTGGGCGGTCAGCACCCCGTCGAGGACGTTGATGTGGTCCTGACGGATTCCGCACTCGTCGAGCCACTGCTTGTACGGATCGAAATCCTGACCGACGGTCGCCATCGGCAGCGGATCGGCGCCGAGCAGTTTCAGGTTGTACGCGATGTTCGCCGCGCAACCGCCGAACTCGCGCCGCAGACGCGGCACGAGGAAGGAGACGTTCAAGATATGGATCTTGTCGGGGAGGATGTGGTTCTTGAACGAATCCTCGAAGACCATGATGTTGTCGTAGGCCACGGAGCCGCAGATCAGTGCTGTCATCCTTCCCTCTTGTGCCTCTCGGGCTCGCGTTGTGGTTCTAGGGCTGATCCGTCGTCGTTCGTCCGCCGCGCAACGCGATTCGCGCGCGTGATGACGCGCTCGCTAATCCGGAACGGGCGTTCCCGCGAAGCGCCGCAGACCACGGCGCGCGCGAGGCCGACGTCTGACACCGTGCGGCGACGGCCGGAATGCTTCTCGGTCCGCCGCACGGCGTCGACCCTGACCCCGCGCGCCGTGCGGTCAGAGCAGCTCCTTCAGCGCTTCGACCTTATCGGTCCGCTCCCAAGTGAAGTCCGGACGGCCGAAATGGCCGTACGCGGCGGTCTTGCGGTAGATCGGCTTCAACAGGTCGAGCATCTTGATGATGCCGTACGGCCGGAGGTCGAAGTGCTCTTGCACCGCGGCTGCGATCTTCTCCTCGGGCACCTTGTTCGTGCCGAACGTCTCGACGGTCACCGACGTCGGCTGCGCGACGCCGATCGCGTACGACACCTGCACCTCGCAGCGCTCCGCGAGCCCCGCCGCGACGATGTTCTTCGCGACGTAACGGCACGCGTACGCGGCGGAGCGGTCGACCTTCGACGGATCCTTACCGGAGAACGCGCCGCCGCCGTGGCGCGCCATGCCGCCGTACGTGTCGACGATGATCTTGCGCCCGGTCAGGCCGCAGTCGCCCATCGGGCCGCCGATCACGAAGCGTCCGGTCGGATTGATGTGGTACACCGTGTCCTTCGAAAGCCACTTCTGCGGCAGCACAGGCTTGATGATTTCCTCCATCACAGCCTCGTGCAGATCCTTCTGCGAGATGTCCGGGCTGTGCTGCGTCGACAGCACGACGGCGACGATGCCGACGGGCTTGTTGTCCTCGTAACGGAACGTGAGCTGGCTCTTGGCGTCCGGCCTTGCCCAGTCGGCGCCGCCGGACTTGCGAAGCTCCGCATGGCGCTCGAGCAGCTTGTGCGCGTAGATGATCGGCGCCGGCATGAACGTATCCGTTTCGTTCGTCGCGTAGCCGAACATCAGACCCTGGTCGCCTGCCCCCTGGTCCTCGGGATTCTCGCGATCGACGCCTTGAGCAATATCGCGCGATTGCTTTCCAAGCGCATTGATGACGGCGCAGGTGTTCCCGTCGAAGCCTTTGTCCGAGTGGTCGTAGCCGATGTCGAGCACGACCTGACGGATGATCTCCTCGGCCTCGATTTGCGCGTTGCTCGTGATCTCCCCCGCGACCATCACGAGACCGGTCTTCGTCAGCGTCTCGCACGCGACCCGGCTCCTCGGGTCCTTCGCGAGATAGGCATCGAGGATCGCGTCCGAGACTTGGTCCGCGATCTTGTCCGGATGTCCTTCCGAGACGGACTCGGACGTAAACAGGTATGACTTGCTCATCGTTGTTACACCTACTCTTCGTCGATTTTCCTTTATTGATGCGCCGTGAAATGCGCCTCGCGCCCTGCCCGTCTCTGGTCAGGCAACTTCGAAGCCGTTCCCTCGGCTATTCAGCTCGAAGCGTCCCCCAATCACGGAATTGGCCCACTGCGCGGTCTTCAGCACGCCGCCGAAGCAGAAGAAATGTGCACGCTGGATCCGCGACGACGGATTGCTCAAACGGTGCTGCGCGAAATGCACGATCTGATCGTCGGGCGTTTTCGTGCCGATGAGTTTTGCGATGTCGGCCGTGCGCGACGTCACCATGCGGGCGGACGAGCCGATGCCGCAGCGCATCGCGAAGCGCACGAGCTGACGCAGCGACGAGGGCCCCGCCATCCCGACGTGGATCGGCAGGTCGATCCCCGCCTCGGAAGTGCTCGCCTCCCAGTCCGTCACGGCTTCCGGATCGAAGCCGAACTGCGTGACGACGCGCAGCTTCACCTTCGACGTCTTCGCAAACTCCGCCTTGTCGCGCAGGATCTGAGTCGTGTTCGGACCGATCGCCGTGCTGCCCTCGGGGTGCCCGGCGACGCCGACCTCCTTGAAGCCGAACTCGTCGAAGAGCCCCGTCTGCAGCACCTCGAGGCTCGAATCGAAGGCCGCGTTCGGCGCGGCCTCGTCGCCGCCGATCACGAGCGCCTCGGTGACGCCGCCCTTCGACAGGGTCTCGAGCGCCCGCGCGAGCTGGTCGCGGCTCTCGAGCTTGCGGGAAACGATGTGCGGCACGGCCGTCAAGCCCATGGACTGCATCCGCACGCAGAGCCGGGCGATGTCGTCCAAGCTGAAGCCCGGCAGGTGGGCCATGTAGGTCGAGGTGCCGGGCGGCAAGATCTTGGCGATTTCGTCGAGCTTGTCCTCGTCGTGCGGCGTCGCCTCGATCGAGTATCCCGTCAGGAACGAGACGATCGCTTGCTTCAAGTCGTCGGTCGACGGCATGGCGTATTACTCCCTTACGCGCTCACTGCTTTCGTGATACCACGAAGCTTTCGTCGTTGAACCACAGGCCCTTGTACTTCTTCAGGACTTCCGCCGTGTACCGCAGGTAGTCGCTGGAGGAGACGACCTCCTCGAGACGCTCGTCCTCGATCTGCGCGACGTAGATCGAAGCATTCCACGCGGCGAACAGCGTCGACGTGCCGATGCTCTGCTGCACCTCGCTCGGCAGCGTATGCATCTCGTAGCGGAACACTGCCTTCGCGTCCGAGCCCGCGACGAAGTTGTAGTTGCGGGCGTCGCGGCCAAGCTCCTCGCGCAGGACCTTGATGAGCTCGTGCCGGTCCACCCGGAACGGATCCTCGTTCGGCCAGACCATCCGGACCAGCTCGAGCGCCGGGTCGTCGCCGCAAGACTGTACCGCAAGTAGCCGCCCGCCGGGACCGAGACTTCGTACTAGTGGCGCCAGCACCTTCTTCACCTTGAACTCCGCGCTCATTCGCGCGCGCCATGGCTGGGACGCGATGGCGAGGTCGTACTCGCCCGCGACCTGGCCCGGCTTCGGGATCACGCTGTCGAGCAGGAACGAGTGGTCCTTGCGGTAGATCACGAGCACGGACGGGCGGACGTACATCGGGTTGCCGGTCTTCTCGCTCGACTTGACCTGCCAGCCCTCGACGAGCACCGGATCGATCGCGCGGAGCTGCTCGCCGTACTCGTACGACGAATCGCCCTCGAGCGCGACTTCGCGCCAGTTGAGCGCCGCGGCGTTGCGGACGTCGCGCGGCCTGAGCCACGGCGCCTCGGCGTAGTAGAGGTTCGTAATCACGATTACGGTCGCCGGATGCTCGATGAAGCGGTCCGGCAGCTTCTCGAGACTGAGGCGCACGTCCTCGAGACTGATTTCCTTCGCGACGATGAAGAACGGCATGATCGGGTAACGTCGGTGCATCGCGCGCATCACGTGGGTCAGCACGGTCGCATCGCCCATGCCGGCGTCGAACACGCGAAGCGCCGGCGGACGGGGTTTGAGCAGCGCGAGCTCGCGGGTTGCCCGCTCCGCGACCTTCCACTTCTCGTTCGTCGTGTTGACGAACGCGAGGTACTTCTGGCGGTTGTCGTAGAAGCGGAACGGCCGGTCCGTCGGGACCAGCGATTCGTCCGCCTCGGCGGGCCGTCCGGCAACACGCGAGGAAACCTTTCTGCGCGTCGACGTCTTCGCTGTCATCGCAAGATCCTTGTCTTCGGCCGTGACGGCGCTGTCGATAGTTCCGTCTCCGGCCTGCTGCGGTTGGTTTTCGGTGATGAAGCTCTTGATTTTGTTTGCCGTCTCGAGCGTCACGTCCTTGCCGCTGCGCAGCCGCATGCAGAGCTTGCCGTCGTTGACGGCGAGCCTGCCGAAGGTCGACTCGGCCATGCCGGACCGACGACAGAACGCTTCGATCTCGAGGAGCAGGGATTCCGCGCTCGACATTCTCGTTCGGACTTCTCCCCCCTGTGCTTACCGGGCGTCCCGATCAGCGGCCCGACGATACGCCTGCGCCATTTCAAAAGCAAACTTTTTGTCCCACCCACGCCTCCCACCCGCGGAGTGGGCAGAATCCCATTAATCCCCTTTTCTAGTTCGAATCGTCGAATTCCCCTAGAATCGCGCGGGCCGGCGTGAGAAGCGCCGGGAGCGAGGACGCTTGGGGGGAACGCTCGAATGGCTCTTTATACCTGGTCGTGGGCCTTTCTGATTCTCTACATCGGCGCGATGCTCGTGCTCGGCTGGCTCGGCAGCCGCCGAGTCAGCGGCGCGGACGATTTCGCGACGGCCCGGCGAGGTTACGGCCCGCTCCTCCTCGCGTTCGCGTTCGCATCGACGGCCGCGAGCGGCGCGACGTTCCTCGGCTTACCCGGGCTCACGTACACGTACGGCATGTCGACGCTCTGGATCGCCTTCTGCTATCCCGTCGGCGTCTACCTCGGCATTCTGATCTGCCAGCGCGCGATCGCGCGCTTCGGCAACTTGACGGGCTCGCGGTCGATACCCGAGTTCCTCGGCGAGCGTTTCGACTCCGAGGCCATTCGGCTCTCCGCAGCGATCTTCTCGCTGATCCTGCTGTTCTATCTCGCTAGCCAGCTTGTCTCCGGGCTCGTGATGTTCGAGATGATGCTCGGCGTGCCGCAGATCTGGGCCCTCGTGATCACGACGGCCGTGCTGCTCGCCTACGTGACGCTCGGCGGCGCGCACGCGGACATCCTGACCGACGGCGCGCAGGGCTTGCTGATGCTCGCGCTCGCCATCGCCATCACGGTGATCTTCTTTCTCGGAGTCGGCGCAGGCGGCTTCGGCGAGATGCTCGACAACCTGCGCGCTCAGGACCCGGAGCTGCTCGCGCCGTTCAATCCGAATGATCCGATCACCGCATCGGTGTGGGCGGCAATCGCCGTCACGGTCGCGCACATCCCGCTCGGGCTGCTGCCGCATATCGGCAACAAGCTCTGGGCGCTCCGGGACGAGCGCGCAAGAAGCCGCTTCGTGCTGCTCGCGTTCGTGTTCGGCTTCGTGCTTCCCGCCATCACGCTCGGCGGATTCACGGCTCGCGTCGTGCTCGGCGACGAGCTGTTCACACAAGCCGGCGCAGTCAACAACGCGCTGCCGGCGCTCTTCATCGAGATTTTTCCCACGTGGCTCGCGGCGCTGCTCGGCGTCGGCGTGCTGGCGGCGATCATGTCGACGGCCGACGGGCTCGTCATCTCGACGTCTCAGGTGTTCGCGAACGACATCTACAGACGCAGCATCGCGCCGCGGATTCACCGCAACTTGAGCGAGGCCGAGCTCGATCGCAACGTCCTCAAGATCAGCCGCGTGACCACCGCGCTCACGATCGTCGGTGCGGCCGTGCTCGGCTGGGCGACGATGAGCATGAACGTCGTGCTCCTGATGTGGATCGGCGTCGGCGGCTTCGTCGCCGCGCTGATGGGGCCGCTCGTGGTCGGCTCGCTCTGGCTCGGCGCTACGCGGACCGGCGCCATCAGCGGCTTCTGGGCGGGCGCGGTGACGTTCATCCTGATCCGCGGCCAGATCATCGACGGCAATTGGCTCGTCGGGACCGCGCTCGAGGACGCGGGCCGTTGGTTCGCGTTTTACTCGACGAACCCGTACTCGGCGGCGACGTTCGGCGCCGTGGTTTCGGTCCTCGTGACGGTCGTCGTCTCGCGCTTCACGGCGCCGCTCCCGGAAGCCCACATCGCGCGCCTCAGGGTGGATGCGGCGGACATCGACGTCGGCGGCGGGTCGCCTGCGCTCGAGACGCGCTGACTGAGACAAACATGGCCAGAGTGGAGTCGGCGCTCGTTTACTAGTCAGGCGCCTGCCCGGCCGGCACGACGTCGGCCGGGCGAAGGACCACGTAGAGCATCGCGATCACGACGACCAGCGCGCCGGCGATCACGAGCGCGAGCGCGCTTTCGGTCGGCTCCGTCAGGACGCGGTGGACCCTTGCCGCGATCAACCCGGCGCAGACGAGAACGCCGAGGGCCGGCACGATCGCAGGCACCTCGAAGCGTCCCACCGGCTCGTCGGGCCGCCGCTTCAGGACGAGAAGCGCCGAGTTGACGATGGCGAACGTGAAGAGCAGAAGCAGGCTCGTCGCCGCGGCGAGCTGCGAGATGTTGCCGATCATCGCGAGCGCGACGACGAGCACGAGCAACGTCGCGATCGCGACGTGCGGCGTGCGCGTCCGCGGATGCACCTTGCCGAGCACGGCCGGCACGAGCTTCTGCCTCGCCATGCCGTAGAGCAGCCGCGACCCCATGATGTAGTTGATCAGGAAAGTGTTCGCGACCGCGAACAGCGTGATGAAGCCGAACACCCATCCCGGAAGCCACGGTGCCGCGCGGTCCGTGATCTGCTGGAGCGGCGCGCCGAGCGACGCATCGCCCAAGTCGCGGTAATCCACGACCGAGACCGCGGTCACGGCGATCGCGAGGTACAGGACCGTCGTCACGCCGATCGCCGTCACGATGCCGATCGGCATCGTCCGCTCCGGCCGCTTGACCTCCTCCGCGACGTTCAGCATGTCCTCGAAGCCGACGAACGCGAAGAACGTCAGGACCGCACCGGACGCGAGGAGCGACAGGTCGAGACCGGAAAAGCCTCCGTTACCGGCCGAGCCCGGCGTCTCGAGATAGTCGACGCTGCCCCACCACCTCAAGCCGACCGCCACGACGAACACGAGGCCGGCCACCTCGACGAGCGTGCAGACCCAGTTCGCCCACATCGACTCGCGGATGCCGATGAAGTTGATCAGCGAGACGACGCCTACGAAACCGAGAAGGACGAGCCAAGACTCCGTCCACGCGAGCCACGGCACCTGGTCGAGGAACGTCGACAACGTCGTCGCGAACACCGTGCTGCTCGTCGCCATCGACGTCAGCCCCGACGCGACGACCGTCAGTCCGACGATGTACGCGAGGAGCGGCAACCGGTATGCGCGGTGGACGACGTAAGCGGCACCCCCTGCCCTCGGCAGCCTCGACGCGAGCGACGCATACGACAGGCCCGTGAGCATTGCCGCGACCATCGATGCCACGAACGCGAGCCACACCGCGTTGCCCATGCTCGCCGCGGCGACGCCGATCGTGCCGTAGATGCCCGCGCCGACCATGTCGCCGACGCCGTAGACGACGAGGCTCGCGAGCCCGATGTGGCGCGCGAGACGTGGGCCTGATGCATGCGGCGAATCGTTCGACTTCATGGCGGCAGGGCCTTCTCCGGCCGGAGCGCCCGGCCGCGACGCGGGCCATTCTACGCGACGCGCCCGCGGTGCCTACCCTGACCGACCGCTCGTCCCGCCCCGTGCCCCGGACGCATGCGCCCCCCAAGAGCCCCGGCACGCCGCCGATCGGCGATGGCGCGGCGCGAGGATTCGTGCTATCAACGCACCGGGTCCGCGGTCACAGAAGCTCGCAGCGCATCCCATGTCGCCCGCGGTCGCCGCTCCAGGGGGAGGAGCTCGATGGATCTACTCGACGCGCTGAGCGCGCAGGCCGCGTTCATCAATTCGAGGGTCATCCCGTGGGTGCTGCGGCTCGTGATGATCGGCCTCGGGCTGTCGCTGACGCTCGAGGACTTCAAGCGCGTGATCGTGTTCCCGAAGGCCGCGACGATCGGCCTCGTCGCGCAGCTCGTCGGCCTGCCGCTCGTCGCGTTCCTGCTCGCGTTCGCGTTCGGTCCCCCCGCGGCGATCGCGGTCGGGCTCGTGATCGTCGCCGCGTGCCCGAGCGGCGTCACGTCGAACGCGTACTCGTTCGCCGCCCGCGCCGACGTGCCGCTCTGCGTGACCCTCTCCGCGGTCACGAGCGTCGTCACGGTCTTCACGATCCCGTTTCTGATCGATATCGCGATGAAGACGTTCGCGAACGAGACGCAAGCCGTCACGTTGCCGGTCTTTGGCATGCTGCGCGACCTGATCGGCTACACGCTCGTGCCGCTCGCGCTCGGCATGATGATTCGCGGGGTCTTCACGAGCTTCGCCGAGAAAGCGATCGAACCGATCCGCAAGAGCGTCCTGTGGCTGATGGTCGCGGTGCTGCTGCTCGGCGTCGTCTCGAGCTATCGCGAGGTCATCGACCACTTCGCCGCGGCCGGCGGTCTCGTGCTCGCGATGAACGTCCTGACGATGGCGCTCGGCTTCGGGCTCGGCAAGGCGTTCCGCTTGCCGGTGCGGCAGATCGTCACGATCACGTTCGAGATCGGCGTGCAGAATCTCGCGCTGTCGTTCGCGATCACGTTCACGATCCTCGAACGGCCGGATCTCGCGGTCGCTGGCCTCCTCTACGCCGTCGTGATGCCGGCTACCGCGCTCGCGTTCGTCTCGATCGGCCGCCGGCTGATCGAGGCCGGCGAACCGGCCGCGGTGCCGGTCCCGGAGCGGCTTACCGGCTGACGATCGTACCGGTATCCGAAAAAGTGGGTCAGACACCTTTTCCGTTGAAAACGTGTCTGACACGATTTTCGAGCCGCGTCGGGCGGTTGCTGGCTCAAAATCCGCTCGCTAACATGGACGGCGCGTCCGCAGCGAACGCCCGCGCGCCCGCGACTCGATTGGAGGCAAGGATGAGACTGAGACTCGTCATTTCGGCAGGTGCGGTGCTCGTCACGGCTGCCTTCGGGGCGAATGCGCACCACTCGTTCACCGCAACCTACGACGAAAGCAAGGAGATCAAGATCGAAGGCGAGCTCGTCCAGTTCTCGTTCCGCAATCCGCACGCCTTCGTGCACGTCATGGCGCCCGACGAGAACGGCGAGATGCAGCGCTGGGGCGTCGAATGGGGCGGCGCCGGTCAGCTCGCGGGGCAAGGCGTCACGCGCGACACGCTGAAACCGGGCGACCACGTGATCATCACCGGTAACCCCGGGCGCAACGCGCTCGATCACCGAATCCGCATGCGGAGCCTCCTGCGGCCGTCGGACGGCTTCGGCTGGGGTTTCCAGGGCGAGACGTTCGATTGATCGGGGCGACGGCGCCTGCGTTGCGCCGCGTCTCCGAATCCCGCTTTACGCGAGCTCGACACGAAGAAGGGTCAGCGGCCCGACGATGAATGCCGCGCGTCCGCTCGTCGGCACGCCTCCTGCCGATCTCTGCATCGTTCGCCTGTCCGCGATCGGTGATACGTGCCACACCGTCCCGGTCGTGCGCGCGATCCAGCGCGCATGGCCCGACACGCGTATCGTCTGGATCATCGGTAAGGTCGAGCACGGGTTGATGGCCGGGCTCGAAGGCGTCGAGTTCGCGGTCCTCGACAAGTCCGAAGGCGTGCGGGGTTATCTGAACCTGCGTCGGCGTCTCGCGGGCCGGCGCTTCCCGGTGCTGCTGCACATGCATGCGTCGATGCGCGCGAACACCGCAAGCCTCATGGTCGACGCCGACCTCCGTCTCGGCTTCGATCGCGCCCGCGCACGCGACTTTCAGTGGCTCTTCTGCAATCGCCGGATCCCGGCGCGGCCGCGCACGCACGTGATGGACGGGCTCTTCCAGTTCGCGGAGGCGCTCGGCATCGAGCGCGGCGAGCCGCGCTGGGACATCCCATTGTCCGATGCCGATCGCGAGTTCGCGGCGCAGGTGCTCGACGCGTCGCGCCCGTCGCTCGTGATCAGCCCGTGCACCGGGCAGCGTTTCCGCAACTATCGAAACTGGAACGTCGAGTGCTATGCTCGGATCGCCGACTACGCGCATCGGCGTTACGGCGCGCAGGTCGTGCTGACCGGCGGCAACACGTCGCTCGAACACACGTACGGTCGCGGTATCGTGAGCCTGTCGAAGGCGTCCCCGCGGAATCTGATCGGCCAAACGACTCTGAAGCAGTTGCTGGCGCTCCTCGAGCGCGCGAGCGTGCTGCTCTGCCCCGACTCGGGCCCCGCGCACATGGCGACCGCGGTCCGCACGCCGGTCGTCGGCCTCTACGCGACGTCGAACCGGCATCGGACCGGACCTTATTTCAGCCAGCATCTCGTCGTGGACAAGTATCCCGAGGCGGTCGAGCGGGAGTTCGGCCGTCCGGTCGATTCGCTGCGCTTCGGCCGTCGCGTGCGGGATCCGAACGCGATGAGCCTGATCAAGCCCGAGGACGTCGTCGAGAAGCTCGATCTGGCCTTCGCCGAGCGCGGGATTTCGCCGATCGCGGAGCACGCATGACGCGAGACACTGATACAGAAACTCGAGCCAGAGCACGACGCCATGACCGACACGTACCCGTTGAAGGACTTTAGCGCCGCCTCCCCGGCGGAGATCGAGGACGCGCTCGAGCGCTCCGAGGTCGTGTACTTCGAGCGCTGCCCCGTCGAGCTGCCGAGCGACGAGGATCTCGCGCTGCTGCGGAGCCTGCCGACGGGGTTGAAGGCAAAGAACCTGAGCTACCACCCGGAATCGGACTCGGTGCCGCGCTTCGACGCGGATCCGGAGACGCGCCGACGCGTCGAGACGATCCTCCGCACGCACGGCCAGCGGGTCGAAGCGTGGCTTCGCCGCGTGGTCCCGGACTATGTCGAAGGCTGGACGGTCGGCACGACGAGCTTCCGCCCGATCGAGGAGGAAGGCCGCAAGCTCCCGCCGCGCTCGAGCAACGAGCTCGTGCACATCGACGCCGGCGCATACGGCGCGACGAAGGGCGCGCGGATCCTCCGCTTCTTCGTCAACGTGAACCCCGAGCGCGACCGCGTCTGGGGAACGAAAGGCAGCTTCGCCGACCTGATGGCCCGGTACGACGCGCTCTGGGACGCGGCGCGCGACGGCAAGGAGACGCTGCGTCTCGATGGCACCGCGCTCGATGCGCTCTACAGCGGCTTCGTCGGCGTCATGAGCAAGGTCTATCCGCTCGTCAAGGTCGTCGATTCGAGCCCGTACGACCGCGCGATGCGCCGGATTCACAACTACATGAAGGAGAATCCGAGCTTCCGCGACGATCCCACGGGCTTCAAGGAAATCCGCTTCCCGCCGATGTCCGCGTGGATGGTGTTCACCGACGGCATCAGCCATTCCGTGCTCCGCGGCCAGCACGCGTTCGTGACGACGGTGCTCGTGCCGCTCGCGAACTGCCGCCGTCCGGAGCTCGCGCCCTACCGGATCCTCTCGGCAGGCGCGGCGCCGACGGCCGCCGTGCCCGCGTAGAACCCGCGCGTAGTTTGCCGCTATGATCGGGCCGGCACGTCGATGCGAGGGAGGAGCATGTCGGCGA
>CAZKNH010000079.1:0-19124 GCA_964553875.1 uncultured Gammaproteobacteria bacterium | reverse complement strand
TGCCCTGCTCGCCGTAGTAGCTCCACGAGATGATCGTCGAGAACGCGAAGAGCCACACCGCGACGGGCACTACCCAGATACCGAGCCCGGGCAGCACGCGATCGAAAGCCTTCGCGGTCAGCGTTGCGCCCTTCAGATCGAAGTAAACGCCATCGACGGCGACCCTGGGCGTATCGCCGGCCGGCAGCGCGAACGTGTCGAAGATCGCGCTCCAGCCGACCGCGTCGCTGCCGGCCAGCGTGCCGTACACGCGATGCCGGGTCCCGCCGGTCTCGGGGTTGACGCCCGCCTCGATCACGACGAAGACGACATTGCCCTCGCGCATCTGGGCCTCGGCCTCGACGGCGTCCGCGACGCGAACCCGCACCGGCGTGATCTGCCACTCCTGCCGGCCCCGCGCATCGAGCACCGGACCGCCGTTCGCGACGACCCGCTCGATCCGCGGCGCCGTGTCGTAGACGAGCGCCGGATCGCGGTTCCACGCGCCGCTCAGGAGAATCACGAGACCGGTCATCGTGCAGACGACGAGCGTATCGATGAACGGCTCGAGCCCCGCGACGACGCCCTCGCGGACCGGCTCGTCGGTCTTCGCGGCGGCGTGCGCGATCGGTGCGGACCCCTGCCCTGCTTCGTTCGAGAAGAGCGCGCGCTGCATGCCCTTCAGGAAGCCGTAGCCGGCCGTGCCGCCGATGAACGCGCCGACCCCCTCGGACGGCGAGAATGCCTCCGTGAAAATCAGCGCGAACATCGCGGGGACATCGCCGAGGTTCGCGAGCACGACGTAAAGCGCCGCGAGCACGTACACGCCGCACATGAACGGCACGATGCGGCTCGCGACCTCGCCGATGCGGCGGATGCCGCCTACGATGACGGCGCCGACAGCGAGCGTCAGCACGAGCCCGCTGATCCAGTGCGGCACGCCGAAGTACGTGTACGAGATGTCGGCGACATTCCACGCCTGGAACATGTTGCCGCCGGTCACCGTCGAGACGAGGAGCGTCACGCAGAAAATGCCCCCGACGACGACGCCGACCGGCGCGAGCTTCGGGCTCAACGCGGCGAGCCCGCGCCGCACGACGTACATCGGGCCGCCGTGCGGGTCCTGCGGGTCCGACGTATCGCGGAACAGCATCGCCTGCGTGACCTCGGTCATCTTGAGCGCCATGCCGACCGCGCCGACGACCCACATCCAGAACAGCGCGCCCGGACCGCCGAGCGAGATCGCGATCGCGACGCCCGCGATGTTGCCAAGGCCGACGGTCGCGGAGAGCGCGGTCGACAGCGCCTGGAAGTGATTGATCGCGCCGGGATCGGACGTGTCGTCGTACTTGCCGCGCACGACCGCGACGCCGTGCGTCAGCGCACGGTACTGACCGAAGCCGCTCCACAACGTGAACAGGATGCCGACGCCGAGCAGCGTCAAGAGCGCGTAGTCGTGCCAGACGATGCCGTTGATGCTGCCGATCAGCGCCGTGAACGTGTCCATCTCCCCCCCGTTCCGGACCTCGTCGTATCAGAAGACTGCGGCCGTCCGCTCGATCGCCCAGAAGGCGGAGATCGTGCCGATGACGTAGGCGGTCGCGCGCGCCCACGCCGCGGGCACGGGCAGCGCGGCACGCCGCCATGCCCAGCCGAGCGCGAGCACGGCGGCGACGAATACGAGCTGTCCGAGCTCGACGCCGACGTTGAAGAAAAGGAGCGCGACCGGAATCGCGTGCTGCGGCAGCCCGACCTCCGCAAGGGCGCCGGCGAAACCGAAGCCGTGCAGAAGCCCGAACGAGAACGCGACGAGCCACGGGAAGCGCGTCGTCAGGTCTTCCGGAGCACCCGCGTCCGCCGGACCGCGCCGCGCAAGCTCCGTCGCGAGAAACAGGATGCTCAACGCGATCGTCGCCTCGACCGGCGCGGACGGCACGTTCGCAAGCCCGAGCGTCGCGGCACCGAGCGTGATGCTGTGCGCGACCGTGAACGCGGTGATCGTCGCGACGAGCCGCCCGATGCCTCGCACGATCAGAAGCAGCGCGAGCACGAACAAGAGATGATCGATGCCGAGGAGAATGTGCTCGATGCCGAGCACGAGATACGTCGCGATCACGGCGCCCGTGCCGGCCCGCTCGGGCACCGTCACCGCAGGCGCCCACGGCACGAGCCGATGCGTGAACGACGAGCCGTCCAAGAACGCTATGCGGACCAGCACGTCCGTGTCGGTGGCCCGCAAGCCGTCGATCGCGACCTCGCGGCCGGCGAGGTCGCCGTCGCAGGCGATCACGCCGTGCTGCAGCCGCGCGTCCGAGACGAGATACGTGCGGACATTGCCTTCGACGCGGCAGCCTTCCGGGATTTGCGGCGCGAGCACGTCCGCGAGGCCGCCCGGTATCGACACCTTCCACTCGACGTCGTAGACGCCGGGCGACGTCTCGGTGAGACCCAGGTAGGCAGGGCTCAGGCGGTGTGCGAGCGCGGGCAGCGCGAGCAGCGACAGCGCGAGAATCAGGAGCCGCTTCGCGCAGCTCAACGTGCGGCTCCGTCTTCGGGCCACTCGATCACGACGTCGTAGCGGGCCCTCATTCGCGCGTACTCTTCCTCGTTGCGCGCCGCGCGCCGCTCGGCCGCGTAGACCTCGCGGACGTCGTCGCGCGCTTCGTCGAACGAGCGCGGCATGACCGGCCTTTGCTCGAGCACGCGCACGAGATGCAGGCCGAAATCGGAGCGGTACGGGCCGACCCAGCCGCCCGGCTCGGTCGAGAAGAGCGCCTCGGTCATCGTCTCGCCGAACAGCACTTCGATGCGTTCGCGTCCGGCTGCTTCGAAGCGCAGCGAGAGCGGCGTGCGGTCTCCGACCTCGAGCGGGTCGGCACCCTCCTCGAGCGCGCGCCGCGCGTTCTCGACGTCCTGCTCGAGCGCGTCGCCGCGCATCTGCGGACTGAAGAACACCTGCTCGAACGTCACGGCGGCGGGCAGCGCGAAGCGCGACGGATCCTGCTCGAAGAACGTGCGGAGCTCGTCCTCCGAAGGCGGCTCCGGATCCGCGAGGTCCTGCGTCAGGTACTGCATCTTCTCGATCAGCCGCCGACGCACCTCGTCGTCGTCGACGTCGAGGCCGAGCGCGAGCGCCTCGCGGTAGAAGACCTCGTCACGAATCGTCGGCTCGAGCAGCGCTTCGAGCTCGGCGCGAGTCGGTTCGCGCCCGTAGAGACGCTCGGCTGCCGCAGCGACGCGCTCGACGACGAGCTCGTCGATCACGATCCGGTCGGGCGCCTCGTCATCGCCGCCGCGCGACGCCGAGATCGCGAAGAGCGCCGCGCCGAGCACGAGAAAATGGAGCAGTGGATCCTTGAGCAGCTTGACGAGCATGACACCCCGACACCCCCCGGGCGGGCTGCATTATCGACCGCCCGGGAAGCGGGGTACAAGGCGCATTGGGCTCATCGGCCGGCGCGCGCGAACGGGCGCGATCGCGGAGCCCGGCGGATGCGCCGGGCTCCGTTGCGGATCAGGAGAAGTCGAGCGCGACGAAGTGCTGTCCGCTGCCCCGTCGCACGAGCAGCAGCGCGCGGCCGTTCCTGCGCCGCGCGGCATCGAGTGCCGCGGTCACGTCGTCGACCGAATCCACGCGCTGCCGGTTCACGGATACGATCACGTCGCCGCTGCGCAAGCCTTCGCGCGCGGCGGCGCTCCCGGGCCGCACGTCGACGATCAGCACGCCGTCGACGTCCCGCGGCAGACCGAGACGCGTGCGGTCGCGGTCGGTCAGCGGCGCGAGCCTCATGCCGCCGAGCGCCGCGTCGCCGGCTCGCGCACCGGGACGCAGCGGCGCCCGCGAGCCCGACGACGGCATCGCAGTCGCGCTCGCGCGGTCGCCGAGCTCGACCTCGAGCTCGCGTCGCCGACCGTCGCGGATCACCTCGACCGTCACGGACTCGCCCGGCCGGTGCCGCGCGACGGTGAACGTCAGGTCGCGCACCGAGTCGATGTCCTCGCCGTCGAAGCGAGTCACGACGTCGCCGACCTCGAAGCCCGCATCCTCGGCGGGACTTCCCGACACGACCTCGGCGACGAGTGCGCCCTTCGTCGCATCGACGCCGAGCGACGCCGCGAGCGACGCGTCGAGATCCTGCAGCGACACGCCGAGCCAGCCGCGTGCGACGCTGCCGGACTCCTTCAGCTGCTCGACGACGGCCGTCACGTGATTCGACGGAATCGCGAAACCGATGCCGACGCTGCCGCCGTTCGGCGAGACGATCGCCGTGCTGACGCCGATCACTTCGCCCGCGGCGTTGAACACCGGGCCGCCGGAGTTGCCCTGGTTGATCGGCGCATCGATCTGCAGATAGTCGTCGTAGGGCCCGGAGCGGATGTCGCGGCCGCGCGCGGAGACGATGCCGGCCGAAGCCGAGCCGCCGAGCCCGAACGGATTGCCGATCGCGAGCACCCAGTCGCCGACGCGCACGGCGTCGGAATCGCCGAAGCGGACGTACGGCAACGGCTCGCCCGCGTCGACCTCGAGCAGCGCGAGATCCATTTGCGGGTCGTCTCCGACGACGCGCGCGTCGAGCTGCCGGCCGTCGGCGAGCGTCACGACGATCTCCTCCGCGTCGCTGACGACATGGTGGTTCGTCACGATGTAGCCGTCGGGATCGACGATGAAGCCCGAGCCGGCACCGGCCGCGCGGCGCGGAACGCCCGGCACCTCGAAGAAGCGTCCGAAGAACTCGTCGAGGGGGCTCCGCGGCACGTCGCGCGGCCACGCCTCGCGCCATCCCGTCGTCGGCGTCGGCCCCATCACTTTCGTGACCGAGATGTTCACGACGGCAGGGCTTGCGCGCTCGACGACGTCCGCGAACGACGGCGCCTCGAAGCGCGGTCGGGCAGACTCTTCCTGTGCGAGCGCGGCACCGAACGGCGGTGCACCGAGCTCGAGCACGGCGGCGCCGCCGAGCGCGGCGGCGACTGCGGCCGTGAGCGGCAACGCGCGCAAGCGCTTTCTGGTGTTCGACTCACTCATCGCGTGACCTCCTCGAATCGTTCGAGCCGATCGGCTCACTGCCGTGCACCGTAGTCACGCGCGCCTTACATCCTCCTCACAATTTCCCTACGGATTCGTAATGCAGATGAGTGCAGATTGGGGTCGGAGCCCGGAGGCCAAGGGCTCCGCCCCGGTTCGATAACCTCGGGTTTCCTTACGGATCGTTAATGCGCCGTTCAGCTCGCACTCACTACCGTCAGGGAACATTTCCTGCGTTCACGAGTCGATTGGCGCGCTGAGGAGATTGGTCATGAGAGCTACGACGAATCGAGTTCCGCGGGCCAGGTGGCTGGCCGCGTTATTGGCCTCGACGGCCTTCGCCGCGGGCCTGCCCGGCGCGTCCGCCGCGGCAGCCGACGCGGCCGCCGAGATCGAGATCGATGCCGCGCCGGAGCACGGCGATGCACGGCTCGCGAGCCTCGTGCCGGTGGACAGCATCCCGGCATTCGGCCGACTGCACAGCTGGAGCGTCGTCGACGACGACAGGCTGATCATCTGGGCGACGCCGTTCCAGCCCTATCTCGTCGAGCTGTTCATGCCGAGCCCGGAGCTCAAGTTCGCCGTGAGCATCGGCGTGACGTCGTTCGGCAGCCGGATTCACGCGCGGTTCGATTCCGTCGAGGTCGACGGATTCCGCTACCCTATCCGGCGAATCTACGAATTGAGCCGCGACGACGCGAAGGCATTGAAGGCGACATCGTAGCGTCGCCAGGCGCCGGAGCGATCCGGCGCCGGCCTCCGATCGCCGCGCGAGGCCCGCTGCAACGTGCGCATTCTGATCATCGAGGACGACAAGGACGTCGCCGCGTTCATCCGCAAAGGCCTGACCGAGGCGGGCTGGAACGTCGATCACGCCGACAACGGCCGGGACGGCCTGTTTCTCGCCGCGACCGAAAACTACGACGCGCTGATCGTCGATCGCATGCTGCCCGCCGTCGACGGACTGAGCGTGATCCGCACGCTGCGCGCGTCGAACAATCGCACCCCCGCGCTCGTGCTGAGCGCGCTCGGCGAGGTCGATGACCGCGTCGAGGGTCTGAAGGCGGGCGGCGACGACTACCTCGTCAAACCGTTCGCGTTCAGCGAGCTTCACGCGCGGCTCGAGGCGCTGATCCGCCGCTCGGCATCGGCCGGAGCGGCGCCGCCGACCGTGCTCGAGGTCGGCGACCTGCGCATGGATCTCTTGCGGCGCGAGGTCTATCGCGGCGACCGCAAGATCGACCTGCAGCCGCGCGAGTTCCAGCTGCTCGAGTTCCTGATGCGCCACGCGGGTCAGGTCGTGACCCGCACGATGCTGCTCGAAGGCGTCTGGGACTACCACTTCGATCCGCAGACGAACGTGATCGACGTGCACATCAGCCGCCTGCGCGCGAAGATCGACCGCGACTTCGCGACGCCGCTCCTGCACACGGTCCGCGGCGCCGGCTACCGGCTCGACACGCGGCCCTGAGCCGGCATGTCATGCGGCTTCCGGCGCTGTTTCGCACGACGGTCTTCCAGCTCACGCTCGTCTACATGGCGCTCTTCGGCGCGTCCGTGCTCGCGCTCTTCACGTTCATCTACTGGTCGACGTTCGGATACCTGGAACGGCAAACCGAAGAGATCATCGAGGCGGAGATCCGCGGCCTCGCCGAGCAGGCCGAGCGGCGGGGGCTCGTCGGGCTCGCGAACGTCATCGACGAGCGCGTGCGGCGCGACACGGAGGGACGCTCCGTCTACCTGCTGGCCGACGCGGCGCTCAGGCCGATCGCGGGCAACGTGCCGTACTGGCCCGAAGAGCTCGATCGGCGCGGCGAATGGGTCGACTTCCTGAAACGCGACGGAAGCGGACACTACACGCCGGTGCGCGCGCTCGTGCTCGGCGTCGGCCCCGGCTTCCGCCTGCTCGTCGGACGCGACATCCGCGAGCTCCGACAGATCGACGCGGTCTTTGGGCGCGCTTCCGTCTGGGGTCTCGGGCTCACGATGGGGCTCTCGCTGCTCGGCGGCATCCTGATCGGCTTCAGCGCGCAGCGCCGCGTCGCGCAGATCAACCGCACGACCCGACAAATCATCGCCGGCAACCTGAAGGAGCGAGTGCCGGTCACGGGCGCCGGCGACGAGCACGACGAGCTCGCGGAGAACGTGAACGCGATGCTCGATCAGATCGAGAAGCTGATGGCGGGCCTGCGGCACGTCGGCGACAGCATCGCGCACGACCTGCGCGGACCCCTGACGCGGCTCCGCACGCGTCTCGAAACGCTCGCGAGCGAGCCCGAGCCGAGCCGCGAGCGTCTCGAGGAATGCGTCGCGCAGGCGGACGCGCTGCTCGCCACGTTCAACGCGCTCCTCCGGATCGCCCGGATCGAATCGGGCGCGTACAAGAGCGCGTTCGCGCCGGTCGACCTCGGCGCGATCGCGCGCGACGTCTGCGACCTCTACCAGGCCGCCGCGGACGAGCGGCGGATCGCCCTCTCGTGCGCGGCGCCGGCCGAAGCCTTCGTCGTCGGCGATCGCGAGCTCCTCGCGCAGGCGCTGACGAACCTGCTCGACAACGCCGTCAAATACACGCCGGAAGGCGGCCGCATCGATGTCGCCGTCGAAACGTCGAAAAGGGGTGCCGCGCACGTGGTGAGCGTCGCCGACACCGGTCCGGGCATTCCCGCGGACGAGCGCGAGCGGATGCTCGAGCGCTTCACGCGGCTCGATCGCTCGCGCTCGCTGCCGGGCAACGGCTTGGGGTTGGCGCTCGTGAAGGCGGTCGCCGAGCAGCATGACGCGCGCCTCACGCTGTACGACCGCCGGCCCGGGCTCGTCGTCGAGCTCGAGCTGCCCGCGGCGAGCGAAAGACGTATCGACTAGCCCTCGTACGCCTCGAGGTGTTGTCGACCGGAATGCAGAGCGAGCAATGACAGACGCCGGCGTCAAGCGGATTTGAGCCTCCCGCGCAACGCGGCCGTCCAGGCCGCGAGCTTGCGCTCGAACGAATACGACGCGTTCGCCGGGCTCGTCGACGGCAGACGCGTCATCTCGAGCGCCGCGTGCTCGGCGGGCAGCGTCGGCAGCACGCGTTTCATGAAAAGCTGCGCCGCCATCGAGCCGTTGAACGACACGAAGCGGATTCCCGGGTGCGCGGCGAAGAACGACGCGAAATCGTTGATGACCATGGTCGACGGCACGATCGCCGAGTCGAGGCTCCCGCGCCGCTCTCCGGCGGCGAGCACGTCCCAGAGCGCGATGCCCGCTGCGCGCAGCCGCTCGAGCCGGCGCGGATACGGCAGCGAAGGCCACGCGCCGCAGAGCTCACCCATGATCGGCCAGAACGCGTTCCGTGCCTGCGCGTAGTACTGCTGCATCTCGATCGACTTCTCGCCCGGCAGGCTGCCGAGCACGAGCACGCACGCGTCGGGCGACGAGACCGGAGGAAAGCCGCACGCGAGCGGCGCCGGCGGGTCGGCGTCGGCGACCCTGCTTCGAGCCGCGCTTCGCACGCGGGACGGGCGCCGGCGCGCCGTGCGCCGCTCCGCCGGGGGCCGCCCGCTCACCAGTCGAGCTCCCGATAGTGACCGTCCGCGCGAAGCCTCCGCATCTGACCGAGGATCCACGCCTGGCGGCTCCGGACGTACTCGCTCGGCGCATCGACGCGCAGCACCTTCGGATTCGGCAGCACGGCGGCGAGCAGCGCGGCCTGCTCGTCGCGGAGCGTCGCGGCCGACGTGCCGAAATAGGCTTGCGCGGCGGCTTCGACGCCGAAGATGCCTTCGCCGAGCTCGGCGACGTTCAGGTATACCTCGAGTATCCGTTCCTTCGGCCACATCGTCTCGATCAGCAGCGTGAAGTACGCCTCGACGCCCTTGCGCACGAAGCTCTTGCCCGGCCACAGGAACAGGTTCTTCGCGACCTGCTGCGAGATCGTCGACGCGCCGCGCAGATTGCCGCCCGCACGGTACGTCTCGATCGCACGCTTGATCTCTTCGACGTCGAACCCGTTGTGGAGGAGGAAGCGCTGGTCCTCGGAGGCGATGACCGCATAGGCGGCTTCGACCGAGATCGCGCTGCGGGGCGCCCACGCGTGCTTCTGCGCCCTGACCGGCACCGACTGCTGCAGCATCATCGCGGTGACGGGCGGATCGACGTAACGCAACGACGCGACGAGCGCCGTCGTCGCGGCGATCCATACGAGCAGAAGCACGCCGGCTGCGCCGCTGATCCGGCGGAGCAACGAGCCGGAACGCGCGGTCTTCGCCGAGCCTTTGCGCGATCGTCGGGTACCGCGAGCCACCCTTCCCTCCGTCTCCGAGCGGGCGCGCGGTGCGTGCCGCTCGCCCGAGCGCCGACCTCCGTGCCGGCGGGGTCCATACCGTAATACAAGTCGGCGCAGCAAGCCTGCCCTGCCCGAACCGGGCGGCCTCGCGCCTGATCCCGTCGCCGCCGACGGGCTACAATCGGATCACCGATCCGTGATCGGCGAAGACGGTCGGCCGTCGTCCGCTCGCGGCGCGACGCGCCGGCTCCCCGAAACGAGCAAGCGAGCAGCGCTCCCCGATGGGACGAAGAACCGTCAGAAGGCCAAGCTGGTTCGCCGAGCTTGGCATCCCGCCCGAATACGGCATCGATCCGCCGCTCCCCAGGTACACGGATGCGGAACGGCTCGAGGACGTCGAGCCGAACATCATCGGGCGTATGGAGCGGCTCGCGCCCCGGACCGCACGGGATTGGCGCGCGATGAAGGCGGCGGCGGCCGAGGACGGCGTGCAGCTCCTGCTCGTGTCCGGCTTCCGCAGCATCGAGCGGCAGATCGCGTTGATCCGCGCGAAGCTCGAGCGCGGCGACGACATCGCGACGATCCTCCGCACGAACGCGGCCCCGGGGTACAGTCAGCACCACACGGGTAAAGCCGTCGACATCGCGACGCCGGGCTGCCGGCCGTTGACGGAAGCGTTCGCGACGTCGGAAGCGTTCTTCTGGCTCGAGCACAACGCGTCCAGGTTCGGCTTTCGAATGCCGTACGATCGCGACAACCCGTTCGGCTTCGCGTTCGAGCCGTGGCATTGGTCGCAGCTCGACGACGGTGTGCTGAGATTCAGAACGACAAGGAGAACCGATGCATCGCGCCGTTGAACGATCGATCTCGAGCCGCGTGGCTCGCCGCTTCGCATGGCTCGTCGCCGCCGTGGCGCTGACCCATGTGAGCCTCGCCGCAAGCGCGGCCGCGGAGACGATTCGCCAGTATCAGTTCGAGCGGGACGGTAACGGGTACCGTCTTGCGCGGAAGGAAGTCGAGCGCCCCGAAGCCGGACCGGGCGAGGTCCTCGTGCGCGTGCGCGCCGTGTCGCTCAACCGGCGCGATGTGATGATGCTGAACGCGCGCTACGGCCCCGGCGGCAACGCCGAAGGCGGCATTCCGCTGTCCGACGGCGCGGGCGAGGTCATCGCCGTCGGCCCGAACGTCACGCGTTTCAAGGTCGGCGATCGGGTCGCGGGGATTTTCTTCGAGAAGTGGATCGACGGCGATCGCTCGGCCGAGATCAACGCGTCCGCCCGCGGCGGCAATGCGGGCGGCATGCTCTCCGAGGTCATCGTGTCGCACGAGGACGCGCTCGTCGCGATCCCGGATCACTTGTCGTACGAAGAGGCGGCGACGCTGCCGTGCGCGGGCGTGACCGCGTGGGTCGGGCTCTTCAAGCACGGCGGGCTCGAAGCAGGCGACTTCGTGCTGCTCGAAGGTACCGGCGGCGTGTCGACGCTCGGCCTGCAGCTCGCCGCGGCGGCCGGCGCCCGCCCGATCATCACGAGCTCGAGCGACGAGAAGCTCGAGCGGGCCAAGGCACTCGGCGCGTTCGGGACCGTGAACTACCGGACGAATCCCGAATGGCAGCGCACGGTGCGCGAGCTGACCGGAGGCACCGGGGTGAAGCACGTGCTCGAGGTCGGCGGCGAGGACACGTTACCGCGCGCCGTGCAGGCGCTCGGCTACGACGGTCACATCGCGCTGATCGGCGGGCTGTCGGGCTTCGCGTCGAGCTTGCCCGTCGGCGCGCTGATGACGCTCGGCGGGCGGGTGACCGGGATCTACGTCGGCTCGCGCGCGGACTTCGAAGCGCTGAACGCGTTCATCGCGGAGCACGAGATCAAACCGCACGTCGATCGCGTGTTCGAGTTCGAGGACGCGCAGGCCGCGTTCGAGCTGATGGAGCACGGCGACTTCTTCGGCAAGATCGTCATTCGGCTGTGACGGAAGCCCCGGCCCGGATTCGGATGCCGTCAGGCGACGGCGAAGCCGCTCGGGACGCACGAATACGATGAGCACGGGCTCCGAGTCGTCGCGCGAGAAGTGGGAGCGGCGCTACCGCGAAGGCGCATATGCGGAGCGCGTGCACCCGACGCCGCTCGTCGTGGACTGGCTCGATCTCGTGCCAGAGGGCCCCGCGCTCGACGTCGCGTGCGGCGCCGGCCGCAACGCGCTCTACCTCGCGTCGCTCGGCCGCCCGGTCGACGGCGTCGACATCTCACCGACCGCGCTCGAGCGCGCGCGGGGGGCCGCCCGCGAGCGCGGTCTCGACGCGCGGTTCATCGAGGCGGACCTCGAAGAGGACGATCCCGATGGCGTGTTGCCCGCCGGACCGTACGCGCTGATCGTCGTCGTCCGTTACGTGCATCGGGGCCTCTTCCCGGCGCTGATACGCCGCCTCGCGCCGGGCGGCGTGCTGATCGTCGAGCAGCATCTCGACTGGCCCGAGCCCGTGATCGGCCCGTCGACGCCGGCCTTCCGGATGCGGCCGAACGAGCTGCTTCGCCTCGCGCTCGACGCGACTGGCCGCGACGGCGAGGTGCGCTACTACCGCGAAGGGCTCGTCACGGACCCCGACGGCCGAACGGCCGCGCTCGCCCAGCTAGTGTTGCGAAAGAGCGACAGCGCGGAGTGAGCGCGGACGCGTCCGCGTCGTCGCGCTCCGTGCTATGGTCGGCACATCCCCCCATGTTGGGGTACGACGTCGCCGCGATGCTTCTCTTCGCTCGCCGTTTGCCGCGTCACCCGGTCGCGCTCGCCGCCGCGTGTTTCACGCTCGGCGCGCCGCCGGCGCCTGCGCAGGTCGACACCGCCGCCGTCGCCGAGGAAAAGAGCGACGCGGCGTTGCTCGAAGCGCTCGCCCGTCGCGGCGCGCGGATCGGTCGGATCGACATCGAGGTCCAGAACGTTTTCGACACGTCGAATCCGGAGGAAGCCAAACGGCTCTACCGCTGGGCGAACCGCATGCACATCACGACGCGCGAGAACGTCGTCGAGAACGTGCTGCTGTTCAAGCCGGGCGACCCTTTCGAGCCGCGCCTGCTCGCGGAATCGGCACGTCTGTTGCGTAGCCGCGACTTCCTCGTCGAGGCCAGCGTCGAGCCGAGCGCCTATCACGAGGAGACGAACACCGTCGATATCCGCGTCGTCGTGCGCGACGGCTGGTCCCTGTCGCCGGAGCTCGAGCTCGGCCGCAACGGCGGCGAGAACGAGCTCGGGATCGGCATCGAGGAAAGCAACCTGCTCGGCACCGGCAAGGGTCTGACGGTCTCTTACTCGACGGACGTCGATCGCGACGAAGCCTTTTTCGGCTATTCCGATCCGAACGTGCGCGGCAGCCGTGCGCGCCTCGACGTCGTGTTCGCGAACACGAGCGACGGCGATCGGAAGTCGATCGCCGCCGGTCGGCCGTTCTTCGCGCTCGATACGCGCTGGTCCGTCGCGGGTCTCGTGCTCGACGACGAGCGCGTCGACTCCATCTACGACCTCGGCGAGACGATCGACGAGTTCCGCCACGAGCGCCGCGCGTTCTCGGTCGAGGGCGGCTGGTCGCGGGGCCTGCGCGGCGACCGCGCGCTGCGCTGGCTTGCGGGGGTCACCTACGACGAGCACGAGTTCGGCGCCGCGCCGGACGTGCCGGACCCGCTGCTGCTGCCGCCCGACCGCAAGCTCGTCTATCCGTGGGTCGGCTTCCAGCTGATCGAGGACGACTTCCGTGTGATGACGGAGCTGAACGACATCGGCCGTACCGAGGACGTGCCGCTCGGGATCGACGTGAAGGCGAAGCTCGGCTTTGCCACCGAATCCTTCGGCGCGGACCGGCGCGCGACGCTGCTCGAGATCGCGGCGTCGAAGGGCTGGGAGCCGGGACGCGGGCAGCTCTTTCTGTTCGATTCGGCGCTGTCGGCGCGCCGCGAGGGCGGCGAGACCCGCAACGCGATCCTCTCCCTCGACGCGCGTTACTACCACCGCAACCTCGGGCACCATCTGTTCCTTGCGAGCCTGCACGCGACCGGGTCGCGGCGGCTCGATCCGGAGATCCAGGTGCTGCTCGGCGGCGACAATGGGCTCCGCGGCTATCCGCTCAGGTTCCAGAGCGGCGAGCACAGCGCGGTGCTGACGCTCGAGCAGCGGTTCTTCACCGAGTGGTATCCATTGCGGCTGTTCCGGTTCGGCTACGCGGTCTTCTTCGACGTCGGCCGCGTCTGGGGCAACGATCCGCGCGCGACGGAGCCCGTCGGCACGCTCGCGAACATCGGCGCCGGATTCCGCCTCACTTCGCCGCGCTCGAGCAGCCGACAGGTCGTGCACATCGATCTCGCGACGCCGCTCCGCCACCGGGACGCGGTCGACAGCTGGCAGCTGACCGTCGAGACGAAGCGCTCGTTCTGATCCCTACGCGAACGGCCGACCGTCGATATCGATCGCGCGCGGCAACGCCCGAATGCGGTCGAGCCAGCGAGTGACCGCTGGCCACTTGTCCGTGTCATAGCCGGAAACCTTCAGCATCGACACCGGCGCGAAGATCGATACGTCGGCGATCGTCGGATGCTCGCGCGCGAGCCAGTCGCGGCGCTCGAGGTGCTTGTCCATCAGCGCGAGGATGTGATCGCAGCGCGCGTCGATCTCCTCGTCCGGCGTCTTGATCGCGTCGGGCCTGCGGATCTTCGCGCGCTTGAGCCACGGGCCCTGGTGAATCTCGTTCGCGGACTTCGACATCCACTCGGCGACCTTGGCCTCGCCCTCCGCATCGATCGGCAGCCACGTGTTGCCGGGATCGTACTTGCGCGCGATATAGACGAGGCACGCGTGCGAGTCGGCGATCGTGAAGCCGTCGTCCTGCATCGCCGGCATCTGACCGAAGGGATTCAACGACAGGAACGGCTCGCGCTTGTGCTCGCCGCCGTACATGTCGATATCGACGAGCTCGTACGGGACGTCGAGGATCGACAAGAGCAGCCGCACCTTGTAGCCGTTGATGGATTGCATCGTCGAATGGAGACGGATCATCGTTCTTCTCCGGCGTATCGATGCCCGCGATGATAGACGCAATCGCGGCGGCCGCCCCAGTGCGGCGAGCCGGGGCCTCTCGACGGTCCGTTGCGACGGAGAAGCCGGCCGAGCCGTCGCGCGCCACCTTGCCGGTGCTCAGAAAAGCCGGTTCAGGCTGAGGACGAACCTGTTCCGATCGTAGGAGAAGAGATCCACGTTCGAGGAGTTTTCCGCGATGCGGTACTCGCCGAGCAGCTGCCACCCCGACACGAACTCCCGCGTCGCGCTCACCGTGAGCTGCGACAAATCCTCGTCGCGCGGCTCGGCGAGGCGGTCGTATCGGCTCAAGCGCAAGAGCCCCTGGATCTCGACCGACCAGTCCGGCGTCAGCGCATGCTCGTAACCCGCGAAGATCTCGTGACGGCTCGGCGAGACGTGCGCACCGACGCGGTCGTTGCGCTCGCGCGCGTAGCCGAGCGCGAGCCGGCCGTACTGCCCGCGCTGCTCGAAGCCGACGCTGAAACGGTCGCGCGTGCCGTCAACGAAGCGAAAATCCGCCGACACGTTGCCGACGTCGTCGTGCACGTAGCCGAACGACATCGACGCCGTCTCGCCGAGCGGGTACTGCGCGGTCAGCCGTGCGCCGATGCGCCGCTCGAAGCCGCTGCCCGCGAGCACCGCGTAGTCGTAGTACGAGCCCGCATCGAGCTGCCAGCTGCCGGCTTCCCATAGGTATGCGAAGCCGACCCGAAACGCGTCCTGATCGAAGTCAGGCGCGTCCGCGTAGCGGACGACATACGCGCTCGCGTCGAGGCGCATCGCGTTGCGCGGCCCGACGCGGCCGCTGACGAGACCGAAGACCTCGAGCAATCGGCTGTCCGTCGAGGTCTCCGCGGGCAGGCTCGACTCCTCGAGGAGCCAGACGTTGTCGTCGTAGCCGACCGCAAAGTCGAGCAGCTTGGTCCACTCGGAGCGCGGCAACGGCGCGGGCGACTCGGCGGTGCGGTCGAGCATCGCCGTCGCGAGCGCCGCGATAGTCGCATCGCCAGCCGCGCGTGCCCGCTCGAATGCGGCGCGGGCCTCGTCGTAACGCTCTTGCTTCGCGAGCGCTAACCCTAAGTTGTACTCGGCAAGCGCGCTCATTTGCGGGTAGCTTTGCGCGAGCTTTCGGAAAGAGTCCTCGGCGCGGGAATAATCGCCGAGCCGGTAGTAGCTGACGCCGGCGTTGTATTCGACGGCAGGCCCCGTCATCCCCGCGTCGCGGGCCGCTTCGAACGCGGCAGCGGCTCCCGCATAGTCGCCGGACGAGAATGCCTTGCTGCCCGCATCGAAATAAGCGCTGGGATCGTTCGGCGCCGTGCGGCCGGCCGCGGAGGCAGCGAAAGCCATCGCAGCGACGAACGCGAGCTCTGAGCGTACGTTCATGGCGTCATCCGATCGTTCTGATTCGTATCGCCGGCGCCCCATCCCGCGGGCGCCTCCCCCGGCCGCGTCCGGATTCGGGCCCCGAGCGGCACCGCCGCGGCCACCCCGACGCCGACGGGGCACGTGTGGAATATGCAAGGAACCGGCCGTCTCCGAATCCGGTCGCCGCAATGCGACAGGCGGAGGCTCAGGTGAGGGGGGGTCGGGTCGGCCCGGCAGGCGGCGTCTATGGCGCCCGGTTGCGGTCAGGCCGGCGGCCGGGCTCGGGACGCTCGGGGCCGTCTGCTCGGCCTCGGTCGGGCTCCCCGCGCGCCGGCCGATCCAGGCGTCCACGGAAAGCTTCTTCCCTGGCCTCGCGCGCGCGCTCCGCGACATCGCGTTCGATGTCGCGCGCATCGGCGGCCGCGCCACGAGCCCTGTCGCGGGCAGAGGCGGCGATGTCCTCGCCCGCTCCGCGCGCACCGGCCGCGTCGCGAGCGTCGGCGGCGCTATCGCGCGCATTGTCGGCCGCATCCCGGGAGCCGGCGGCCGTATCCCGGGCGTCCCGTGCTGCATCGCGAGTCCCGGCGACGGCGCTCGTCGCCGCGACGGCATCGCGGCCTGCCGGCACGTCCGGGGCAGGGTCAGCTGCACCGCGGCCGGCCGCCGCATCGCGCGGCCCGCGGCCGAGCTCGCGCGCCCGCTCGATCGCGGTCCGCGCCACTTCGCCGAAGTCGGTGCGAACGCGATCCTCTCGGGGCGACACCGCGCCGCCCGGAAGCCCGCCAGGATCCGCGGCGTCCGCGCCCGCACCGTCCGTGTCACTTACGCCGTCGCTCGAACCGTCGGCGAACCGCGAGCGCAGCGCCTCCGGCAGCTCGATCACGCGCGTGACCGCCTCGGGGCGCGTTGCGCCCTCCGGCAGCAGCCGCATCGTGACCTCGAGGTTATCGACGTCGGGCTGCCGTTCCTGTGCGACGGCAGGGGCCGCAGCCACTCCGAGCGCGAGCGCCGCCGCCACGGCGCCGACACGCACGGAGGCCACGTCGAAGCCCGTCTTTCGAACCGCCGCGCGCTTCCGTTTCAATTGCGGAATCACCAATTTGAGTCGGGCCTACGCGCGCACGTCGACGACGAACGTACGCCGCTTCTGTCCGTGCTGCACCTCGACGAGCAGCTGCCCGCCGCCCGAGCCGGTCGCAATGATCGGCAGCGTGAGCTGATTCGCCCCCGCATCGAGGTTCGTGCGCCAACGCAGCTCGCGCTGGTTCTTGAAGCCGTCGAGCTCGATCGCGCCCGTCAGCACGACGCGGATCTCGGCATCGGTCAACGGCGACGGCGTATCGACGGCGATATTCACGTCGTGCGGCTCGTAAAGGGCGAGCGTGACCTGCGGCGTCGTCGCCGCTTCGATCTGCGGCAGCGTCGGCGCGTCGCGGGCGACGAGCACGGCCCATGCGAGGGCCGCGGCCGCCGCCATCGTGCCGCTGCCGACGGCGAGCCCGGCCCAGAACCCGCTTCGCGGCCGCGCATCGACCCGCGACGGCGGGACGGGACGCGCGCCGCGCGTCGCCGCCGCGATCGCCCGCTCGAACGCGCCGGGCCGCGGCGGCGGCACCGGACGTGCGCGCTCGACGCGCAGCAGGCCGGCCGCGAGCTGCGCATCCCGGCACGACTCGCAGTCGACGAGGTGCTCCATCGCGCTGCGCCGCGCCGCGGCGTTGCCGGCGCCGCATCCGTCGATCAGCAGCGATTGAACGTCTTCGCACTTCATTTCTGTCCTCTTGCACCGGTCGTCATCGACCGTGGCGTGCGCTCCTCCAAGCGCAGCAACTTGCCGAGTCGGGCCCGCGCGCGATGCAGACGCGACTTCAACGTGCCCTCCTTGAGCCCCGTGATCTCCATCAGCTCTGCGAGCGTGTACCCCTCGATGTCATGCATCGCGAGGAGCGAGCGCTGATCCTCGTCGAGATGCCGCCATGCCTCATCGAGCCGCCGCGACCACAGCGCCGCATCGGTCTGCTCGGGCGGCTCCGGTCCGTCGGCGGCGAACGCCGACGCGTCGTGCACGTCCATCGAGTCGACGTGCGACCGGTCGAAGCGGCGCAGCTGGTCGATGAAGATCCTGCGCATCACGCACAGGAGCCAGCTGTGCGGCTGATCGAGCTGCTCGAGCTCGTCGAGTCTCGCGTAGGCTCGCACGCATACTTCCTGGACCAGATCCTCCGCATCGTGGACCGACCGCGTGAACCGATAGGCCGTCCGGTAAAGCAGCTGGTAATGCCGGCCGATCAGCGCTTCGAATCGCTCGACGGTCGATCGGCCTCCGCGAATGACGGTCAGTCGGGCCATCGAAAAGCTCAACGATATCCCTCGCTAACACGGTCGAGCCGTGACTGCGTTCCCTCCGGCGCCCGCGCACGGGCCGTTCCCGAGCGCGGACGGCGGGCACGTACCCGGCGGAAACGGCCCGCCCGTGCGGGCACCGCCATACGGCTCTACCGAGTGTACGGGCGGTCGCCCTGCCGCGATAGGCGCATTCCAATTCCTGGTATCGCGTCCGGCCGAACGTCGATCGGCGGCAACTCTTTTGCCCGGCGCCACTCTATAATGCGCGACCTTGCTCGAGAGCCGCTCGAATGGACTCCACTGCCCGTCTTCGCAACATCGCCATCATCGCCCATGTCGACCATGGCAAGACGACGCTCGTCGACAAGCTGCTGCAGCAGTCCGGGACGATCGATCAGCGCGTCGCGTTGCCCGAGCGCGTCATGGACTCGAACGACCTCGAGCGCGAGCGAGGCATCACGATCCTTGCGAAGAACACCGCGATCCGCTGGCGCGAGTGGCGCATCAATATCGTCGACACGCCCGGTCACGCGGATTTCGGCGGCGAGGTCGAGCGCGTGCTGTCGATGGTCGACGGCGTGCTGCTCCTCGTCGACGCGGTCGACGGGCCGATGCCGCAGACCCGGTTCGTCACGCAGAAGGCGTTCAGGCGGGGGTTCACGCCGCTCGTCGTGATCAACAAGATCGATCGCGATGGCGCCCGTCCCGGCTGGGTGCTCGACCAGACCTTCGATCTGTTCGACCGGCTCGGCGCGAGCGATGCGCAGCTCGACTTTCCCGTGGTCTACGCGTCGGCGCTCAAGGGCTATGCGGGGCTCGAGCCCGACGTGCGCTCCGGCGACATGACGCCGCTCTTCGAGGCGATCGTGAAGCACGTGCCGCCGCCCGACGTCTCGATCGACGGGCCGCTGCAGCTCCAGGTCTCGAGCCTCGACTACAACTCGTACGTCGGCGTGCTCGGCATCGGCCGCATCACGCGCGGCATCGCGAAGCCGAACTCGCCGATCACGCTCGTGCGGCGGGACGGGCGCGTCGAGAACGCGCAGCTCGGCGAGCTTTACGGCTTCGAAGGTCTCGAGAGAA
>CAZKNH010000078.1:0-19513 GCA_964553875.1 uncultured Gammaproteobacteria bacterium | reverse complement strand
ACAGGATCGAAGATCAGCGAATCGAGCGTGACGTGCGCGCGCCACCCGATGGCGGACGCTCGCGGACCGCGTGCTGCTCGGCACTTTCGTCGTGGACGGGCTGCTCGTCGTTCTCGTTCTGCTCGACCGGCGCGCGGCCGGGCGGGTGCATCCAGTGTGGCTCGCGGGCGGCGGGTTTCTCGTTGCGAATCAGGCCGTGCGCGCGGTGATCGCAGACACCGCGCCGTGGATCGGATTCACGGCCTGGCTCGCCTCGCTGGCCGGTTGAAGCGTGAAGGGGCCTGCCGGCACGGTAGGTATGCGTTTTCGGTGCGAGGGGTGCGCCGGGTACGGCGCTGCAGACGGGCTCCGTTCAGACTCCGCTTCGTCCCCGACGGTCGAGGTCGGAAGGGCTTTTCCTGAGCTCCGGTCTCTGACCGCTCCGAGCGTCGGCGCCGCTCGCTCCATCCGGGGCTTCGGTCTGGCGAAGCGCGATCTCGGCGAGCTCCTCGAGGGAGTGGCACCGAGTGATCGAAGTCTCTTCCAATACGTACGTCTGACCGGGATCTATCGTCCGATCTTGTGGCACTGCTTTCTCCATACGGAAACGCTTCGAGCAGCTCGTAGCCCGCGAGTAGCTGACGCATGCAACAAAGTAGTTAGCGACGCGAACAAGTTCCGTGAACTTCGTCACACTGACGCGAGCATGGAATAAAGAATGCCGGCGGCGTCCGGGCTGCCTGGGCGCGGGTCTTCCGTTCCTCGGCGCCCATACGATAACGTGCCGGCCCGTCTTTTCACGGTCGCTTGAAGCGGCCGACGCAGGCTGCCTTGTCGAGCACCTTGCCTTCCATCGCGGCGAGCAGCTCCGCGCGGCTCGCCGTGTCCGGGAGGTCGAGCAGCGAATCGAGCGCGAAGAGCTCGAAGACGTAGTGGTGATACCGCGCGCCGGAAGGCGCCCCGGGCCCGAGGAAGGCGTTCCGGTCCTCGACGTTGCGCCCGGTGACCGCGCCGTCCGGCAGACCGTTCTCGGGGATCCCGCCGGCGGATGGCGGGATGTTCCAAACGACCCAGTGCAGGCCGTCCTCGGTCCCGCCGTCGAGCGCGACGTCGATGTCGTGGAACACGATCGCGAAGCTCGCGGTGCCGTCAGGAGCGTCAAGAAATCTGAAGCCTGGCTGCACGTTGGCGCCGAAGCACGAATGGCGGAACGGCACGATGCCCCCGTCCTCGAACGCGTCGGTTTCGATCCTGAGCGGCACGGCGGGATATCCTTCGGGTCGGTGCGTTGGCTCGGATGTCGCCGTCTCTTCGCGGCCTTGCGTTCCCGGCGACCGGCGTGAACGAGCGACGCGGACCGCTTCGAGCGTGCATTATCGAGCGAGCGGTCCGACGCCGCCATCGAGGCGAACCCCGGTGCGTCAGCCGCGCCGCCGCGCCGTGGGGAGGGCGTGAGTCGCGGGAGAAATATGGTACCCTCCGGCGGATCGGCAACTTGGGGGGAGCCCTAGGCCTGTGAACCACAAAGACCCGCGAGAACTGATTCTCCATTCGCCGATGAGCCGCATGCAGGTGATGGTCGTGGGCATCACGATCGCGCTGAATGCGCTCGACGGCTTCGACGTGCTGTCGATCAGCTTGGCCGCGCCCGCGATCCGTAACGAGCTCGGCATCGGCCCGGCAGCGACCGGTCTGCTGCTGGCGATGGAGCTCATCGGCATGGCGATCGGGTCGATCTTCCTCGGCCGGCTGGCCGACGCGTGGGGCCGCCGGCCGATGATGCTCGGCTGTCTCGTGCTGATGACGGCCGGCATGTTCATGGTGACGACTTCACCGGGCGTTCTGGCTTGGAGCGCAAAGTCGGTGATGAACCTGCTCGGCGTGCTCGAGGAATGGCCGATCGAGCTCGTGCACATCTCGGTCTGGCGCATCGTCACCGGGCTCGGCATCGGAGGCCTGCTCGCGGCGATCAATGCCGTAGTGGCCGAGTACTCGAATGCGAAGAAGAAGCATATGAACGTGTCGCTGATGTCGATCGGTTATCCGGTCGGCGCGTCGCTCGGCGGCTTCGTCGCGTCATGGCTTCTGATCGATCACACGTGGCGGTCGGTGTTCTACCTCGGGTTTGCCATGACGGCCGTGATGATTCCGATCGTCTACTTCCTCGTGCCGGAGACGGTTGCGTGGCAAGTGCGTAACGCGAAGCCCGGTACGCTCGAGAAGGTCAACGCGACGCTCAGGAAGATGGGACACGCGGCGGTCGCGGCATTGCCGGACGTGACCGGCGAGCGCGCGCGGCAGAAGGTCGGCGGCAACATCTTCGCGCCGAAGTTCCTGCGCACGACGGCGATCGTCACGATCGCCTACTTCTTCCACATCATGACCTTCTACTTCATCCTGAAGTGGACGGGCGTCATCCTCGTGGACCGCGGCTTCGCCGAGTCGCAGGCGGGCGCCGTGCTGAGCTGGGTCAACGTCGGCGGTGCGACCGGCGGTGCGCTGCTCGGATTCCTGACGCTCCGTTATGACCTGAAGGCGCTGACGATGGGCGCGATGGCGCTTTCGACGGCGGCGGTCGTCGTCTACGCGTGGGGGCCGGCCGACCTCTGGCAGATCACGCTGACGTGCATCGCGTGCGGCTTCTTCATCAACGCCGCTATCAACGGCATGTACGCGATCTTCGCCCACGCCTATCCGACGCATCTGCGCTCCGCGGGCACCGGGTTCGCGATCGGTGTCGGCCGTGGCGGTTCGCTGCTCGCGCCGATCGCCGCGGGGCTCTTGTTCGAGGGCGGAATCTCGGTGCCGGTGGTAGCGACGATCATGGCCGGAGGATCGCTCGTCGCCGCGATCGTGCTCATGTTCCTCAAGCTCGATCGCGAGCCGCCCGAGGTCGTCGAAGCGAAGGAGGTCGAGGCCGCTGCCGCCGAGCCGAAGGGCACGGTCGCGTTCGGCTCTCCGGTCACGACGTAACGGGCGACCGCACCGACGGGAAGGTGCGGTGCCGTGGGCGACTTCGATCGCTCGCTTCTCGAGGGGATGCGGTGTGGGCCGCATCCCCTTTTTCTTACGCCGTGCAGGCGCGCTGCATGAGGGGGTTCGAACAATGAGAATGAACGTAGCGGCAACGCGAACGCTTGCGCTCGGTTTCGTCGCGGCGATGCTCGCGGGAGCGGCGATCGCCGAGACGGCCGCGCCGGAAGACGTCGGGCTCTCGTCCAAGCGCCTCGAACGGATCGGCGAGCTGGTCGACCGTCACATCGAGGCCGGCGACATCGCGGGAGCCGTCACGCTCGTCGCTCGCGACGGACGGATCGTGCACCTCGAGGCGCACGGGCTCATGGACATCGAGTCCGCCCGTCCGATGCAGGAGGACGCGCTGTTCCGCATCGCGTCGATGTCGAAGCCCGTCGGCGCCGTCGCGATCCTGATGCTCGTCGAGGAGGGGAAAGTACGGCTCTCGGACCCTGTGTCCCGCTTCATTCCTTCCTATCGCGACATGAAGGTCGCGGTGCCCGTCGAGCGGCGCGGCGGCTTCGGCGGCCCGCCGGGACAAGCCCCTCGGCCCGAGTTCTACACGGTGCCCGCGGAGCGCGACGTGACGGTTCTCGACCTGCTGACGCACACGTCTGGCGTAATGAGCGGTCAGATCAGCAACGCCGAGGGCCAGGCCGCCTCGAGCCGGCGACACGAGCTCGGCGTCGCGTGGACCGAGCTGCTCGGGCAAGTGCCGCTCGAGTTCCAGCCGGGCTCGCGGTGGGCATACAGCGCGCTCGCGGGATTCGACGTGCTGAGCCGTATCGTCGAAGTCGCGTCCGGGCAGACGTTCGACGCGTTCCTGCGTGAGCGCGTGTTCGGTCCCCTCGGTATGAGGGACACGACGTTCTGGCCGACGTCGGCGCAGCGCGAGCGGCTCGCATCGAGCTACGTGGCGCGCGATGGACAGCTCGTGCCGAGGCCTAATCCCGATTCGATGTCCGGCGAGCGTTATTTCTCGGCCGCGGGCGGCCTGATGACGACGGCCGAGGACTACGCCCGCTTCGCGATGATGCTCGCGAACGACGGCGAGCTCGACGGCGTTCGGATACTGAGCCCCCGCAGCGTAGAGATGATGCGCTCGATCTTCGTTCCGGACACCGTGCCCGGCAGGCAGCCCGGCGAGGCGTTCGGGCTCGGCGTGCGCGTCATCGAGAACCCGGCGGAGAGGCGCACGTGGTTGTCCGAGGGCAGCTTCGGCTGGAGCGGCGCGTACGGCACGCATTTCTGGGTGTCACCGAGAGAGCGGCTCGTCGCGATCCTGCTTGCGCAGACGTCGGTGCGGGCACTCCTCGACGATTTCGAGACCGCGGTGATGCAGGCCGTCGCGGATTGACCCGTCTCCCGCTGCCGACGCCGGTCGACCCGTTCGTTTCCGAGGCCCCCGCGGAGCGACCGGCGCCGCCCTGGACCCGCGCTCTCGCTTCTTCGTCCACCGCCGCACTCCTTCTCGGCCCGAGAACGACTCCGGTTCGGCCGGCGTCCGAGTGTGCAAATTTTGCATTGGAAGGGGAGAACGCCCGTTCCAGCTTCGGGTCGGCTCGTAATTTGCAAGCCTCTACGACCTACGCACGGACGCGGAAGCAGCAGCACGGAAAGCTGCAGTGAATGGACAACGACGGGCCGTTTAGTTGGGGATCGAAGGGCCGGAGGGTAGTGACGCCTATTTCAACCGGGATTTTGCTTCTCCAGACTACATTCGCCTACGCAAATGTTCCGGTTTCGGTGTTTACCAATGGCGTTGTTAAGGCTTTTCCGGATACGGGCATTCTCCTTCTCGCCATCTTTTGGGCTCGCGTAAGTGGTTGTACGGTGTCAGCGGCAGATTTGCTGTCTGCCTCGTTGACAGATGTTAGGACTTGTCTACGATAGGTCGAATATGGCGACGCAACTCAAAAAGAAGGCGAAGACCAGGAAGAAGAGGCTCGACGCAGAGATCAACCGCGAGTTCGACGCGGAAGGCGTGCGGCGGGCGATGCTGGCCGCGCTCGAGTGCATCTACGAGAATTTCCCGCACATTACGCTCGCGCAATATCTCGTTGCGCTCGAAATTCTCGTTGCCGAGAGCGATGGTAAGCCGCACACCCTGGTTTCGCTGGTCAAGAAGCTGAACATGCCGTTCTCCACCGCTTCCCGCGTCGTCTGGTCCCTGACGGCGGAGGGTGGCAATGTCGGCATCGTGAAGTACGAACCGCATCCGACGGATCGCCGGATGAAGTATCTCGTCATCGATCCGGAAGGCCTGACGAGCGACGTGCCTCGTGCGCTGAACCGGGCGATGATCGACTACTACGGCGACTCCGTGCACAAGCTGAAGCGGGCCGTGCACTGAGCGGAGCGCGGCGCGCTTTCGCTCTGATCCCGAGAAAGAAAAAGCGGGAGCCGACGATTGTCGGGCTCCCGCAGGCGTGTACCAGGGCGAACCCTGGGCGGTGTTCCTTATTAGTTATTGGCGCCCTTCTGCGCCGACTGCGCGTTCATCGCACGGGCACGCAGCGCGACTCGGTCGTGCCCTGCGTCCTGCGTTCCTGAATGCGTTGCTGGATTTTGTTCCCGGCAAAAGCACCGACCGCCGCGCCGACGGCGGTCGTCAAGTCACGGTCCCCGATGTCCTTCGCGACGGCGCCGCCGACGATCGCACCGATCGCCGTGCCGGCGATGCGGTGCTTGTCTCGCGGCTCGCCGGCTACGGTTTCCTCGTAACACTCCTCGGCGGGGACCGCCGGAGCAGGTGCAGTCGCACGTTGTGCAGCGACCGGCGCGGGAGCGGGCGCCGGGGCAGGCGCGGCCGTCGCGCTCGAGCCGTGCGCGTCGTGAAGGTCGTGCGCTTCGGGTTCGGGCGAGCCGTGCGTCGCGTGCGCATCGTGACCGTTCTCGTCGTCGACCGTCGCCGTGGCACCTTGGGGCCTCTCGACGCCGCCGAAGAGCTGATAGGCCGTTACACCGCCCGCGGCCGCGAACCCGGCACCGAGCGCAATGCCCAACAACAGCGATTTGTTCACCATACGGGACGCCCTCCTTGTGTCGCGCACTGTGCTTCAACGCCGACACGCGCATCGGCAGTTGCATCTGCAGCACGCGTCGTGTCGCGTCGGCGATGCGCGGCATGTGCTCGCCGTCATCGCGCTCGGCGAGTCTAACCGCAAAGCGAGCGCGGTGCCGAATCGCGGCGCTTCACAGCCGATCGAGCGCACACGGAAAGCCGGTCGTATGGCGTGCGGAAGCATGCGCAATACGGAAAAAACAGGCGCGAGATGCATAGCGCGCCATCGGCGAGCCGGTTGACGGTCTCCGGCGACACTGTGCCTTTGGACAGTTCGTTCGTGCGTCGCGCGATATCGGCCTTCGGCCGGCACGAATTGTTGTTACCATCTTTGCCTCCGCGTCCGTCGCACGAACGAGAAGTGCTTTGCCGGAGCGTCCCCCGAGCACCGCGCCGCGTTCCGCGGCGATTCACGGAGCCGGCAGCGAGCGATCGCGCCGATCGGACGCCGGCCCCTTGATCGTCGGGATCGGCGTCTCCACCGGCTGCGACGAGCAACTCTACGGATTGCTCGGTGCGATGCCGTCCCGTCCCGGGATGGCATTCGTTGTCGTGCGGCACGAGCACGTGAAGGACGGAGCGGGGCTCGCCGATGCGCTCGCGCGAAGGACTTCGATGCCCGTGCACGAGGTCACCGCGAGGGTGGAGATCGAGCCGAACTCGGTCTATGTCCCGCCGCAGAACGCGGAGCTCACGATCGAGAGCGCCGTGCTGTGCCCGATCAAGGCGAGGCGTCCTCGGGAACGGGTGGGTCCGATCGACCGGTTCCTGAGCGCGCTGGCCGAGGCGGCGGCCGAGCGCGCGATCGGCGTCGTGCTGTCCGGCGGCGCGCTGTACGGGACGAACGGTCTTCGCGAGATCAAAGAGCGGGGAGGGCTCACGCTCGTCGACGAGCAGGCCGGAGCCGCGCTGCAGGGGCTGCCTCGGGGGCCGTTCGCGACGTCGCACATCGACATGATCCTGCCGGTCGTGCGGATGCCCGAGAAGCTCGTGAGCTACGCGCGTCACGCGTATCTGCGGCAGCGTTCGGATCCGCTGCACGCCGGTGATCCGCCGGCGCCGATCGAGGAAGAGCTCGTGCTGATCACCGAGCTCCTGCGCCACGAGACGGCGCACGACTTTCGGCGCTATCGCAAGAACACCCTATGGCGGCGGATCCAGCGCCGCATGGGGCTCAACCAGGTCGAGCGCATTTCCGATTACGTGGATCTGCTGCGCGAGGATCGTGCGGAGGTTCAGGCGCTGCGCCGCGACCTTCTGATCTGTGTCACGCGCTTCTTCCGCGATGTCGAGGCGTGGCAGTGCCTCGAGCAGCGCGTCCTGCGAGAGCTCGTTGCAGCGCACGGCCAGGAGCTTCCGCTGCGCGCATGGGTGCCCGGGTGTGCGACCGGCGAGGAGGCCTACACGCTCGCGATGCTGCTCCGCGAGCAGCTCGACGCCGCGGGCAGCGCGCGGCGGCTGCAAGTCTTCGCGACGGACGTCGCGGAGGATGCGCTCGAGGCCGCCCGTGCCGGCGTTTATCCGGCCTCGATCGAGTGCGACGTACCGCCGGAGCGGCTCGAGCGCTTCTTCGTCCAGGAAGGCGAGCACTATCGGGTGTCGAAGCCGTTGCGCGAAACCGTCGTCTTCGCCGAGCAAAACGTGCTCGCGCAGCCGCCGTTCTCCCGGCTCGACCTCGTCTGCTGCCGGAACCTGCTGATCTACCTCGAGCCGGACGCGCAGCAGCGCGTGCTGGCCGTGTTCCAGTACGCGCTCAAGGAGAACGGCTGCCTGTTCCTCGGCAGCTCCGAGACGATCGGCGCGGCGAAGACGCAGTTCGAGCCGGTCTCGAAGAAGTGGCGCATCTTCCGCCGCACCGGAAAGGCCGTGCCTCCGCCGCTCGATCAGTTCGTCGACGCGATCGTGCGACAACCGGTCCTTCGGCCCGCGTCGTCCGCGTTGCCGATTCGAACGATCCCGCGCTCGCGCGGCATCGCGGATCGCGTGCAGCGTCAGGTGCTGCGCGAGCTCGATCGCGGTATCGCCGTCGTCGATTCACAGAATCGATTGCTGTATCTGCAAGGCGCGGCAGATCTCTACCTGCAGCTGTCGCTCGGCGAGATCTCGGCGGACAACCCCGATGTTCTCGCTCTCGCCCGGGAGGGGCTCCGCTCGAGGCTTCGGGCCGCGCTGCGGGAAGCGCGCGCGAGCGGGGACCGCGTCTCATCGGACGCACGCGTGCTTCGCGACGGTCGTTTCGTGCGCTGCCAGATCACGGTGCGTCCGCTCGAGGGCGGGACCCCGGACGACAACTCGATGCTGATCACCTTCGAGCCGCTCGTCGGCGCTTCGTCCTGCGCAGGTGCGGGCGAGATCGGCGTCGACTCCGAGAGCGCGACGATCAGGGAGCTGCAGGCGGAGCTTGCCGCGACCCGGGATCAGCTGACCGCGACGATCGACGATCTCGAGGCCGCGAACGACGCGCTCAAGGTCTCCCACGAGGAAGCGATCTCGATCAACGAGGAGCTGCAGTCCGGCAACGAGGAGCTCGAGACCTCGAAGGAAGAGCTGCAATCGCTGAACGAGGAGCTGACCACGCTGAACCAGCAGCTCGAGACGAAGGTCGCGGAGCTCCAGGCCGCGACCAACGATCTAGAGAACCTGCTGACCAGCAGCCACGTGCCGACGATCTTTCTCGATTCGTCGCGGCGTATCCGCCGCTACACGCCTTCGAGCCGGCAGCTGTTCAACCTGATTCCATCCGATATCGGACGGCCGCTGACCGACATCGCGTCGACGATCGAGGACGAGACGCTGCTCGCCGATACGGAAGCCGTTCTGCTCGACTTGCAGCCGCGCGAACGGAACGTGCAAAGCAAGAGCGGCGACCGGCATTACCAGCGCCGGGTGCTCCCTTACCGCACGACCGACGAGCGGATCGACGGCGTCGTCATCACGTACGCCGACGTCACGGAGCTGCAGCGCCTCGCGCGAAAGCTCGCGCGGCGGGAGCGCCAGCAGAAGGCCCTGGCGCGCTTCGGGCAGCGTGCGCTGACGGAGAAGAACCTGCAGGCATTGATGGACATCGCGGTGCACACCGTCCGGCAGACGTTCGACGCGGAGTTCGTGAAGCTCTTCGAGCTCTTGCCGGACGGACGCAGCCTCCTCCTGCGGGCCGGCACCGGATGGAGGCCGGGCCTCGTCGGGCAGCTCGTCATCGACAAAGAGAGCGATTCGCAGGCCGCGTACGCGCTCCTGTCGAACAAGCCCGTCGTCGTCCGCAACCTCGAGGAAGACCCGCGCTTCCGTGCACCGGCGTTGCTCGTCGAGCACGGTATCGTCAGCGGCTTGAGCACGATCATTCGAGGCGACAAGGGACCGATCGGCGTGCTCGGCGTCCATACGACCCACGAAGCGCGCTTCACGATCGACGATATTGACTTCATGGAGGGGATCGCGCACATCCTGTCCGATGCGATCCACCTGCGCCGCAGCGAGGCGGCGCTCCACGAGGCGGAGGAGCGTCTGCGGCTCGCGACGGCCGCCCACAATCTGGGCACGTGGGACTACGATCCGCAGGCCGACCGCATCCTCGCGAGCCCGAGGTGGAAGGAGCTGTTCGGCCTTCGCGACGACGGCGAAATCTCGTACCGCACGTACCTCGAGCGCGTCCATCCGGAGGATCGGGCCCGGATCGAGGAGGCGACGCGCGTCTGTCTCGATCCGCGCGAAGACAGCCACTGCGACCTCGAGTATCGAACGGCGCCGGACGCGTTCGGCCGATACCGTTGGGTCCGCGACATCCGCCAGGCCTTCTTCACCGACGGCGCCCCCGTGCGCATGATCGGCACGCTCGAGGACATCACGGAGCGCAAGGCGTCGGAGCACTCGAACCTCGAGCGCCTGCGGCTCGCGGAGCAGCTGAAGCGCATCGCCGAGGCGACGCCGGGCACGATATTCACGTTCAGGATCAAACCGAACGCCGACGAGCCGCCGTCGTTCCCGTATGTCTCGCCGAACGTCCTGGACACCTGGGGCATCGAGCCGGAGGACGTCGCGCACGATGCGCGCGTGCTGTTCAGGCGCATCCCGGACGAGGACAACGCCCGGCTCCGCGAGGCCACGATCGAGTCGGCGCGCAACATGTCGATGTGGCACGCGCAGTTCCGCTACGAGCATCCGAGGAAGGGGCCCGTCTGGATCGAATCCTACGCGAGTCCCGTCGCGCAGCCGGACGGCGCGATCCTGTGGCACGGCATCGCACACGACATCACGAACCAGAAGCAGACCGAGCTCGAGCTCAGGGAGGCGCGCCGCGTCGCGGAAGCGGCCGATCGCGCGAAGAGCGACTTTCTCGCGAACATGAGCCACGAGATCCGGACGCCGATGTCCGCGATCTTGGGCTACGCGGAGATCCTCGCGAACCAGCTCGACGATCCCGACAATCTGCAGAGCCTCGACACGATCCGCAGCAACGGCCTCTACCTCCTCGAGATCATCGACGACATCCTCGATCTGTCGCGAATCGAGGCCGGCAAGTTCGAGCTCGATCGGCGGCGCGTCCGCCCGGACCGGATCGTGCTCGACGTCCAGCTGCTCCTCAAGCTGCACGCGGCCGAGAAGGGGCTCGCGCTCGACGTGGAGTTCCAGGGACCGCTGCCGGAGACGATCGAGACGGATCCGACGCGCGTGAAGCAGATCCTGATCAACCTCGTCGAGAACGCGATCAAGTTCACCGATCAGGGCGACGTGCGGATCGTCGTGCGGCTCCTGCCGGACGAGGAACGGCTGCGCATCGACGTCGTCGACAGCGGACCCGGCATCCCGGACGAGACGCTCGCGCGGCTGTTCCAGCCGTTCACTCAAGCGGACTCCTCCGTCACGCGCCGCTTCGGCGGCAGCGGGCTCGGGCTGTCGATTTGCCGGGCGCTCGGGCGCATGCTCGGCGGCGACGTCACGGTCGAGACCGAGCTCGGCAAAGGCAGCACGTTCACCGTGACCGTCGCGACGGGCAACTTGAAAGGCGTCGACCTGTTTCAGCCCGAGGAAGGTCCGGTCGGGGCCAGGATCGCGTACGCGGAGCTGCGTCCGCTGTCGTGCACGGTCCTCGTCGTCGACGATCGCCGCGACATGCGTTACCTTGCACAGCACATGCTCGAGGAGGCGGGCGCACGCGTCGTGCTCGCCGCGGACGGGCGCGAGGCGCTCGAGCAGGTCGATGCGGCCGAGGCGGCGGGCGCGCCCTTCGATATCATCGTTCTCGATATGCAGATGCCGGTGCTCGACGGATACGCGGCCGCGACTCTGTTGCGGCAGCGCGGCTTCGACAGGCCGATCATCGCGTTGACCGCGAACGCGATGAAGCAGGACGAGCGCCGCTGTCTCGAATCGGGCTGCGATGACTACTTGAGCAAGCCGTTGTCGCGCGCGACGCTCGTGAACACGCTCGCGTACTACACTACCGAGGTGTCGCTCGAAGAGCTCGCGGCGCGGCGCGCGGCGTACGGCTTCGAAGGCAAGCGAACGTCGGTGGGCTGCGCAACGGAGATGGAAGAGGGCGTGAACACGGACACGGGGCCGAGCGCGAGCGGCGGAGCGAACGGCATGGCGCCGGGCGCTCAGGACGACGGGCCACGCGATTCGGGCGCTTCCGTCGACGGGCCGCCGGAGGGCGGCTCGACGCCGGGCGCGAAGCGGTGCGTGCTCCTCGTCGACGACAACAAGGACAGCTGCTCGCTGCTCCGACTGCTGTTGCAGAGCATCGGCTGCGAGGCCGAGATCGCGGGCTCCGCCCAGGAGGCGCTCGCGATCGTCGAGCGGCGGCCGGTCGACGTCGCGATCATCGACTTGGGCCTTCCGGACATGCCCGGCGAAGAGCTCGTCGGGCTGCTGCGCGGGAACGCGCGGCTCGAGGCGTGCCGTTTCATTTGCCTCTCCGGCCGGCGCGAGAGCGAGATCGACTGGCGGGCCGCCGGTTTCCATCACTTCGTGCAGAAGCCGACTCGTTTCGAGCGCCTGAAGAAGCTGATCCTCGAGGGCGCGTGACGTGGCGACCGACGCCGGGCTCGATGCGCTGCGCGAGCGGATCCGCGCATTCGCCGCCGAGCGCGACTGGGATCGCTTCCATTCGCCGAAGAACCTGTCGATGGCGCTTGCCGCCGAGGCCGGCGAGCTCCTCGAGCTCTTTCAATGGCTGACCGAGGAGCAGAGCGAGGCTCTCGATCCCGGAAGGCTCGCCGCGGTGCGCCACGAGCTTGCGGACGTGCTGATCTATCTCGTGCGTCTCGCCGACCGGCTCGGCGTCGACCTTCTCGATGCGGCCGCGGAGAAGATCGCGCTGAACGCGGAGAAGTACCCGGCCGAGCGCGTCAGGGGCGACGCCCGGAAGTATACGGAGTACGACTGAGCGGGAGCCCGCGGCCGCTATACTGATGGCGCCGTGCACGAATGTCGGCGAGGCCGATGCGCGGCCGTGCTCGACCCGACCCGCAAAGGAGTGCCGATGGACGTCACCACTGCAACGTTCCAACGCGAGGTCCTCGACGCTTCGAGGACGATGCCGGTCGTCGTCGACTTCTGGGCGCCGTGGTGCGGCCCGTGTCGGACGCTCGGGCCGATCATCGAGAAGGTCGCCGCGGAGTTCGCAGGCCGCGTGAAGCTGGTCAAGGTGAACTCGGACGAGAGCCCTGAAGTCGCGGGCGCACTCAACATCCGCTCGATTCCGAACGTCATCGCGTTTCGCGACGGACGTCCGGTGGCACAGTTCGTCGGCGCGCTGCCCGAGAGCCAGGTACGGCAGTTCTTCCAGAGTCTGCTGCCGTCGCCGGCCGAGCAGGCGCTCGAGCGCGCGGAGGCGCTGTTCGAGCAGGGGCGGATCGACGAGGCCGAGCAGGCGCTCGAGGCAACGCGGTCCGATCCATCGCTGTCCGACCGCGTCGAGGCATTGAGGCTCCGCATCGGTTATGCGCGCGCGGACCAGGTCGACGAAGCCCCATTGCTCGATCGGCTCGCCAAAGACGCGTCCGATCACGAGGCCCGTCTCGCGCTCGCGTCGAGCTACGCCGCGCGCGGCCGCTACCGCGACGCGATGGAGCAGTTGCTCGAGATCGTGCGCCGCGAGAAGAATTGGCGCGACGGCGAGGCGCGGCGCCAGCTCGTCGCGCTGTTCAACGTCGCGTCGCACGACCCGCAGCTCGTCGGAGAGTATCGGCGCAAGCTCGCGAGCGTGCTGCACTGACGGAAGCCGCGCTCGCATGGCGCCGCGCGAACGGCGGGCGCGCCTATCGCAAGCCTCGAGCGCCGCTTAAAATGCGCGCGTGGCGAAACTGACTCTCACCGTGCTGAGCCTGCGGTACTCGTCGTGGTCGATGAGGCCGTGGATCGTATTGAGGCACGCCGGCGCGCGGTTCGAAACCGTGACCGCCGAGCTCCCGCACATGACGCGCAAGGCCGACGAGCCCGAGAAGACGCTGTCGCTCGCGGAGCGCCGCAAGCTCGGCAGCGTCCACGGGCTCTTCCCTGTGCTGCGCGTCGACGGCACGCCGATCCATGAATCGCTCGCGATCTGCGAGTACGTCGCCGACACGTTCCCAGAGGCCGGTCTCTGGCCGGACGATCCGCTGGAGCGTGCTCGGGCCCGCGCGATCAGCTGCGAGATGGTCAGCGGCTTCCGCGCGATCCGCAACGAGCTCTCGTCGCATCTTTTCGGGCGCGTGACGGGATTCAAGCCGAGCATCGATGCGCGCGACGAGATCGAGCGCGTCTTCGAGCTGATCGGCGACTGCGTCGCGCGCTCGGGCGGGCCGTTCCTGTTCGGCCGTTTCGGCATCGCCGACGCGATGTATTTTCCGATGCTGTGCCGCTTCAGGACCTACGGCGTCGAGATGCCGCAGCGCGTCGCCGCTTACGCCGAGGCGGTCGATGCGGTTCCGGCCGTGCGCTCGCTCGTCGAGACGGCGCGCACGGCGCCGCGGCTCGCGCTCTACGACCGGTATCTCAAGCTCCTCGGCGGCGACCCCGACGCGGCGCTGGGCGCATAGCGGCGCCCGAGGCCTGGCGGCGGGCTCGCGCCCGGCCGCCTGGCGCCGTCACGCGATCCGCTCGGCATGCGCCTTCATCGCCGCGACGAGGTAGTCGCAGAAGCCCGTCTCGAGCCGCTCGTAGCGTGCGCGAAAGTCCGGGTGCGCGGCGTAGAGGTCCGCGAGCCCGGCGTAGGCCGAAGGCGCACACGGACGGTCCCACATGTACGCGACCCACGCGCGATGCCGCTCGAGCACCGGCGCGAGCGCAGGCGAATCGATCGGGATCCTGCGGCGACAGCTCTCCGCGAGCGCCGCCTCGATGTCCGCGAGCTCCTGCATGATCTTTTCCTTGTCCGCGTCGGAGAGCTGCGCGTACTTCGCCTTGCTGCGATCGATCTCGTTGCGCATGTCGGGGCCGAAGCGCTCGATCAGCCAGCGCTCGTACTCCTCCTGTTTCTCGGGCGCGAAGCCTACGTAAAGATCGGCGTGTTCCATCGTTCCTTCTCCCGGCGCCTTGCGCCTCTTGAGCTCGGCGATCGTGCGGTCGATCGTGCCGACGAGACGGCGGTAACGCTCCGCTTCCGCCTCGATCCGTGCCCTGTGCGCCTCGAGCGCGGCGAGCCGGTCGAAGGACGGGTCATCGAGGATGGCGGCGATCTCCTTCAGCGAGAAGCCGAGCTCGCGATGCAGCAGGATTTGCTGCAGCCGCAGGAGCTCTTCTTCCTCGTAGTAGCGGTAGCCGTTGTCGCCGACGTACGCGGGCTCGAGGAGGCCGATCTCGTCGTAATGGTGCAGCGTGCGGATGGAGACGCCCGAGAGCTCCGCAAGCTGCTTGACGGTATATCGCTTCATCGCTCGTGCCCTGCGTTTTCCGCAGGACGCGAACAATAGAGCCTCACGTTGCGTGAGGGTCAAGAGCCCGCGGCGCCGGCGGGACTTGCCGGCGTGCGCGGGCGTTCTTGGTGCGGTCTTTGCGGCCGGTGATTACTCCGGCAGCGCGCACTGGAAGTTGCGCTCGTCGTTCGGGTCGCCGCTTCCCGCGTACTTCGCGACCTGCGGGTGCGGGCAGAGCGGTCGCGTCATCGTGACCTCGCCGCTCTCGACCTTGCTCGCGACGATCCGCTCGGGCGCCTTGCCTTCCTCGACCCACGCGACGAGCGCGCTCATGAAGTCGGCACGGTCGGGGCCTGCGCCGCCGCGGCAGTGGCCGACGCCCGGCATCATGAAGAGCCGCACGTACTCGTCGGTGTAGGCCGCGCCGTCCTCGCCGGTCGCCTTTGCCGCGAAGTCGATCAGGCTCTCGTAATAGTCGATCGTCTGCTGCGGCATCACGCCCGGATCGTTCCAGCCGTGGTACAGGATCAGCTTGCCGCCGTTCGCTTTGAAGTCCCGGAGGTCCGGATCGATCGCGTTCAGCACGCCGAAGAGCTTCGCGTCGACGATCTCGACGTCGCGGTCGAAGTCGAACGTGCGCCAGTCCCAGTCGTCGCGCTCGAAGACCATGCCGCCGATCACGGCCTGATCGATCATGAACGGCGTGCGTCCGTTCATCAGCATCGCCCAGCCCGGATTGCCGGGCTGCGCGCCTTCGCTGCCCGGCTCGAGGCCCGGGTAGATCTGCTCGCCGGTGCGCGGGTTCACCGCGCCCTGGTAGATCATCTTGAGCGCCTCGATCTTCGGCTCCGCGAGACAGCCCTCCGTCTGGCCGGCGGGGCACTGCAGGACGGCCGGGTCGAAGTCGCACGTGCGCGGATCGGTCAGGATGCCGTCCTCGAGGCCGTCGTTCGCGTCGCACATCTCGAGCACCTTGCCGGTCACGAGCGCGAAGTCGGCCGGCGTCAGCACCGCGCCGGGCTTCTTCAGCGTCGCGTGCGCGGTCCAGAGCTGACCGATGTGCAGATGCGTGAAGCGGTTGACCGGAGCGCCCGAGACGATCCCATCGTAGTCGTCGGGGAAGCGCTGCGCCTCCATCAGGCCCTGCCGGCCGCCGGTCGAGCAGCCGTTGAAGTACGAGTACTCGGGCCCCGTGCCGTAATGCGCGTCGATCACGGCCTTCGCCTTGACCGTCATCTCGTGGATCGCGCGGTAGCCGTAGTCGATGACGCGCTGCCGGTCGGCGAGCCACGTGCTGTCGGACGCCTCGTGGCCGGTATCCGTCGACGCGGACGCGAAGCCCCCCCGGACGGCCTCGGCCATCGCCGCGTAGCTGATCACGCCGGCGAGACCGCCGCCGCCGACCGCCTGGAACCGGCCGTTCCACGCCTCGCCCTCAGGCAGCCAGACCTCGAACTTGATCGCGGGCTCGACGACGCCGGCGACGCGGCACATCGCCGGGACCTCGAGAGGCTGTCCGCCGCCGGGCGGCGTGAACGTGCCGGCCGCGACGCGCTCCGCGATCGTGATCTCGGTATCCGGCAGATCGAGGCGGGCGAGGTCAGCGCACTCCGTCTGCGCGAACGCGGGCGCGGTGATGGCAGGCGCCGCCGCGACGAGCGCCGCGCGGATCGCGAAAGCGAGCCGATTGGTTCTTTCGGTCATTATTTTCTTCTCCCCAGAGCTTCCCGATGGCGTCCTCGACCTTCCGGTCGAGGAGAGCCGCCTGCGTGGATGGTACAAGGGCGCGGGGCGTTCGACGACCGGTCGATGGCCGCACCGCTCCGTTATACTCGACCCGAGAACGACAAATCCGGCCGGCGGGACGGTCCGCTCGGCTCGTAAGGGGGATTCGCATGATGGCCGCCGTCAGAATGAGCGCCGCCGGCGCGCTCGTGCTCGTTCCGCTCCTCGCCGCTGCGCAGATCGCCGACTACAGCGTCGTCACCGACGAGCGGCTCGTGAACCCGGAGCCCGGCAACTGGCTCTTGTATCGGCGCACGTACGACGGCTGGGGGTACAGTCCGCTCGATCAGATCGATACCGAGAACGTGAAGAACCTTCGTCCGGTATGGACCGTCTCGACCGGCATCACCGAGGGTCACGAAGGCGTGCTGATCGTCAACGACGGCGTGATGTTCGTGACGACGCCGCTGAACCGCGTGCTCGCGCTCGACGCGGCGACCGGCGACGTGCTGTGGACGTATCAGCGTCAGATGCCGCCCGACATCCAGCTCGCGCATCCGACGAATCGCGGCGCCGCGCTCTACGGCGACAAGGTTTACATGGCGACGTCGGATGCGAAGCTCGTCGCGCTCGACGCGAGAACCGGCAACGTCGAGTGGGAGCAGACGGTCGCGGACTATCGTGCCGGGTACTACATGACGCTCGCGCCGCTCGCGATACGCGGCAAGATTCTCGTCGGCGTGTCCGGCGGCGAGCGCGGCATCCGCGGCTTCGTCGTGGCCTACGACGCCGAGACCGGCGAAGAGGCGTGGAAGACGTACACGATTCCGGGGCCCGGCGAGCCCGGTCACGAGACGTGGCCCGGCGACTCGTGGCGCACCGGCGGCGCGCCCGCGTGGCTCACGGGCACGTACGATCCCGAGCTCAACATCACGTACTGGGGCACCGGCAATCCCGGCCCGTGGACCGGCGACGCTCGCCCGGGCGACAACCTGTACACGAACTCGGTGATCGCGCTCGATGCCGACACGGGTGCGTTGCGGGGTTTCCACCAGTATCACTGGAACGACTCGTGGGACTGGGACGAGGTCGATGCGCCGCTATTGGTCGACGTCGAGCGCGACGGCCGCACGTTCCCGGCGCTCGTGCATCCCGGCCGCAACGGCTACATGTGGCTGCTCGAGCGGCGCGCGGACGGCATCGGCTTCGTGGACGCGTGGCCGTTCGTCCATCAGAACGTGTTCACGTCGATCGACCCGCGCACCGGTCGGCCGGAGTACGACATGGACAAGAAGCCCGGGATCGGCAAGCTCGCGAGCTTTTGCCCGTCGCTGCACGGCGGCAAGAACTGGCCGCCGGCCGCGTACAATCCGATCACGAAGCTCTTGTACGTGCCCGCGAATGACAATCTGTGCTCGGCGTTCGAGGGCGAGGAAACCGAGTATGTGCCGGGACGCGGCTTCACCGGCGTGACGAACTTCGGCGGGAGCTTGCGCGAAGGCGCGGAGCATGTCGGCGAGCTTCAGGCGTGGGACCTGAGCACCGGCGAGCGCGTGTGGACCCACGTATACGGTCCGATGTCGAACTGGGGCCCCGTGTTGACGACCGCGGGCGGGCTCGTGTTCTCGGGCGGCACGGCGGACCGTTACTTCCGCGCGTTCGACGCGAGAACCGGCGAGCTGCTGTGGCAGCTCCGGCTCAACTCCGGTGTGCTCGGCGTGCCGGTCTCGTTCGAGGTCGACGGCAAGCAGTACATCGCCGTGCAGGCCGGCTGGGGCGTCGACTCCGTCGGCTCGCAGCGCCGCGTCGACCAGTACTTCAACCGCAACACGATCGTGCCGCAGGGCGGCGTCGTCTGGGTCTTCGCCGTCAACTGAAATCGGGGTCAGACCCCTTTTTCGAAATCGGGGTCGAAATCGGGGTCAGACCCCTTTTTCGCCATCGCTTGGACGGAGTCAGCTGACGTTTATGGGACCAGAAAACGGGGTCTGACCCCAATTTCCTGCAGAAAACGGGGTCTGACCCCAGTTTCTTGGGGCACACGCCGGATTTCGTCTTGGCGGTCGGTGCTGCGCCGTCGCGACAATGTGCTTCGGCATGCCAAGACCTCCGCGCATCTCCGTTCCGAATACGACGTTTCACGTCGTCCAGCGGGGCAACAACCAGGCGCGAACGTTCTTCGAGGAACAGGATTACGCGCTCTACCTGGCGCTGCTCGAGTACGCATGTCGGCGCTACCAAACCCAAGTGCACGCCTACGTGTTGATGACGAACCATGTGCACTTGCTCGTGACATCGAGCTTGCCTGAAGGCGTTTCGCGCACGATGCAATACGTCGCTGGCCGCTACGTTGCCAAATTGAATCGTCGACTCGGCAGGACGGGCACGTTGTGGGGAGGGCGCTTCAGGTCCTCGCCCATCGATACGGACCGCTATCTGCTCGCATGCTATCGCTACATCGAGCTGAACCCGGTTCGAGCCGGCATGGTGCGCCGTCCGGACGATTACGCGTGGAGCAGCGTTCGAATCAATTGCGGCACGCGCGCTTCGTCGCTCGTTACGCCGCACGCCGTGTTTCTCGAGCTCGGCAAGACTGCCGAAATACGCGCCGCTCGATACCGAGAGCTGCTCGAGGAAGGTCTGCCGCAGAAAGTCATGAATGAGCTTCGCAACGGCGTACGGAGCGGATTACCCGCGGGTAGCGAGGAGTTTCGGCAGTCGCTCGAGGCGTCGGTGAATCGGTCGCTTCGACGGCGTCGGCCCGGTCGGCCGCGAAAGGAGCGGAAGGAGCTGTCGCCTGCCTTGGATATGTGGGAATGAACCGGGGGAGCGGAGATCAGCCAAAGAAAACGGGGTCTGACCCCGATTTCCTTCGGGGGGCAGAGCCCGGGAAATC
>CAZKNH010000077.1:0-19915 GCA_964553875.1 uncultured Gammaproteobacteria bacterium | reverse complement strand
TCGAGTTCCGCGAGGGGCCGCTCTTCGCCGACGTCGTGCTCGTCGACGAGATCAACCGCGCCGGTCCGAAGACACAATCGGCTCTGCTCGAGGCGATGGAGGAGCGCTTCGTCACGGTCGACGGCGAGCGTTTCCCTCTGCCGGACGACTTCCTCGTCGTCGCGACGCAGAATCCCCGCGAGTTCGAAGGCACCTATCCGTTGCCCGAGTCGCAGCTCGATCGTTTCATGTTGAGCGTGCAGATGACGTACCCGGCGCGGGCCGAGGAGGCGCGGATCCTCGCGGAGTACGCGCTCCCCGGCGAGAATCCGCGACGCTCCGCGGACGTCGCGGCTATCGCGGACGGTGCCCTCGCCCGCGCCAGGGAGGAGCTCAGGTCCGTGCACGTCTCGGAAGCGTTGACCGGCTACATACTCGACCTCGTCGCCGCGACGAGGCAGAGCGCGAGCATCGCGCTCGGCCTGTCGAGCCGTGCCGCGCTCGCGCTCGCGCGGTGCGCGCGGATCGAGGCGGCGCTTCGGGGCGGCGATTTCGTGATCCCCGACGACGTGAAGCGCGTGGCCGGCTGGGTGATTCCGCACCGCATCGCGCTCACGCCGGATGCCGTGCTCGAAGGGCTGACGGCGCGAGCCGAGCTCGACCGGATCCTCGACGCCGTCGCCGTGCCCCGGGAAGCCGCCGCCTAAGTGAACCTGACGCCGCTCGCCGTCATCGTGCTCGTGGCGGCCGCGCTGCTCGGCGTTGCCGGCACGTGGAGCGCCAGGGTCGCCCTGTTTCCGTGGTGGCGCCTCGTCGTCGTGCTGCTCGTCGCGGGGCTCTCGTACGAGTTCGTCGCCGTGCGCCGGCGCGGCATCTCGGCGACGTGGCGTTCGGCGCGTCGGCTGTTCCTCGGACGCGCCGAGACGATCGAGCTCGAGCTCGGCAATCCGTCGTCGCGCCCGCTCACGCTGCGCACGTTGCCGGTGTTGCCTCCGGGGATCGTCGAAGCGGAGGACGCGGCTGCGCCGGGCGGGAGAGGTATCGCGGAGCGGCCGCCCGACGAGGCGCTCGAGTTGCGCCTGCCTGGCCGCGGCAGTGCTCGAAGCGAGGTTGCGGTCAGAGCGGTCGTGCTCGGCTCGCACGAGTGGCCGTCGCTGCCGGTGCGCGTGCTCGGTCCCTTGGGCCTCGCTTGGTGGTCGCGTAAGGTCGCGACGAGCGCGCGCAGCACGGTGCTGCCCGATACGTTGGGGCGCCGTGCGACGATCACCGGCTCGGCGGAGGCAGGCTCCGCGCCGCAGTCGAGGCTCGGCAGCGGCCACGAGCTCTATCAGCTGCGCGAGTATCGGAGCGGCGATCCGCGCAACACCATCGACTGGAAAGCGACGGCGCGTACGTCACGGCTGATCACTCGAGTGTTCAGCGAGGATCAGCATCTCGAGATCATGATCCTGCTCGATGCGGGCCGGACGAGCCGCACCGAGTTCGACGGCATGAGCCAGCTCGGCCACTACGTGAATCTCGCGGCGCGCTTCGCGGAATATTGCGCGGCGGGCGACGATCGCGTCGGCCTCGTCGTATACACGGACCGGCCGCTGCGCATCGTGCCGCCGGGCCGCGGGCACGCCGGCGTGCTCGAGATCCGCCGCGCGCTGGCCGGTCTCGAGCCCCATCCGATCGAGTCCGACGTGCTCGAGGCGGCGCTCGAGGTCCGTCGGCTCGTCAAGCACCGCTGCCTGACGATCGTGCTGACCGATCTGTACGAATCGACGTCGACGGGCCGGCTTGCGCAGACCGCGAGGCTGCTCGCTCCGAAGCATCTGCCGATGATGGTCGGGCTGCTCGGCACGGAGGTCGCCACGCTCGCCGAAGGCGAGGCGCACGACTGGCTCGATCCATACCGCGGACTCGCGGCGCGTGCCTATGCGCGGCAGGTGCGCGCGAACATCGCGCAGCTCGGCGCGCTCGGTGCGCTCGCGATGACGGCCCGTCCGGAGGAGCTCGATCGCAAGGTGCTCGGCCGGTATCGCTTGCTGCGCTCGCAGCATCGCGTCTGACCGGCTACTCGGCGCGGCGCGGCAGGCGGCCGAGCGCGCCGCTCAGCACGATGACGAAGAGGGCGAGGTAGCCGATGCCGATGTAGAGCCGCATCGCGAGCGAGTAGGCCGGATTCGGCGATACGTAGCCCTCGATGAGACCGGCGCCGACGAGAAATGTGCAGCAGACGACCATGAGCTTCGCCGCGCGCATCGACGCGCGCTGAAACGCCTGCAGACGCGTCTCGCGGCCGGGCCGTGCGAGGGCTTCGCCGAGCGAGACGCCGCACGCGCCCGCGACCATGATCACGCTGAGCTCGACGAAGCCGTGCGCGGCGACGAACTCGAAGAGGCGCTCCGCGAGCCCGTGCTGCGCGGTGTACGAGAAGACCGCGCCGAGCATCATCCCGTTCATGCCGATGATGTACACCGTGCCGAGGCCGTAGAAGATGCCGACGACGACCGCGAACAGCGAGACGATGATGTTGTTCGTGAAGATCTGCACGGCGAGCAGCGACGAAGGCACGACGTTCAGCAGCCCCTCGGTCCACAGCCTGCCGGATTGCACCTGCTCGATCATCGCCTCCGACGCGAAGAGGCCGACGAGCTCCGGATACTGATTGATCAGCCACGCGCCCGCCGACGCGCTCGCGAAGAAAAGCGCCGTGACCCAGACGATATGCCAGCGCAAGGAGCCGGCGATCTCGGCCGCGTCCCGGACGAAGAGCCACGCCAGATCTCGGCGCCAGTTGCTCGGCGAGCGGAAGATCGAGCGATGCAGCTCGAGATAGATTTGCTCGAGCCTCCGCGTCAACGGTCCGCGGGGCGCCTCGCGGCGGGCAACGGCGAGGTCCCGCGCGATCTCGGGGTACGCGCCGATTACCTTGACGACGTCGTCGGGCGCGGCGGCGCGGCCCCTCTCGACGGCGTCGAGCTTCGCTGCGACGTCGCGCCACACGGGGAGCCGGTCCTCGAGCCATCGCGACGTCTTGTTCATCGTCGGTCCGCGGCTCATCTCAGCAGTTGCTCGAGCCGCTCGCGCAACTCGTCGTCGCCGAGGCCTTCCGGCACGGCACCCTCTCGCTCGAGCAGGCGGCGGGCGAGCTCGGCCCGGGCCTCTTGCCGCAGCTCAGGCCAGCGGGCGATCAGGTCGCGCACGAGCTCCGCGCGCTCGAGGCCGAGGCGCTCGACCCCTCCGCGCGACGGCGCGTTGTCGAACGCGTCGGCGTCGCCCTGGTCGTAGACGAGCAGCGTGCCCGCGGCGATGTCGCCGATGCGCACGCACTGCTTCGTCAACATCGTCGTGACGAGCCCGACGATGTACAGGAACGGCAGCGAATCGACGAGCCGGAAAAGGTTACGGACGAGCAGTGGACCGATCCCCGGCACGCCGCCGTCGCGCTTCACGATTCTGACGCCCGCCATCCGCTTGCCCGGCGTGCGTCCGCGCATCAGCACCTCGAGCACCGGATGGTAGAGCAGATAGATCACGGCGGCCGGCAGCACCACGATGAGTCCGACGTCGAACGGGTTCGCATCGGCCGACCCGATTGCGTCGATGCTGCCCGAGTAGAGGAACGCGCTCGTGATCATCCACGCGAGGGCGGCGAGCACGCGGATGTGCCAATCGATGATGAACGCGTAGCTACGCCCGCCGGGCCCCGCGATCCGGAGCTCGACGTCGATGCCGGTCACACTCGGAATTTTCAGGGTCGCTTCCATCCTCGGCGGAGCCGTGCGGCGCGAGCGAGCCCCGAGTATAGTCGCCGCGCCGGCGCCGAGCGACGCGGCGCGTGGCGCCCGCGATGACCGCGCCCGGCCGATTGAGTACATTGAACCGCTACTCGTTCGCATTGGAGCAAGGACGCGGGTTGAGTCCGCAACGTCGGTTTCGCTGCCCGGCGCTCGGGATTCGCGCCGGCATGCGCTCGATACCGCGGCGGGCGCACGCGGCGCTCGCCGTCGCGTGCGCGGCAGCCGGTTGCGCCGGTAACCCGGATTCGCCGAGACAGGCGTATGCGGTGCCGCCGGCGGCGTATTCGGCGTTCGAAGGCGGGGCCGCGGTCGACGACGCGCCCTCCTTCACGATCGCAGCCAGCGCACCGGATGTCCCGTACGGCTCGTTCGCCGCGCTCGCGAACGGTGCGCTCGCGAGCGGCAGGCTCGGGCTTTTCGCGGCCGAGCAGTTCGAGCTTGCGAGCGGAGACTGCGGCGAGTGCGACGTGCCGGCGGCGGCGCTCTGGTGGTTCCGGGACGAGGTGATCGCCGTGCCCAAGGCGTCCGCCTCGTCACGCGGTCCGCTGGCGGCTGCGCCTCCGGCGATCGTGTGGCTCGGTGCGCCGCAGCGCATCTCGGGTGCGCGGCTGTCCGACGATGCACGCGGCCTGCTCGTCGGCGAGCGCTCGATCCCGCTCGCGCTGACGCCGCCGATTCCGACCAGCACGGCGTACGCGGACGCGTCGACGGCACGGTTCTTCGCGGGACGCTCTCTGACGATCAGGGGCACCGAGGTCGCGGGGCCGACCGGTCCGGTTTTCGTTGCACGTACGATCTTTCCCGAGGACGAGAGGATCGATCTCGCGGGCCTTCGCGGTGCACCGCTTCGCCCGAACGAGCTCATCGGGACGCTGCTCGAAGCGCAGACGGAAGAGCGCTATCGGCTCCTCTATGCACGCAGCGACCCCGCAGGCTGGGGAGGGCTTCCGGCCGTGGCCTTCGTGCTGAGCGGCGCGCAGGGCGACGACGACGGCTCGCGCGGGGGACATCTCGCCGTCGCGACCGGCATGCTCGGCGAGCGCGGCGAGTGGGACGAGTGGCTCGTCACGAACTTCTATCCGCTGCTCGAAGGCAACGCGAAAGGGATCATTCCCGCGTCGCTGCCGCTCGACAATTACTTGTATGACCTGAACAGCGGCCAGCTCTACTACCGACCGGGCTACATGCTCGTCGCCGTGCTCTCGCGGCCCCGTGCGGCGATCGCGGTGCAGGAGGCCCTGGACGCTACGCTGCACGCGCTCCATTGCGGCAGCATCGAGTTCGATCGCGCGCGTCGTAACAGCACCGCGATGACGATCGATTCGTTGCGCGAGCTCGGCTGGCGGATCCCGCTCGTCGGTTCGACGAGCCGGCTTGCCGGCATCGTCGCCGCCCCCGTCGCCGCGATCGTGAGGCGGAGCTTCAGCACGGCCGGCAGCGTTTACGCGACGTTCGCCGCCGAGCAAACGCGTCTTCTGCCGCGCGTCGCATTCGAGGTGGCGGGCCATGATCTGCTGCAGCTCGCGACGCTCGACCCGGGCGACGAAGCGGATCTCACGCCGTTCGAGCGGATGCTCGCCGAGGACATCGAAGGGATGCTGTTCGTGCGCCTCCCTCAGGTGCCGTCGTCGCGGCGCTTCGGCACGTACCCGGTGCCGTCGCTCTGGGCATACGGCGCCGCGCTGCTTTCGGATCCGGGCGGCTACGAAGCGGCGCCCGACGCGGAGGATCGCGAGCTTCCCGACGCGCTGCGCGGCACGTGCGCGGTCCCGGGCCCTTGAGCGGTGCGCCGGCCGTGCACCGGATCGCCGTCGGGTCGTACAACATCCACAGCTGCGTGGGGCTCGATCGGCGGCGTTCTCCTGCGCGTATCGGCAACGTGCTCGCGGCGCTCGGCTGCGACATCTATGCGCTGCAGGAGGTGCACAACGACCCCGAGCGCGACGGCACGCGGCAGCTCGACTATCTCGCGGAACGGCTCGAGATGACCGCGGTGCCCGGCCTCAGGATCATTCGCGGTCGTGCGGAGTACGGCAACGCGATCCTGACGCGCTTCCCGGTCGTCCGCGTCGTGCGGCACGACCTGAGCCTGCCGCGTTTCGAGCCGCGCGGCGCGCTCGATGTCGAGCTCGACGCAGGCGATGGCCGGCTTCGGGTCATCGCGACGCACCTGGGTCTGAGCCGGAGGGAGCGGCGCGTGCAGTGGCAGCGGCTGCTCGAGGCCGTGCGCACGGCGCCGCCGGAGCTGCCGGTGGTCCTCGTCGGCGACATGAACGAGTGGTACCCGCGCTCGGTGATGCTGCAGGACGCGCACCGCATTCTCGGCGAGGCGCTCGCGCCGGCCGAGTTTCCGTCGTTCGCGCCGTTCCTGTCGTTGACGCGGATATGGGTGCGGCCGGCGCGCGCGATCGTGTCGATCGACGTGCTGACGCGCGGCGCGGCCCGCATTGCGTCGGACCATCTGCCGGTCAGGGCCGTGATCGACCTTAGAGCGCTGCTCGGACGGCCGAACATGGACGGACGAGACACCGCGGACCCGCGCAGCGACTGAGTCACGCGGATTCCCGGTCGCGCTGCCGTGAGCCGGCCGGGCGCGGCGACTCGTCATCGGCGAGCGTTACCTGTGCGACCGGGTCGTAGTACCGCCGCCGGCTGGTCGAGAAGATATCCCAGACCGCGAGGAACAGCGCGGCGATCACCGGACCGAGCAGCAGTCCGTTGACGCCGAAGAGCGCGAGACCGCCGAGCGTCGAGATCAGCACGACGTAGTCCGGGATGCGCGTGTCCTTGCCGACGAGGACGGGCCGGAGCACGTTGTCGATCAAGCCGATCACGAGCGCGCCGTAGGCGAGGAGCACGAGGCCTTGCCAGACCTCGCCGGTCGCGAGCAGATAGATCGCGACCGGTCCCCAGACGATCGGCGAGCCGACGGCGGGCAAGAGGGACAGGATTCCCATCACGACGCCCCAGAGCGCCGCCGCCGGGATGCCGAGCAGCCAGAAGATCAGGCCGCCGAGGAAGCCTTGAACGACGGCAACCGCGAGCGTGCCCTTGATCATCGCGCGAATCACCGTCGTGAACTTGTCCGCGAGCGCGCGCCGCTGCTCGGGACGCAGCGGAATCGCGTCGTTCATGCGGCGTGCGAGCGCGTCGCCGTCGCGCAGCAGGAAGAACAGGAGATACAGCATCACGAACAGTCCGACGACGAAGATGAACGCGTTCTGGCCGAGCAGCACCAGTTGCTCCGCGAGCAGCTGGCTCGCGGCGCGCAGGCCGGCCGCGAGCGGTTCCTCGAGGTCGAGGTTCGTGATGCCGACGCTGTTGAGAAGCGCCGTGATCCAGCTCGGGACGGCCGCCGCGATCTGATCCAAGTAGCTCTGAAAATCGACGTTGCCCGTCTGCAGCCGATCGTAGACGGCGGCCGCCTGCCGCACGAGCAGCACGCCGACGAGCATGAGCGGCACGATCACGATCGCGACGATGATCAGGAGCGTCGCTACGGCGGCGAGGTTCGCCCGACCGCGGAAGCGCTCGCGAATCCGGCGGTAGAGCGGTGCGAACAGGATCGCGATCGCCGCGCCCCAGAGCACCGCGCCGTAGAAGGGCCATAGCACCCAGACGAACAGAGCCGTGACGGCAACGACGAGCAGCAGGAATGCTCTGTCCTCGAGCGTCGCCAACGGTAGCTACCTCCGCGCGTCGGGCTCATGCCGTTCGATCTGCCGTGAAGACGCCCGGCGCGGCGCGCTCGCGGCGTTGCCTGCTTCCGGCGCCGCCGGGAACCTCCCGGCGCCGTTCGGGAGCAGGTGTCGTGCGGCTTCGCGGAGAGCATACCTCGCCCGGCCCGGCGGAGATATGCCCGGCGCGCTCGGCTACGGAGCGAGGGGCCGAGCGCTGACGGCAGCGGGCGGCTTCGGCACCTTCGGTGCGTTGGCCTGCGTCGAGAAACGAAGCGCGCCGAGGTCGATCGGGTTGTTATGCGGCTCGCCGTTGAAATCCCGGTCGTAGGCGTTCTTGGCCGTCGCGAGCGACAGGATGCCGTTGTCGCCAGCGCCGTTCGTGCGGCTCGACGCCATAGGCAGGAAGTCCTTCCACGTGACGGTGTCGAGCTTGTCGAGAGCGCGCCAGCCGCTCATCCGCGCGAGCGCGACTCCCTTGTAAATGTTCGTCGAATGCGAGAAGTCGCCGCCCGGGTCGCCTTGGCTCAAATAGTTGTTTCGTGCCGTCATGCCGTGCAGCTTCGTTCCCGCCACATCGCGCGTTCCGCTCGAGATGCTCAATAGGATGTTATTGACGAACCTGCCGTTCGGCTTCGGCCTTTGCCCGCCGTCGAACTGAACGTTGTTGTCGACGAGCGTATTGTTGTACACCTCGGCGTTGTCGAAGCTGCTTTCCGGAAGATTGCCCCAGAACGCGATGCCCTGGTTCGTGTATGCGACGAGGTTCGCGTAGATCTTCGCGTCCGTCGACTGCACATCGAGCGGGGTCTTCCCGCCGTAGCCCGCGTAGTGGTACTTCTCGTTGTTGACGACGATGCCGCTGCCGACCGTCTTCCCGTCGCCGCGCCAGTGACCCGAGTCGGTCGTGCCGAGCACGATGTTGCGGCGTATCGTGACCCTCGGCGACGAATCGGCGTAAATGCCGACCGCTCGCGCGCCGTACACGCGGTTCCCTTCGATCAGCGAGTCGTGGCTCCCCTGGTTCGCGTTGATGCCCTCGCCGTACACCTTCTCGACCGTATTACCCCGAACCGTCATCCTCGGCGACTTGACGCCCGCGATCGCCGAGCCCCAGGCGGAAGCGCCCTCGAGGTACGCCCGATTGGAATCCGCGATGTGGTTGTTCTCGATCAGGATGTCACTCGACTCGTTCAGCTTGATGCCGCTGTCGTAGGTATTGTGCGTGACGACGTTGATGACCGCGCCGAAGCTCGCTTCGCGAAAGCTGACCCCTCGTCCTTCGGAGTTGATCAGGCGGAAGTTCTCGACGCGGACGTGGTCGCCGGTGATCTCGATCAGCCCGACGTGCCGGGATTGGGGTATGCGGTCCTGGCCGTCGATCGTCGGCCGCGCTCCGTTGATTCCGCGCTTCGCGACGCCGTTCTCGACGTAATAGGCGCCGATGACGAGGGGCTGTGACTTGGAACCCGACCATTTGACGACGAGCTGATCCGTCCATTTGTCGCCCGCATGAAACAGGATCTCGTCGCCCGGCCCGAACGAGCCGGAGTTGACCTTGTCGATCGACGCCCATGCGTCCGCGTGGCTTTTCCCGCTCGCTGAATCGTTGCCCCCGTTACGAACGTAATACGTTGCGCTTTCGGCCGTCGCGCTCGCTCCGAGCACGGCGCAAACAAGCAGAAAACGCATCCAGCGGATCGGCATCGGCACTCCCTCTTTAATGTCGCTCCGTCTGTCGTCGGCGAGCACCGCCGATAATTATTCGACTCTAGCCCGACACAGACCGCGTCTGCATCGGGTCGTCTCGCGATCGCGGGAAGGCGGCGGGTTGGCGTCGAGCGGATGTGACTCGAGTTCTAACCGCTGCGACGGTGCGGCACCGAAGAGGTGTGCGACCCGGCGATCATGGCGTAGCTCGCTTTAGACCCGTGGTTTTGCGTCCCCGTCTTTCGGCGGGTTTGCCCTGAACGCCGGCAGTCTGAGTGACCGCGATCGGAGGTGTCAACCTGTCGCGTCGCAGGAACACGAGGCGTGAAGTGCCCGATGCCTCGAACTGCAAACCGATCGCTCCGGTCGTACGCGCTGGAGCGGAAGCGGCAAGTAAGTTACCGGTCGATGTGCCTCTCCGGCGAGGACGCCGGAGAGGCTTGCGCATCAGCGCGGGCGCACCGAGAGTCCGCCCGGGCTTTTCGGCACCTTGAGCGCGCCCGTTCGGACGGCGCCGATGTCGATCGGCCGCTGGTGCGGCTTCGCGTTGAAATCACGGTCGAAGTCGTGCTTCGCGGACGAGCGCGCGAGGATGCCGCTGTCTCCAGCGCCGGCGACCGCGTTTCCTTTCGGCGCGAAGTCCGCCCAGCCCACGGCCATCAGATCGTCGATCTCGCGCCACCCCTGCATGCGGACGAGCTCGAGCCCGCTGTATCGGTTGCCCGGATGAGAGAAATCGCCGCCCGGGTCACCCTGGCTCAGGTAGTTGTTGCTCGCGGCCATGCCCTCTAGATTCGTTCTCGCAACGTCGCGCGTGCCGGCGCTGACGCTGAGCAGGATGTTGTTCGAGAAGCTCGAGCCCGGCTTCGGCCGCGTGCCGGGGTCGAACTGGACCGTGTTGTCGACGAGGGTGTTGTTGTAGACCTCGGCGCCTTCGAATCGCGACTCCGGCATGTTGCCCCAGAACGCGATGCCTTGCTGCGTGTATGCGACGAGGTTCGCGTAGATCTTGACGCCGGTCGACAGGATGCCGGGATCCATGTCGCCGCCATAGCCTTTGTAGTGATATTTCTCGTTGTTCACGACGATGCCGCTGCCGACATTGTCCCCGGTTCGCCAGAACGCGGGATCCGAGATGCCGAGGACCATGTTCCGCCTGATCGTGACGTCCCGAGAGGCGTCGACGTAGATGCCGAGAGCCCGTGCGCCGAATACCCGGTTCCCTTCGATCAGGGACTCGTGGCTTCCGTGGTTCGCGTTGATGCCTTCCCCGTACACCTTCGCGACCGTGCTGCCGCGCACGGTGAGCCTCGGAGACTCTACGCCTACGATCGCCGCGCCCCACGCGGACTCGCCGTCGAGATAGGCCCGGTTCGAGTCCATGACGAAGCAGCTCTCGATCAGCACGTCGCGGGACCGGTTCAGCTTGATGCCGCTGTCGAACGTGCCGCGGGTCGTGACATTGATCACCTGCGCGAAGTCGGCACCGCGAAGGCTGACGCCGCGGCCTCCGGAATCGACGAGGGCGAGGTTCTCGATTCGCACGTAGTCGCCGGTGACCTCGATCAGTCCCTGATGACGGTTACGCGGCAGCCGCTTGTCGCCGCTGATCGTCGGTCTGTTTCCGCTCACTCCGCGAGTCTCCACGCCGTTCTGCAGGTGGTATGCGCCGATCACGGTGTAGGCGGACGGGTTGCCGGACCAGTCGACGCGAAGCTCGCCTTTCCACGTGTCGCCGGAGTGGAAGAGGATCTCGTCGCCCGGGGCGAACGTGTGCGACTCGACCCTTTCGAGCGTCGCCCACGCGCTCGCGTGGCTTCGCCCGTCCGCGGAATCGTCCCCGCCGTTACGGACGTAGAAGGTCGCCGCGTGGCCTTCGCCGACGGCGGCGAGCGCAACGTACAGAAGGAGCAGTCGAGGCGATCGGATCGGCATGGCTTGGGGCTCCCGCAATCGGACGAATCGAACGAGGCAGCACATCATGATCGGGTCTCCAGAAGCATGGAGACCGCGTAAGCAAGAGACCTTCTGAATCGCGAACTTCCGGCCGGGATTCGGGGATCACGGCGCCGTTCGCGGAAGCGATGCGCGGTGGAAGCGGCGCAGAGTCTGGAGAGCACGGCGGAGCCGGTCAACGTGTCGCGGAATACCTACGCTTTGGCTGCTGCGCGTGCGGTTCGGGCGGTTCGGTGCGGTTAGCGGCGGCTGCGGCTTCGGGGCTGTCGGACGGCCCGCGAGTCCCGACGTGCGGCCGTCGATCGCATGCCGTTCCAAATTTTGCTTTTCGTCGGTTCGCGCTCCCGGAAGCGGCAGAATCCCGGTGAGGTGACCGTGGCATAGAGATTGCAGCCGCGCGAATACGGGGAGAATCAGAAACGGTCGGGTGCTGATGAACTTTCTCGTCGGCGCGATGTTCGTGTCCGTGTTCGGGGCGGGGTACCTCGTCCGCCGCCTGGACGTGATTCACCCCTACTTCGTGCTGCTTCCGGAGCTCACGACGGCCGTGTGTCTGCTCGTCGTGATCGGCCGCGTGCTGGCCGGCAAGGAGATCGCGCTCGACTGGCGCTACGTCGTCTTCTTCGCGCTGTTCTTTTTCGTGCTCCTCTTCGGATTTCTCGTTCAGGGGATGTCGTCCGGCGCCGTCATCTCGGGCTTGCGCGGCTACGTGAAGTTCATTCCCTTCTTCCTGCTTCCGGTCGTCTATCCGTTCACGCCTCGCCAGCTCAAGGCGCAGCTCGCGGTGTTGCTGACGATTTTGTTCCTGCAGATTCCGCTCGCCGTGTACCAGCGATTCGTCGAGTTCGCAGACCGGATGCATACGGGCGATCCGGTCCGCGGCATGGCGACGTCGTCGAGCTCGCTCAGCATGCTGATGGTCTGCGTGATTGCGCTGCTCGTCTCCGCGTACTATCGGAGGAGAATCCGTCTGCCGTTCCTGATGGCCGCGACCGCGGTCTTCTTCCTTCCGACGACGCTGAACGAGACGAAAGGCACGCTCGTGATGCTCCCGGTCGCGCTCTTGCTGCCGGCGCTCCTGATGCCGAGCGGCACCAAGACGATGCGCCGAGTCATACCCGTCGCGATCGTCGGCGTCGCCGCGGGCCTCGCTTTCGTCAGCGTTTACAACTACTTCATCCAGTACCGCGAATTCGGCAAGCCGCTCGAGACGTTCTTCACGGAGGGCCACGTTCGCCATTACCTCTACACCGGCGCGGACCCCGCCGACGACCGCGCGATCGGACGTTTCGACAGCATTTCGCTCGCCTTCGACACGATCTCGCGCGACCCCCTGACGCTCGCTTTCGGGCTCGGGGCCGGCAACGTCTCGCCGTCGTCGCTTCCCGGCTTCGAAGGGGAGTATGCGCACTACTTCGAGCGCTACGGCGTCGCGCTCACGCAGATCACGAACTTCTTGTGGGAGATCGGCTTCGTCGGGCTCGCGGTGTACCTCTTGATGTACGCGCTCGTGTTTCAGGACTCGCTCCTGCTTGCGCGCCGGGACGGAGCGGTCGGCCTGCTCGGACAGGTCTGGGCCACCGTGACGGTCATGATGGGGATGGCGCTCTTCTACAAGAGCGTGTTTTCGATGAACGAGATCGGCTATCTCTTCTGGTTCTATTCCGGAATCGTTGCCGGCAAGGCCTGCGCGGTGCGCAGGTTGTCCGCCCGGCGGCGGAGCAGCGTCGTCGGTCCGCGGTTCGGCGCGTGCCGTGAGGCCGAGGCGTAGCGATGTCGCGTCCGTTCGAAGGCCCGTCCGATCATCGACTCTCGCTTCCGATAGACGCCGTCGAGCGCGACCGCGTGACCCACCGGCCGGTCCGCGTGATGGTCCTCGGCCTGCGCGGGATCGTGAACGTGCAGGGAGGAATAGAGACCCATGCGCGCAATCTCTATCCGCTGCTCGCGCGGCTCGGCTGCGAGGTGGAGGTCCTGCAGCGGTCGGCGTACTTCCGCGGCAAGCGGTTGAGTCGCCGGTTCGGCGTTCGATTGAGCTACCTCTGGGCGCCGTCGATCACGATCATCGAGACCGCCGTGCACACCTTCATCGGCGTGCTCTATGCGGCCGTCAAGCGGCCGGACATCCTGCATCTGCATGCCGTCGGACCTGCATTCTTGACGCCGCTCGCACGGCTTCTCGGCCTGCGCGTCGTCGTGACGCATCACGGCGCCGATTATCTACGGGAGAAGTGGGGACCGATCGCGCGCCGCGTCCTCGAGGCGGGCGAGTGGGCAGGGATGCGCGGCGCGAACGGCTGCATCGTCGTGTCGAAAGTGCTCGAGGAGCGGATGCGGGAGAAGTACGGTGTCGGTGCGACGTGGATTCCGAACGGCGCGCCTCGGTCGGGGCGAGTCACGACGACCGATACGTTGACGCGCTTCGGTCTGGCGCCGCGGCGATACGTGCTCTACGTCGCGCGGATGGACAGGGGGAAGCGCCAGATCGATCTCGTCGATGCGTTCGAGTCGGCGCGCCCGGCCGGATGGAAGCTCGTTCTCGTCGGGGAGGTCAACCCTCGCGACGGGTATACGCGCGAGGTGATCGCCAGGGCGCAACGCAATCCGGACATCGTCCTGACCGGTTTTCAGCGCGGCCGAGCTTTGCGTGAGCTCTACAGCCATTGCGCCGTGTTCGTGCTGCCGTCCTCCGCGGAGGGACATCCGATCGCGCTGCTCGAGGCGCTGAGCTACGGCGCGCCGGTGCTGTCGACCGCGATACCGGAGAACATGGCGATCCCGATCCCGCCCGAATGCTTCTTTCCCGTCGGCGACACGCACGCGCTCGCGCAGCGGATCGCGTCGCTCGCGCGCGGAGAAAAGTTCGCCGAGCCGGGAGCGCTGCAGCAGCTCGTCAGGACCCGTTACAGCTGGCGGCGGGCGGCGCAGCTCACGCGCGCCGTCTACGACGACGTGCTGTCGGAAGGCTGACAAGGCGGGGGAGTACGACGACGGAAAACGCGCTCCACAGCGCGGGCCGATCCGGATCCGCCGGGCGGCGTGCTCAGACGCCGACGAGCCCGCGCGCGCTCCCTGGCAGCGGCGTCTCGAGCAGGGACGCCCGGCGGAGCGCGTCCCGCAAGCGCTCGTAGTTGCGCACGTGCTGCTCGATCGGAATCCCTGCGGACTGGCGTTCGAGCACGCGCTCGCGCGGCATGATCTGCGGCTCGAGGCCGAGGAAGCGATGCGCTTTCGCGGTCACGGCGTCGAGGTCGCGAGCGAGGTCCTCGTAGCGAATCAAGCAATACGGATTCGTGCGCGCAAGCTCGCTCAGCTTCTCGTCGAGCCAGACTTTCATACGCACGCGCTTGATCGCGGCGTGCACCGGAATTTCGACGGAGACGTCCTCGGGATAGCGGTTACCTGCGCCGAACATGCCGAGCTTCGTCGCAACGAACTTCGACCGAAGCCATGCAAGGTTGTCGGTTCGAACGATGTGCAGCACGTGGATGTCGGGCTCGCTGCGCCACCAGCGGAGCGTTTCGTAGAAGCGGTCGAGGAACAGCGTGACACCGGCGGCGGGCGTGACGAGCCACTTGTCGTTCGTGCGGAAGATGCCTTTGTAGCCGAGCCATTTCGTCGCGCCGGTGACGGCCGCCTCGATCTGCGCGCGCTCCCGGTCGGCGAGGAGGCTGAAATCGCCGCGCAAGCCGCGCCGGCACGCTTCGACGCGTCTCGCCCACGGCACTTTGAAACCCCATTCCCACCCGGCGGCGACGCTCTCGTGAAATCCGAGCGCGCGTCCGAGCGTAGCGCTGCCGGTTCGTCCGGTGCCCGTGACGACGAATCTGTTCATCCTCGGAACCAGCCCTGCGTGACGGAACTTCCCCGCACGAGCAAGAACCGTGCCGCGTCGGGTCGAGGTTCGGGCGTCCCGCGTGTAGCATGGCCGCTCGTTTCGAACCCGACCGAAAGGCTATGACTCACTCCCTTGACGACGACCTTGCATTCGCGCTGCGTCTCGCGGACACCGCGCGAACGATCTCCCTTGGGCGCTTCCGTGGCACGTTCCGCAGCTGGAGGAAGGTAGACGGCAGCATCGTCACCGAGGCGGACGAGGCCGTCGAAGACGCGGTGCGGGCCGCGATCGCGAGCGAACGGCCGGGCGACGCGATGCTCGGCGAGGAGCGGGGACAGACGGGATCGGGGCCGCGGCGCTGGATCGTGGACGCGATCGACGGCACGCAGAGCTTCGCGTCCGGCACGACGCAGTGGGCCACGCTGATCGCGCTCGAGGTGGACGGCGAGGTCGTGCTCGGCGTCTGCGACCATGCGCCGCTCGGCCGCCGCTACTGGGCGGCCAGGGGTAGCGGTGCGTTCGTGGCCGATGACGGTGCTGCGCCCGAGCGGCTCCGCGTGTCGGCGACGTCGTCGCTCGATGCTGCGCGTACGTTCATTCCGCCACCGGAGTGGGTACGGGACGAGCGCGCGAGAGAGGTCGCCGCAGCGCTCGCCCGCCCTTCCCGTCCCGAGCACGCCGGCGACCATCCCGCGATGCTCGTCGCCCGCGGCGAGTGCGACCTTGCCGTCTTCTTCGTCTGCGGCCCATGGGACGTGGCCGCGCCGTCGATCGTCGTGCGCGAGGCCGGCGGCGCGTTCAGCGACCTGGCCGGCAGGCCGGATCTCGGCGGCACGGCGCTCTTCTCTAACGGCGTGCTGCACGACGCGGCGCTCCGCATCGCGGCGGGTCCGTTCGCGCGCTGACGGTGCGCCGAGGGTCGCGACGGCGCACCGGGCACTTCGGCGCTATATTAGAATACGCTGAAATTCAATCCGGTCCCGGCGCCGCTCGACGTCGCCGGGTGCGCGCCCGACCCGAGTCTCGAGCCGGCCCCGTAAGACTACCTATGATCGCGAAGCACGCAGCCCCTCCGCCGATGAGCCGCAAGGATCTCGAGCGTCTGCGAGATCGAGCCGGAGAGGCGGCTGCGCTGTTGAAGGCATTGTCCAACGAGAGCCGGCTATTGATCCTCTGTACCCTCGTCGGCAAGGAGATGTCCGTCTCGGAGCTCAACGAGCAGATACCGTTGAGCCAATCCGCGCTGTCGCAGCAGCTCGCCGTGCTGCGCCGCGAGGGACTCGTCGAGACGCGCCGCGAGGCGCAAACGATCTACTATTCGCTCGCCCCGACCAATGCCCTTCGGATCATCTCCGTGCTGCGCGAGCTCTACTGCCACGGAGGGCTGGGGCGGAAGCGGCCGAGGCGGGGCAAAGGGACTCGTCGGTGAGTCCTATCCCGGCGCGCGGGCTTCGTTGCCCGGCCGTCGCCGGGAACCGGAGCCCGCCGTCCGCGTCGTGCCCTTCGTATAAGTACTTCCCCGAATCGCCGTCGTCCGAGTCCGGCGTAGCATGTGTCACGTCTGAATTAGAACTTTTTAATTTAGATATATCTAATATAACGACCATCGGAAATGCAGCCGTCGACAAGGAGGTGAAGCGATGAGCACTGCAACGACGACCCGAGCCGCCGAGAAGAGGCCGTTCTCGATAGAGCGCGGCATCGCCGCATTCGCCGGCATCATGGTGCTGCTGTCGGTTGCGTTGACACACTGGGTGCATCCCAGTTTCGTATGGCTGACGGTGCTGATCGGTGCGAACCTGTTCCAGCAGGCGTTCACGGGCTTCTGCCCGGCGGCCATCGTGATGCGGCGTCTCGGGCTGCGGCGCGAGGCGGAAATCGGAGGCACAGTGGAGAGATGAACGCAGTTCACCTACGTCGGGTTCGACTCCGGCCCGGGAGAGCGGTACCGCGCTCGGGCCGACACGGCGCGTTCGTGAGATGGTCCCGGCTTCTCGCGCTGCTCGCGGCCTTCGGGCTCTCGGTTGCGCAAACCGAGACGCTCGAGGACGCGTGGCGCATCGCGCTCGAGCGTGATCTCGCGCTTGCCGCCGCCGAAAGCCGGGTCGCGGCGGCGGAGGCGGGCGTCGGCGCCGCTCGCGCGGAGCGCCGGCCGCGCCTCGTCGCGTCCGTGAACGCGGTCGAGCTCGACGAGGGTCCTGCGTTCGATTTCGCGCGCGCCGGGCTTCCGCTCGAGATGCCGCTGCTCGACGGCTCGACGCTCGTGATCGCGGGGACGACGATGAGCGTTCCGCTCTATACTTCCGGCATGACGCGCGCCGGTATCGATGCCGCTCGCGCGAATCTCGACGCTGTCCGGCACGAGGCCACAGCGTTGATGCAGCACGTGAAGCTCGCGGTCGCCGAGCGTTACGTCGGCGTGCTGCGTGCCCAGAGCGCAGTTGCGGTCGCGGACAGCAACGTCGCGAGCCTCGCAGCGCACTTGCGCGAGGTGGAGGACATGTATCGCTCGGGCAGTGTGCCGCGCAACGATTTCCTCGCGGCGTCCGTCTCCCTTGCCGATGCCGAGCAGCGCCGTCTGCAGGCGCAGAACGCGCTCGACGTCGCGCGAGCCGCGTATAACCGCGCGCTCGGCCGCCCGCTCGCCGAGCCATTCGAGCTCGACGCCGACTTGCCCCGTGTCGATCCGCGCATCGATGCCGAGACGCTCGACGCGCTGACGATGCTCGCGCTCGCGGAGCGCAGCGAGCCGCGCCGGCTCGGTTCCGCGGCCGACGCGCTCGCGGCCGAGGCCGCCTCGGCGGGCGCGGCGACCCGCCCGCAGCTCGCTCTGATCGCGGGCTATGCCCGGCTCGACAACGAGTTCCTGAGCCGCGACGGCTACTGGGCCGTCGGCGTGGGCATGCAGTGGACCGCTTTCGACGGCGGGCGCTCGCGCAACCGAGCAAGCGCGCTGTCGCTCGAGTCGCGGGCGCTCGAGCGGCAGCGGCGCGACGTCGAGTCGCTGATCGCGCTCGACGTGCGACAGGCGTGGCTGACGCGGAACGAGACCGAGCGGCGCATTGCCGTCACGGAGCGTGCGCTCGAGCAGGCCGAGGAGAACCTTCGCGTTGCTCGGGACCGCTACCGGAACGGGGAGGGCACGAACAGCGAGGTGCTCGATGCGGAAATGCTGCGCACGATGAGCCTCGACAACTTCGACGCCGCGCGGTACGACGCCGCGCTCGCCCGCTATCGGCTCGCGCATGCCGTCGGGCTCTTATGACCGCATCCCAGGGGGCGAAGCAATGAAGCCTGGCACCTCCGCCTTTCCGGTCGTGATCATCGCGATATCGGTCGCTGCTTCCGCGCTCGCGGCGGAAGTGCCGTTCCCGACCGTGGAGGCGCGCTACGAGCAGGCGCCGCGCGAGCGCGTCTTCGACGGCACCGTCGAGGCGGTGAATCGCGCGACGGTCTCCGCGCAGACGACCGGCCGCGTCGCGGAGATTCTTTACGACGTGAACGATTTCGTCGAGGCGGGTGCCGTGATCATGCGGTTCACCGACGTGGAGCAGCAGGCGGCGTTGCAAGAGGCGAGGGCGGCGCTCGAGGAAGCGGAAGCGCGCTTCGCCGAGGCGGAGCAGGAGTATGCGCGCGTCGAGAGCATGTTCCGCAACGAGACCGTGTCGCGCGCGCGCTTCGAGCAGGCGCGGGCGAACCGCGAGGCCGCCGCGGCGCGGCGCGAGGCGGCGCGCTCCGCGGTCGCGAGGGCGGAGGAGCAGCTCGGCTATACCGAGGTGCGGGCGCCTTACGCCGGCATCGTCTCGGAGCGTCACGTCGAGGTCGGCGAGATGGTCGCCCCGGGTCAGCCGCTGATGAGCGGGCTTTCGCTCGAATCGCTGCGCGTCAACGTCGACGTGCCGCAAAGCATGGTCGAGCCGATCCGGGGGATCGGCCGGGCGTTCGTGTACGTCGGCGACGAGCGCGTGCCGGCGGAAAGCTTGACGTTCTTCCCGGTCGCGGATCCCGTGACGAACACGTTCCGCGTGCGCGTGAATTTGCCCGAAGGGAGCGCGACGCTCTTCCCCGGCATGTTCGTCAAGGTCGGCTTCGTCGTCGGAGAGAGCCGGCGTCTGCTCGTGCCGGCCGCTGCGGTCGTCCGCCGCAGCGAGCTCACGGCGGTATACGTCGTCGACGACGAGCGCGTGACCTTGCGGCAGATCCGCGTCGGCCGTGCATACGGCGAAGACGTCGAGGTGCTCGCCGGGCTCGACGCCGGCGAGCTCGTCGCGCTCGATCCGGTCGCGGCCGGCATCTACGTCAAGGAGCGGCAGGTCGCCGAGAGCGCGAACGAGCGTCCGGCGAATCGCCGCGTCGAGAGATGAGCGCCGACGCCCCGAACACGAGCCTCGGGTTCTCCGGCTCGATCGCCCGACGCTTTCAGGACTCGAAGCTCACGCCGCTCTTCGCGCTTGCGGGCCTCCTGCTCGGACTCTTCGCCGTGCTCGTGACGCCGCGCGAGGAGGAGCCGCAGATCGACGTGACCTTCGCGAACGTGTTCGTGCCGTTTCCCGGCGCGAGCGCGGTCGAGGTCGAGAACGTCGTCGCCGTGCCGATGGAGCAGGTGCTCGCGGAGATCGAGGGGGTCGAGCACACGTACTCGGTCTCCCGGCCCGGGATGGCCGTGCTGACGGTCCAGTTCGAGGTCGGCGAGCCGCGCACCGAAGCGATCGTTCGGCTCTACAACGCGGTGTTCTCGAACCTCGACTACTTGCCGCAAGGCGTCGGCGTCCTTCAGCCGCTCGTGAAGCCGATGGGGATCGACGACGTCCCGATCGTGACGATCACGCTGTGGACCGAGGATCCCGAGCGGGGCGCGCACGACCTCGCGCGTGTCGCGCACTCGATCGAGGCCGAGATCAAGCGCGTGCCGGGCACGCGCGACGTCTACACGGTCGGCGCGCCGGAACGCGTCGTGCACGTGCGGC